>CALWPV010000021.1 GCA_944383515.1 uncultured Clostridia bacterium
CTTTTCGTTATTCTCATTCGTTAGATCACTCGAAACATCTCTAAAATCATAACAATTACAGGGGCCACCAGCAGCAAGCTGTCAAACCGGTCCAAAATGCCGCCGTGCCCGGGAATTAAATGCCCAAAATCTTTAATCTTCATTTTGCGCTTAATCGAAGAAGCAAAAATATCGCCCACCTGCGCTACAATGGACCCGATGAGGCCAACCAGAAGCGAAACCTTCAGCATAAGCCCCTGATCCATTCCCATGGGGCCGGCAATAATCATGCCGTAAATTGTGCTCAGTAAAATAGAGCCGACAACGCCGCCAATCGCGCCTTCCAGCGTTTTAGAAGGGCTCAGAACCGGCGACAGCCTGTGACGTCCCAAATAATAACCGGTAAAATACGCACAGGTATCGCATCCCCAGGACGCCGCGAAAATATACCAAACAAAAAATTGTCCGTTGGTTGCCGTGCGCAGCAAATAGACATAAGAAAAGAGCATGCTGACATACGCTACGCTAAATAAAGTCAGTGCCGCATCGGATACGGATCGCTTGGGATAGCTGATAATGCACTCTACCATCAGCACGATTAAAAAAATGGTAAAAAAATGACGAATAAAACTGCCGTCCCAGATTTGATGCTGCATGAGAATGAGTCCTATGTAAAGCGCGAATGTCGCAACCATGCCCGTAATGCGAAACGGATGGTAGAGCTTACTGCGCTGCAAGGCATTATACAGCTCAAATAACCCCAAAAGGCTCAGAATAAACAAGGCCGTTAAAAGCACCGGGCCGCCTAAAACCAGCAGCACAATAAAAATTCCAATCAGCACAATGCCGCTAATAATTCGTACCTTCATGCTTTCGCCTCCTTCACCCTACCGCCAAACCTTCGTTCCCGGCTGGCATAATCCTGAATCGCCGCCAATAGATCTTCCGGCGTAAAATCGGGCCACAGGCGATCCGAAAAATAAAATTCACTATAGGCCAGCTGCCATAAGAGAAAATTGCTAATGCGCTGCTCCGCGCTGGTTCGAATCATGAGATCGGGATCGGGAAGCTCACAGGTGTCCAAATACGCTGAAAACGCCGCTTCATCTAGCTGCTCCGGCGCAAGAATCCCCTGCTTAACATCCTGCGCAGCCCTGCGCACCGCGCGAACAATCTCGTCTCGGCCACCGTAATTGATAGCAAACGTCAGATTCAGCCGGGTCATGTCCTTGGTATCCCGCTCCATCTCCCGGATTAAAACCTGCAGATCGTCAGATAGCTTGCTGCGGTCTCCAATAACACGAATACGAATTCCTTTTCTCAGCGCGTCTTGTTTGTTTTTCATCAGATACCGTTTCATTAACCCCATAAGGTACGAAACCTCCTCGGTAGACCGCTTCCAGTTTTCTGTAGAGAAAGCATATACGGTCAAAAACGGAATGCCGTATTCAATCATAGCGTCGCCAATGACTTCAATATTATCGGCTCCCGCCTTATGCCCCTGCTGACGAAGCTTTCCATTCTTTTTGGCCCAGCGCCCATTGCCGTCTAAAATAATGGCAATATGCCGGGGCAACCGCTCAGGCTGTATATCCGCAATCTGCATTAGGCAGCTCTCCTCACTTCCATTTTTTTATAAAGAAGCAGGGCCGCTTCTTTTTTTGAACATACCTTTTCAGCTATGCTCAAACGATCGAGGCAGCCCTCTTCGCATAGTATCAGCCCTGATTAAATGGCCATAACTTCCTTTGTTTTAACCTCAACGCGCTGATCGACTTTTTTAATAAATTCGTCTGTCATTTTCTGCAGCTTCTCTTCCAGATCCTTCTGATCGTCTTCAGTGATCTCGTTATCTTTCTTCTGCTTTTTCAGAGAATCCATCATGTCCCGGCGAATATTTCGAATGGCTACTTTTGCCGCTTCGCCTTTTTTCTTGACTTCTTTGCTGGTCTCTTTTCGTTTTTCCTCTGTCAATTCTGGAAAAACCAGACGAATGACTTTACCGTCGGACGTTGGATGAATGCCCAGCTCTGAGGCATTAAGCGCTTTTTCAATCGCTTTCACCATGCTGGCATCCCAAGGCTGAATCATAAGCATGCGGGGTTCAGGAACCGAGATATTGCCCACCTGATTTAAGGGGGTCATGGTTCCGTAATAGTCCACCGTAATGCGATCCAGTACATGCGGATTCGCTCTACCCACCCGAATGGTGTTAAATTCTTCTTCCAGATTTTGAATGGCTTTCTCCATTCTGTTTTTGCTTTGATCAAGATCTTGACTCTGCATATGAACGCCTCCTTATAATATGAATACTACTTAACGAATCAGAGTGCCCAGCGTTTCGCCCTGTACCACACGAATAATACTTCTCTCTTCCTGCAGAGCGAATAAAATAGCCGGAATTTGGTTTTCCATACAGAACGCTGCCGCCGGTAAATCAATGACCTTGAGATTCTGCGCTAGCATATCCTGATAGGACAAGCTGTCATATTTCTTAGCCTGCGGATTTACCGCCGGATCACTATCGTATACGCCGTCAATGCTTTTGGCCATTAAAATGATTTCACAGTCTGTTTCCGCCGCGCGCAGCGCCGTTCCCATATCTGTAGAAAAGAAGGGATGTCCTGTTCCACCGGCGAAAAAGACAATTTTACCGCTCTCCAGATCGCGCACCGCTTTATCTTTATTAAAAATCTCGGTATAAAGACCAATCGCATACGGCGTATACACTGCGGTTTCCATACCTTCGGTCCGAAAGATTTCTGATACGTACAGGCAATTCATAACCGTGCCCAGCATGCCAATTTGGTCAGCTTTGACTCGATCAATGCCGTCCGCGCTGCGGCCGCGCCAGAAATTGCCGCCGCCAATAACAATGGCAATCTGAGCGCCGGCCTTAGCCGCCTCCTTTACCTGCTGAGCCACTTTTCGCGTCGTTGCTTCATCCAGCCCAAAACCTTTATCTCCGGAGAGCGCCTCGCCGCTCAGCTTTAATAAAATCCGTTTATACACTGCCGTTATTCTCCTTAGTTAATCAAACATAAGTTTGGCGCTTGCACGCCAAACTTAGCAAGAATTCCTTCGGAATTCTTGCGGTCGTTCTGTAAACGTCATGTCATATTTTTGCCCGAGTTCGCTGTAAGCGAACTCCTAGACGCAGCTCTTTGGCGTGAAATCACAATCACCCCAATGCTGCGTCTATTATACCATAAGTTTGGCGCTTGCACGCCAAACTTAGCAAGAATTCCTTCGGAATTCTTGCGGTCGTTCTATGAGGGTATTATACCATATGTGCGGGCCTCATGCAAGATTTAGGCTTTTTTTAGTCGAACGGTTTTCACTTCAAACGCTCTGAAATTCAGCTGTACGCTGTTTTCGCCAGCCACCTTAACCACAGTTAGCTTCTCCTGCGGCTCTTCCAGCATATTGCACGCATACACTACTTCATAGCCTTCCAGCGCCCAGCTAAGCCATGCGCTGCCCGCTGCCTTTTTCGACTCGTATAAGCGTAAAATCAAATCGCCGCTGCCGTCTTCCGCTACCTTTACCGTTTCCAGTACAATATGCGCCTGATCCAAACGGAAAGCGGAGCCTGCAGGAGCGCTACCCGCTAAAACGGCCGGTTTTACATTCAGCTCATACCCCTGCTCAACTACCTTAGCCTCTTTAAAATCGCCTTCCCAGGCCATAAACGCGTAGGTAAAGTGGTGATGGCGATTATCGGCTCTCATTTCCGGGCTGGCCGCCGCCCGCAGCAGCGTTAGCTCTAACCGATTTTCATTTGCGCTCATACCATACTTCGCGTCATTGAGCACCGCGGCGCCATGACCCTGATCGCAAAGCGCGCTATAGCGGTGATTACAAACCTCAAACCGATCCTGATCATACAGGCGAGAACGGTGAACCGGACGCTCCACATACCCAAACTGCATTTCGTTATACACCGTATCCGTATACACATCTACCGGGAAACCAACCTTGAGCAAACGGTGCAGCTCACGCCAGTCTACATCCATTTCAAATTCCAACCGCTCCGCGCCGGCTTCCAGACGAATCCGCTGCGTAAAATCAGACTGGCCAACGCAGCCCTTCACCACCAAAACAGCCTGCGCGCCGCCTTCTTCCTCAATCTGCACCGAAACCTGGCGGGCTCCTTCTATTTCCTGATCCACATAATTAGAATCAATATCCCAGGCGTCAAACAGACGGGGTACATCTTTATAGAACTGCAAATGATTCATGGCTCCGGCCGCGAATTCGCGCTCCGAACCCGCAATTTTAAACGAAATCACTTCGCCCTTCTGATCCACCACGGCTTTCAGGTGCTCGTTCTCCATAACAAAGCCCTTGTCCGTCTGCGTAACAGAGGCTCCCCGCACTAACGCGGTCGTAGTTTCCGGCTCCGCCGGCAGCACCGTAACGCCGCCGCAGGGCGGAAGCACGGCCATGGCAACAGCCTTATTGTCTGTGCGCCATACCGGTAGCGGCTGACCTTGCCGCGTTTGGGCCCCTGTCCAGCCTTCCGGCAGAGGAATGAGTGTTTTTCTCTCAAAGCTGAGCGAGTTCAGCACGGTGATTGCCGCATCGCTTTCCACCAGCTGTGCCTGCATTTGTTCGGTCAGTTTTTGAATTTCGTCAATGGCTTTCTCCATGCGCGCTTCGGCTTCGTGGTAAATTTCGGCAATGCCCGATCCCGGCAGAATATCATGGAACTGATGCAGCAGCACTTCTTTCCACAGGCGCTCCGCGTCTTGCTGCGGGTAAAGATCGGTTTTTCCTTGTTTTACCTGCGCCAAAGCGCCCCAAAGCTCAAGCTCGCGCAGCGCCAGCTCGGCTCTGCGGTTATTCTCTTTCACCTTAGCCTGTGAAGTGAACGTACCGCGGTGCGCGCTGAAATAGAGCTCGCCGCGATAGGTATGTTTGGGACCGCCCTGTTTGTCCATGTCTTCAAAAAATTCTTGCGGGGAGGCCATTTTCATGGCTACGCCGCCCTCTAGGTTATGCTGCCGATTCACATATTCTATATAATCGCGCGCCGGACCGCCGCCGCCGTCTCCATAACCAAAGGGGAACAGGAAGGCGTCTAAATCACGCTTTTGCGTGCGCTGCTTCCAAACCCGGTTGGCTTCCGTTGGCGTGGTGTAATACGTATAGTTAGTGGGCAAGAAGGAGGTCACCTTAGAACCGTCCATGCCTTCCCAGGCAAAATAATGGTACGGGAAGCGATCGCCTTCATTATAGGACCAGAAGATTTTTTGCGTAACCAAATATTTGACGCCGCACCCTTGCAAAATCTGCGGCAGCGCCGCCGTATACCCAAAGGTGTCGGGCAGCCAAAGCACCTGGCTGTCAACGTCGAAAACTTCTTTATAATACCGTTTTCCGTAAAGAATCTGGCGAATGAGCGCTTCACCGGAAGCCATGTTAGTGTCAGGTTCTACCCACATGGCGCCATCGGCAATCCAGCCGCCTTCTTTAGCCGCTTTGACAATGCGTTTAAACAAATCGGGGTAGTAAATACGGCACATTTCATAAGAAGCCGGTTGGCTCTGAATAAAACGGTATTCGGGATATTCTTCTAATAGCCTAAGCTGCGCGGCAAACGTACGCGCCGTTTTGCGGTAGGTCTCGGCCATGGGCCAGAGCCACGCCAAATCTAGGTGCGCATTACCAATCACGTAAAACTGCGGCACCGTGCTGCCATTTACCGCTTCCAGCGCCGGTTTAAGCACCTCGCGTCCTTTTCGGTAGCTTGCTACGCGCCCCGGCGCGTCCTGCTCAAAGTCAACCACAAGGGTAAATGCCTCCAGCGCCTCGGCAACTTTAGACGCTCTTAGCGAGTCTTCGTCCAGCACGTCCAGAAGCTTAACCAGGGTATCTGCATCCATATAAAGCTGATAAGCGTCTTCGTTCCAAATTCCATAGCTGCAATGGCCCAGCCGTACACGCTCGCCATCCTTTTTCGGATCCTGATAGCTGCCTGGCAGAATGGGACCGGTCGCGCAGCCATCGATCTGCGGGAAAAACTGACCGGCATAGGTTTCTAGCATAACCTCAAATTGCTCGCCCTCTTTGGCGCAGCGCGTCAGGGTATTGTCCACCATGTAGTGGTGGGGTTCTCGTACCCAGTCGGCCCGGTAGGTACCAAACTCTTGTCCGTTTACAAAAATGGTAGATTCTCCGCCAGGATTCAGATTGAGTACAATCCGCTGGCCGGCCGCTTCCTTAGGAAGCGTAATGCTGGTTTTCATCCAGCCGTATTCATATTTTTGCCCCCAACAAAATCCTTCCTGTACGGGAGCAAACGGTTTTATTTCTGCCTCTTTCAGCGATAGCTGATCCATGGTTCTGTACATTTGCCACTGAATCTCGCCAAGCGGCCAATAGAAGTCGTCTTTAAGGGTGCGAAGCCAGTGCCCCAGTCTTCCACGCCACTCTGAATGCATAATCGCCATGAAATAATCCTCCTTGCCATAACGATCAGGTCTATGCCTGTCTGGGTCTAATGGTAGCATACCATTTTGTCCGCGTCAATCGTCACTTTCTCAAATTTTCTCACTTTTTCTCAAGCAAAAATATTTGTTTTATGTTGACTTTTGTTTGTTTGCGCTGTATAATGCCCTTATTTCACGAAGAAAGGATCCTGTTTTATGTTAGCCAATAAACGACAAGAACGTATTTTAGAGCTGCTTCACCAAAGCGGTCAGGTACTGGTAAGCACGCTGGCGGAGGAACTGGGCGTTTCAGACGAAACCATTCGCCGCGATATTATGACGCTGCATCAGGCCGGCCTTGCGCGCCGTGTCCACGGCGGCGCAGTGCTCCCGCAGCCCACCCGGCAAGAGGCCGCTTACCCCGAACGCGCCGATACGAATAAAGAAGCCAAGCGTCAAATTGGCCGCCTCGCGGCCTCCTTGGTAGAAGATGGCGACGTGATTGTCATTGGGCATGGCGCTACCACCGATACCATGGCTCCCTTTTTAAGCACCGCCGCCGGCCTCTCCCGGCTAACGGTCATTACCCCTTCCATTGTGACGCTAACTTCACTCATGCAGCTGCATCAGGCCGGCAAGTTTGACGGAACCATTTTATTTCTCGGCGGCTGCGTCGATTACCATAATTACGTAACCGGCGGCTCCTTTGCCCAGCATATGCTGCAAAATCTTTCAGCGGACAAGGCGTTTATTGGCGCCACCGCGGTGGATCCGGACGGCATTCATATGTATCAGAGCGAAGAAAACGCACTGTCTGCCCTTATGATTCAGCGCTCGCAGCAAACCTATATTTTGGCCGAATCCGAAAAACTGGAAAAACGCGCCCTCTATAAAACCTGCGACTTAGACGCGGTTCACCACCTGATTACCGATCAGACCGCCGGCCTTTCTGCTTCCTTTTTAACGGCGCTGCGCGAAGCCGGATTAGAGCTGCATGTAGCGGCGCAGGAGGTTTCCCATGAAAACTAAAAAAATTGTCAATCCCTCCATGGTGCGTCTCCTTTTCTTTTTATGCTGGTTTATCTATTTGGCTTCCTACATCGGCAGGCGCAATTTTTCCGCGCTCATGCCGCAGATGATGGCCGATGGCGTCTTAAGCGCTTCGCAGGCCGGCAGTATCAATACCATTTTCTTTCTCACCTATGCCTGCGGACAGCTCATTAACGGACTACTCGGCGACCGTCTCCACCCTTCACACATGGTGCTGTTTGGAGCGCTCACCTCGGCTTTCTGTAATATAGCCATGGGACTTTGCGGCGGTTACCTTCCCATGTTTTTTATCTGGGCTCTCAATGGCTACGCCCTCTCTATGCTCTGGGCCCCTTTTCTTCGCCTCTTTGCCGAAATGCTTACAGAAAAAGACCGCATCCGCTGCACCGTCAATCTCTCCAGCTCTTGTTCGCTGGGTAACATGGCGTCGTACCTGCTTTGCTCCCTCATTGTCTTTCTTTCCGGCTGGCGTCTCTCTTTCATTCTGTCGGCCCTGCCCCTGTTAGCCGGCGCCATTCTCTGGCCCGTACTATTTCGCAGGCTCAGCCGCCACCAGGCGCAGAGCGCAGTTGAAGAGGCCTCAGACGCGCCTCCCTCCGGCGCTTCGCCCAAAAGCGCGCCCCAGACAAGCACGTCTTCTTTTCTTTCGCTTTTGCTTAGCCTTTCCTTTATACTGCTGCTCAGCGGCGCCATGATGCAAGGCATGCTGCGCGACGGCGTAACCTCCTGGGTACCTTCCTTCATTACCGAGGGATTTCAGACTGATCCGTCCCTAGCCAGCCTAATCACCACCGCGCTTCCTATTGTCAATTTACTAGGCCCTTATCTGGGACATCTGGTCAATCAGAAGCTGTTCCACAGCGAAAGCCTTACCTCCGCCTTTTTCTTCCTGGTAGCCGCACTGGCTCTACTGGCGCTTCTCTGCTTCGGCCGGCATAGCCTCGGGCTGACTCTGCTTTTATTTGCCTTGCTCACCACCTGTATTGAAGCCGTCAACCTAATGCTCATTAGCCTTCTGCCGCTGCGCTATAGCTATTTGGGACACACCGCCACCATTACCGGCCTGCTCAACTTCCTTACCTATGTCGGAGCCGCCGTTTCCACCTTCGGCATCGGCCTCTTAGTCGAGCATCACGGCTGGAACTTCGCCCTAAGCATTTGGCTCCTTATCGCGGCGATAGGCCTGCTTCTCTGCCTGCTCAGCCGCTACCAGCAGTACCGTAGCCAGCAGCGTCAGCGCTAATCCGCCGTCACAAGCGTCCCCTGCTCCCACACCTCTTCTACTATCTGCTCATAAACCGGTAGACGCTGCACCTTTTTCAGCTTCTTCGCCATGCGTTTGGGCTCCTCAAACGCCTGTATCTGATACGTCCAAAATTCTTTCATTTTAAAAAGAACAACCCTCTCGGCCCCGAATGCGCCGCGATAGCGCTGGTAAAGATCGTCATGATACGCTTTAAGCTCCGCCATGGTGGCGGCGGGGCCGCCCAAAATCTCCCGCGCCAGCGCCGGGCGGCGCAATAGCCCGCGGCCAATCATCACGCGCTGTAACGCAGGCAGCGCGCTTTGCAGCTGATAAAATTCGTCTAGATTCACAATATCGCCATTGTAACAGACCGGAAACGGAGCTTGCTTTAAGGTTTCTTCCATGACTTCCCTATGCGGCCTGCCCTCATAGTATTCGCGCTGCAAGCGCGGGTGAACAATCAGTTCTGCCAGCGGAAACTGACAATACAGCGCTAATAAACTTTCATATTCCTGTATCTGCTCTACGCCGATTCTGGTTTTAATCGATACCGGCAGCGGTGTATAACGAAAAATTTCTGTTAAAAACGCTTCCAGCTTGCCCAGGTCCGCCAGCTGTCCCGCGCCGCGTCCTTTACTCACTACGGTGCGCGCCGGGCAGCCCAAATTCAAATTGACATGCCGATAGCCCAAAGCCGCCAGTTTTTCCGTGGTCACTAAAAAGTCATAGGCCTGATTCGTCAGCAGCTGGGGAATCGCTACAAGCCCCTCATTATGCTGGGGCTGAATATCCTGGGCTTCCCGGTGACTAAAATGCCCATGCTGCTTGGGCTGAATAAAGGGAATATAGTATCGGTCAATATCACCAAAATGGCTGTGGTGTACCTGGCGCAAATGATATCCGGTAATGCCTTCTAAAGGCGCAAAATCAATCTGTATTTTCTTCATTTTCAAAAAAATAAGGGTGGCCCTACAGCCACCCTTATACTTTCTCTTTCCAACTTACTGCATCTGTTTGGCAACTTCTTCTGCGAAGTTTTCTTCCTTCTTCTCGATACCTTCGCCGGTCTCGTAACGAACATAGGAAGTTACTTCTACCGGGAAGCCTACCTGCTTGGAAACCTCTTTCAAATACTTCTCAACCGTCAGCTCATCGTTTTTGAAGTATACCTGATCCATTAAGCAGATTTCCTTCATTTCTTTGGTCAAGCGACCCTCAACCATTTTCTCGATAATGTTCTGCGGTTTATTTTCTTTAGAAGCTTGCTCCATCAGGATTTCGCGCTCTTTATTCATGAACTCAGCCGGAACCGCCGCCCGGTTAACAAACTGGGGATTCAGAGCCGCAATCTGCATAGCTACGTTTTTCGCAGCCTCTTTTACAGCGTCATTGGCTTCCTGGCAGTTCATGGCAACCAGTACGCCGATACGGCCGCCGCCATGGCTGTAGGACCCTACATAGCCTTCGGACTGCAGCTGAGCGAAACGACGAATCTGCAAATTCTCGTGAATTACCGCAACCTGCTCAACCAGAACGTCGCCCACGGTTTTAGAGCTGTCACCCAGCCAAGCCTCTGCCTTGAACGCGTCCAGATCCGAAGCTTTGGTAGCTAACGCCTGCGTAGCAACATCGGCCACGAAGTTCTGGAACATTTCATTCTTAGCCACGAAATCGGTTTCAGAGTTAACTTCAACAATGGCTGCCCGTTTGCCATCTTCACTGACTTTAAACGCTACCAGGCCTTCAGCCGCAATACGTCCAGCCTTTTTAGCTGCCAGTGCCAAACCATTCTTACGCAGTACTTCAACCGCTGCGTCCATATCGCCGCCTGCTTCCATTAATGCCTTTTTGCAATCCATCATGCCGGCATTGGTCAGCTCACGCAGCTCTTTTACCATTTTTGCAGTAATCTCTGCCATTATTCGACTTCCTCCTCCGCTTCTTCCGTACTTTCCTCGGTTTCAACCTCTTCTACTTCCTGCTCAGCGTCTTCTTCGCCCTGAACAAGCTCGTCGGCCATCTGCTCGCCCTGATTAGCCTCAATAACAGCGTCTGCAATCATGCTGGCAATCAGCTTAACGGCACGAATCGCGTCGTCATTACCGGGAATGATATAATCAATTTCCTCCGGATCACAGTTGGTATCTACAATACCGACCGTAGGAATTCCTAAAATATGCGCTTCCTGAATAGCAATTCTCTCTTTGCGCGGATCTACAATAAAGATCAAATCCGGCAGCTCCTGCATATCGCGAATACCGTTCAGGTTCTTCTGCAGCTTCTCCAATTCGCCTCTCAGAATCATAACCTCTTTTTTCGGCAATATGTCGAAGATGCCTTCTTCTTCCATTTTTTCCAGCTCGATCATACGAGCTACACGGCTGCGAATCGTCTTAAAGTTGGTCAGCATACCGCCAAGCCAGCGATTATTGACATAGTACATACCGCAGCGCTCCGCTTCGGTCTTCATGGTCTCCTGTGCCTGTTTCTTGGTACCAACAAACAGCACTTTACCGCCCTGCGCCGCAATCTCTTTAACGGCTGCATAGGCCTCGTCTACCTTGCGGCTGGTTTTCTGCAAATCAATAATGTAGATACCATTACGCTCGGTATAAATATAAGGAGCCATTTTGGGGTTCCATCTTCTGGTCTGGTGACCAAAGTGCACACCTGCTTCCAGCAGCTGCTTCATTGAAATAACGCTCATGAGTAATACCTCCGTTTGGTTTTTTCCTCCGTAATCTTCCTCATTCAAACGACCCTAGCGGGCACCTGTTTCAACATCCGATTACGTGTGGATTGATTAATTCCAGTCATGCATTATACCACAGCTTTTCCCCTTTGTAAACCCTTTATTTTCTAAACTTTCAGCCATTTTCTAAGTTTACGCAGGGCTCTTCGGTGCAAGGCGCCGGCCCAGCTTCGACTAATCCCCTGCTCCTCAGCAAAATCTCGCAGACTTTGCCAATAAAAATAATACGCGTAGACCAGCTTTCGTTCTTTGCTGCTCAGCTTGTCTATCGCTTGCTGCAAAGCATATTTTTCTTCCAGGTACTCCATGGTTCCCTTCCAGACAATACTCGACTCTTCTTCCAGTCTGTTTAGTTCCGCCAGCGAAAGATCTTCACTATACGTCACATTCGCATCGGCCAGCCGTTTCCATGTCGTGACTACCTGTTTTTTCACCGACAAGCTTTCGGAAATTTCTTCATCGGTAGCGGCTCTGCCTAACTGGCGCTTTAACATTTCGCTGGCCCTATAGAGCCGCTGCCGATCCCGCAGCTGACTGCGCGTTAGCCAGTGATAGTCCATAATACCGTCCAAAATTGCGCCGCGTACTCTAATATAGGCATAGTGGCTAAATGTGCCATAGCATGGCTGATATCGCACGGCCGCCTCCAAAATGCCTAGGTAGCCGCATTGCAGTACGTCTTCCCACTCCATGCCTACCGGCAGTTTAATCGCTAATTCCTGTATGGCGAACAGGATCAGGGCCCGGCCTTCTTCCCAGCTCATATCCGGCCCCATTGTCTTACTTTCAGGCGTTATCATTCAGAGGTTTTCTCCTTCCTGCATGATACGCCTTCTCTTGCGGAATCATTTGACAAACGCTTATAAACCAGAGGCTTATAAGCGTTCACCTAATTTTTTTATTTCTCTATGTATTTCTTCATTTCGTCGAATAATGTTGGATTCGTAACTTTAATATATGTTCCCTTCATTCCTAGGGATCTGGATTCAATAATGCCAGCGCTTTCAAATTTACGCAGCGCATTTACAATGACGCTCCGGGTAATGCCCTGGCTATCCGCAATCTTGCTGGCCACCAGCATACCTTCTTTTCCGCCCAGCTGTTCAAAAATACTGATCGAGGCTTCCAGCTCCGAATAAGACAAACTGGAGAGCGCGCCGCGGCAAATCTCCGCCTGCTGCTGCTTTTTCTCCCGATCCGCCATCATGACCTGAGCATAATTGATACAAATAATGGCCGCCGCAAATTCCATAACCGCAACTTCCAGCGTTCCAAAATCCTGTTCGCCTCTCTGATATATTAACGTACCCATCCGCTCGGCTCCGCTTTCCATAGGAATCATAACCGTAAACTGCTCGCCTTCCCCTTGAGGAAAACCAAATTTTTCGGCTTTAGCCCCTTCCCATGTATCCAGCACGCGGTTGAGCGAACTGGCGCAATTTTCGTCCAGCATCTCGCCGCTCTGTAACGTAGCAAAAGAGCTGCCTTGGTGGCCCAGGTTTTGGTGCAAGCATACAACCTCTCCTTCTTTGCTGGCAAAAAGCACGCTCGCGTCTAGCATATCGCTGCTCATAGCGCACAAATCCTCATAAATCGGCTTTGAAATACCATGTCTTTGCATCATGCGATTTAAATTACGAATATTCTTTAATACCATTTCTTCTGTCATCATTGTACTTTCCTTTCTCTTTAGACCTCGTTTAACTCTTCTGATTGCGGCAGCTCTTCTACATATCCGCAACCTTCCTGTAAGCAAACCAGTTTCTTTTTCTTGCCTCGTTTTTCAAACAGCCGATGACCACAGTGCGGACACGTTTTTTCAGAAGGGCGTTCCCAAGACATGAAATCGCATTCAGGATTATTTTCACACCCGTAATAAATGCGTCCTTTTTTGGTCTTTTTAATTTGAACCTCGCCGCCGCACTGCGGACAGCTGACTCCAGTTCCCTCAAAATAAGGCTTTGCGTTGCGGCACTCCGGAAAACCAGGGCAGGCGTAAAACTTACCGTACCGCCCATACTTCAAAACCATGTGACGTCCGCATTTTTCACAGATCACATCGGTCACTTCATCTTCTAACTTCACCTTTTCCAGCTCTTTCATTGCCTTGTCCACCAAGGGAGCGAAGTCCTGATAAAACCTTCCAATGACCTTGCGCCAGTTTTCTTTTCCTTCCGCAACATCGTCCAACGACTTTTCCATATCGGCTGTAAAGCGAATATCCACAATGTTCTTAAAATACTCGCTAATGATCCGGTTCACCACACTGCCCAGCTCTGTAACAAACAGCACTTTTTTCTCTTTTGCCACATAGCCGCGCGCTGTTAAAATACTGATAATAGGCGCGTAGGTGCTGGGGCGGCCAACGCCGTTTTCTTCCAGCGCTTTAACCAGCGTTGCTTCGGTATAACGCGCCGGCGGCTGCGTAAAATGCTGCAGCCCGTCCATGGTGCGAATGACCACGGCATCTTCTTTTTCCAGCCCTTCAATGTTTTCAAAACGTTCGGTTTCTTCTTCTTGCTCCTGATAAATCTTCAAAAAACCGGAAAACAAAAGCCGAGAACCCGACGCGTCAAACCCAAACCGCTCAGAAGCGATACGAATATGCTGCGTCTCATATTCTGCCGGCGCCATTTGACTCGCTAAAAAGCGCTCCCAAATCAGTTTATACAACCGGTACTGATCCCGGCTCAGCGACGCTTCTATGGTTTTAGGGTCGTACTGCGTATACGTCGGC
This sequence comes from uncultured Clostridia bacterium, assembly GCA_944383515.1. Lineage (GTDB taxonomy): Bacteria > Bacillota > Clostridia > Lachnospirales > Bianqueaceae > CALWPV01. The sequence goes on from CALWPV010000021.1 coordinate 14,199, forward strand.
CGAATGGCCTCGTGCGCATCCTGAATTTTTCCTCTCCGCTCTGCCCGCGGGCCGCCTCCTACAAATTCAGCCCCAAAAGCCTCCGTAATGTAAGCTTTAGCCGCATCCTGCGCTTCCTTGGCAATACGCGTCGAATCGGTACGAAGGTAGGTAATCAAACCCACCAGACCGGCCCCCTTGACTTCAATGCCTTCATAGAGCTGCTGCGCGATCCGCATTGTTTTCTGCGGCGAAAAATTCAGGCGCTTACTGGCCTCCTGCTGCAGCGTACTGGTAATAAAGGGATCCGGTACCCGCCGGCTCCGCTTTCCTTTTCTAAATTCAGTAACCTTGTACTTCTTCTCGGCGCGAATGGCCTCCAGCAGCTGCTGCGCCTGCGCTTTATTTTCAATCTTGGCCTTCTCGCCATCCACCAGGCTTAATCTTGTGCTAAGAAATCCGGACGCTCCCTGCTTTTCAAATTGCCCTTCAATTGTCCAAAACTCTTCCTGCACAAAATCCGATATATCGTCTTCCCTATCGCATAACAGCTTAAGAGCCGCCGATTGCACACGCCCGGCGCTAAGCCCTTTTTTTACTTTTTTCCATAGCACCGGGCTGATCTGATACCCCACAATACGGTCCAGCACACGCCGCGCCTGCTGCGCGTCCACCAGATCCTGATCGATCCCCCGCGCTTTCTTAATAGAACCTTTTACCGCTTCTTTTGTAATTTCGTTAAAAGTGATCCGGTGTACTTTGTCGTCCGATAACCCCAAAGCAATCGATAAATGCCAGGAAATGGCTTCTCCTTCTCGGTCAGGGTCAGTTGCCAAATAGGTTTTATCGGCTTTTTTCGCTTCTTTTTTCAAAGCGCTTAACAGCTCGCCTTTTCCGCGAATTGTAATATATTTAGGCTCAAAGTCATGCTCCAGGTCTACGCCCAATTGACTTTTCGGCAAATCCCGCATATGGCCGTTGGAAGCTAAAACCTGATAACTACTTCCCAAAAACTTCTTAATTGTTTTTGCTTTAGCCGGTGACTCTACAATCACCAAATACTTCGCCATGCTTACCTCCCCGGTGATTTATATTTATACTTGAATAATCCTTCTTTGCTCATCTTGTCGAATGAGTCCCTTTATTTCCAATATAGTTATGGCCTGCTGCACCTGCGCCGCCGATTTTCCGGTTAACTGACACAGGCGCTCTGGCAAACTGCCAAAAGCTTCTATCTTTTCATATAGCCAGCGTTCTGTACCTGCTTTTTCTAAAGCGTGCTTCTTCCTTTCCGCTAACAGACGCTCTACCTCGCCGCTTTCAACAAGCGCTTCCGCACGCGGCCTCGCGCCATACGTAACCGAATGTCCCAGCTTCGCCACGCTTTCACTGGGAAGTTTTCTTTTAGGAAGCACTTCTGCCGGCAGATGCCCTTCCTGCCTAAGCATACGAAGCAAGCTTTGAGGGCTGGTCAGCACATTCGCGCCATCTTGCAGCAGATTATGCACGCCCAAATATTCGGTATCGAACAAATCGCCGGGAGCGCCAAATACTTCGCGTCCCTGCTCTGCCGCCAGCTGCGCCGTGCGAATAGCGCCGCTTTTAGGCCCCGCCTGCGCTACTAACGTAATGAGGCTTAAACCGCTAATCAAACGATTGCGGTCTAAAAAAAACCATTTTTCCGGCTGCCTTCCCGGTGGATATTCAGAAACGGCCAAGCCCGTTTCCACAATGCGGTGGTACAGCCATCGGTTGCTCTTAGGGTAGCATAAATCCAGTCCGCAGGGCATTACAGCTACCGTAGCGCCTTTTGCGTCTAATGCGCCTTTGTGCGCGCAGGCATCAATACCAACCGCCAGGCCGCTCACAATCGTAGCCCCCGCTTTCGCCGTTTGAACGGCCGTCTCATAGGCTACCTTACTGCCATAGCCTCCCGCCTGCCGCGTGCCAACAATAGAAACACAGGGGCGCCGCAGCACGGCCATATTGCCTTTGCAGAACAGTCCTACCGGCGGATCCGCAATTTGCCTAAGCATCTCCGGATATAAGGCGTGCTCTATGCCAATAAATGCAATATCCATTTGCTCACACCGAGCCCATACCTGACGCGCTTTTTCAGAAGGCCCCTGTTTGCGCCAGCTTTGCCGCAGCTGCTCCAGCTGCCCGCGCTGCCGCTCGTTTATGCCTTCCGGCCACTGCGACTGCTCCAGCACATTCGCGGCGCCGCCAAACTGCTTGGCCCAATTCGCCGCTCGCCCGGCTTTAACGCCGTCTAAAAGACAAAGCTCTAAAGAGGCCCATTGATTCTTTTCCATTGTCTGATCCCTTTATTCTTTCCAGCTCAGACCTCAAACCATCCCCCATTATAATCGAATCAATTTGTTTTGTATAGTGGAAATTTTGAAAATATATCATTACTTTTTTGTAACAATCCCATGAACATTTTGTAAATATCAAAAAAAGCCACTTTTTATACGATAGTTATATATAACAGACAAGTTTCTACACTTTAGTAAGTATCACTCACCCTTGGCCGTCTCACTTGTCTTAAACGGTTTGCGCCGGAACGTCACAAACCACCTTAGGCCAAGGCGCAGCCACGCTCACGTTCCAGAATGGAGGATTTATATGTTTCAAAACACGTACAGCGCTCTACTCTCCGGCATCTCCGGCATTCCTTTAGAAATCGAATGCTTCATCGGCGGCGGACTTCCGTATTTCAGCATTGTTGGCATCCCTGCCGGCCAGGCAGCCAGCGCCCGCGAGCGTATCCGCAGCGCCCTGAAAAGCTGTGGTTACCCCCTGCCGCCCTCGCGCGTCACCATTAATATTCGTCCGGTCGATCCCTCGCAGCCCCTCCTTGCCGCAGCCTACGAGCCCTTAGATCTGCCCATTGCGCTCACCATTTTAGCCTGCCAGCGGCATATTCCCGCCGCCGCGCTTTCAGGCTCTCTGTTCGTCGGCGAACTCGGCCTAAGCGGCGCTTTGCGCCCCGTAAACGGCGCCCTCTCTCTCGGATATGCCGCCAAACGCATAGCCGCTAACAAGCTCTATTTGCCCCAAACCAACGCGGCTGAGGCAACCTTTTCCGCGCCCTGCGCGGTGTACCCCCTGCATAGTCTAGACCAAGCCATTCAGGTGCTATGCCGCCGTCAGTCCCTTCCGGCTATGCCGCCGGCAGAGCCGGCCAAACCGCTGCCGCCCCCTTCCTTTTTAAACGCGATTCGCGGACAGGATATAGGCAAGCGCTCGCTCATGATTGCCGCGGCCGGATGGCATAATGTGCTGTTTATCGGTCCGCCCGGCTGCGGAAAAACGCTGCTGGCCAATTCGCTTCCCGCGTTGCTGCCGCCCTTAAGCCTAGAGCAGCAAATTCAAATTACAGAAATTTATAGCGCCCGCGGCCTTTTGCCGGCCGGACAGTCGCTAATCACAGCCAGACCCTTTCGAAGCCCGCACCACAGCATTTCGGCCACCGCTTTAATCGGCGGCGGCGCTTCTCCGCGGCCCGGGGAGATCACTCTAGCGCATCAGGGTGTCTTATTTTTAGACGAACTGGCCGAATTCTCCCACGCCGCTTTAGAGAGCCTGCGTCAGCCCCTGGAGGAACATGCCATCGTACTGAATCGTTTAAAGAGCAGTTTACGGCTTCCGGCTAATTTTTTGCTCGTTGCCAGTATGAATCCCTGCCCCTGCGGCTATTACCCGGATTCCGCGCGGTGCCACTGCACCTCTACCCGGCTTAGACAGTATTACGAAAAAATCAATACGCCTTTACTGGATCGGATCGATTTGGTTGTTCATCTCGCCCCTGTGAAACAGCAAGACTTAGAAAATTCGGCCCCCGCTATTTCTTCCGCGCAAGCCGTGCGCGCCGTACACCGGGCCCACCAAGCGCAGCTAACCCGTTTTCGGCGGCGGTCGGCGCTAGGCGCGCAGTATAACGCCCATATGAATACCGAACAAATCCAGCAATTTTGCATTCTTAACGAATCGCTGCGCTCGTTTATGCATCAGGCGTATGACCATTATCAGCTGAGCATGCGCTCTTATTATAAAGTATTAAAAATCAGCCGAACCATTGCCGATTTAGAAGGAAGCGACGCCATTCAGCTTCCTCATTTGACAGAAGCTTTGCAATACCGTTTGACGCTTCCCGGCCTTTCTGCCACTCTGTAGCTTTCTGCTTCTGCCTTAAACCGCATGCTCAAAGAGGGCGTCCCTTCGGTCATGTAAGGCCGAAAGGACGCCCTCTTCTCTTTTCCATCCGTAACACAAAGCATACAAGCTTATATTTTTTCTACCGGAACCGCGCTGCGCGCTCCTCGTTTGGCACTGGCTCCCATACCCAAATAAGGTGCATTTACCGCTCTTTTCCACCCGTACTGCTCAAAGGGATATTGCTTTATGGCTTCGTTTACAATCTCGATCGCTTCCGAAAAATCATTTTCATCTTCAAACGGCATGCCGTTAAAATAAAGATACGTACACGGCGGCAGCTCGGCTATTTCATAGCCGGCCGGAAGCGGCTTATTGTAATCCAGCGGAACCTCTACAAAAAAAGCGTTGCCGCTGGTTCCCGGTTGAATTAAAAACTCAGGCAAGCGCCCTGATGCAGCAGAATCAAAGGCTTCCGGAATGCTGTTATAAAAGCCCTCCCATTCACAACCCACTTCTGCGCAGGCTGAAAAATAATCCGCCGCTTGGTAGCGCAAAAAAATCAGCTTTCTTGCCGGCCGCTGCACAACCGAAACCGTAACCGTTCTAGATACCTTTTCTTTGTCCATTGTGGTTTTCCCCTCCTTTAATGTATAGTAGGCTTCAATGGGGTGAGGGACAAACCAATTCACGGCTGGTAATTCGTTTTGATATTGGTGGGGCGTCACCGCAAAGCGGCGATAAAACGCTCTGGTAAAACCATCGTGCGAGTCAAAACCAGAATGCAGCGCAACGTCTAACACTTTGCTTTCTGCATTTTGCAGCGCCTGGGCCGCCTTTGTCAGCCGCATGGGCCAAATCTTCCAGCGTGATTTCTTCATGACTATGAGCCATGATGTAATGCTGCATTTGACTAACGGCCGCCAGCTGATCCGACCATTCCATTTTATCCTCCATTCCCCACGCTTAGCGCATACGCGCCAGCTTAGCAAAAACCCTGTAAGGATTCTTGCGATCGTCCTGTAATAGTATTATATCATAGATGGCAGAGCTATCACTCGACTAGAATTGCTCTTTTCTTTCTGCCAAGCAAACGGCAAGGTTCTAAAGTAATTTGTATATAGCAAAAACCTGCCGGATAAGCGATATGCCTATACGACAGGTTTTTGTGAGCTGCGTGCAGTAGGATTCGAACCCGCGGCCTTCTGGTCCGTAGCCAGACGCTCTATCCAGCTGAGCTATGCACGCATAAGCGGGTGAAGGGAATCGGACCCTCGTATCTAGCTTGGAAGGCTAGTGTTCTACCATTGAACTACACCCGCAGGTAATCACAATACCTTATAGTTCATGATAAATGCCCAGAACCGGAATCGAACCAGTGACACGAGGATTTTCAGTCCTCTGCTCTACCGACTGAGCTATCTGGGCGTATATGCCGGAGACCGGGATCGAACCGGTACGGGAGTATAAGTCCCGCAGGATTTTAAGTCCTGTGCGTCTGCCAATTCCGCCACTCCGGCAGCAGATCCAATACCCGGCGCAAAACGTGGATCTATTGATCACTACTGCTTTGTTTCGCGACGGATATTATAATACCACACCCTCCTTTTAATGTCAACACCTTTTTTAAATTTTTTCTTTTCAAATGTTAACTTCCTTATTTTCCAAACTAAATTCCACCCCATTACATTTAAAGCATAGAAATTACTTTGAAAAAACGCCAGATGGACGTTACTTTGAAAAAATCCTTTACCTCCCTATCCC
>CALWPV010000022.1 GCA_944383515.1 uncultured Clostridia bacterium
TAAAAACCAAAATTAAAAATGTACCCGTACCTGGTCCTGCCAGGCCGTCATATAGGCCAATGCCCAAACCTGTCGCCACCGCAGCCAGCCGCTCTATCCCGGCCCGCATGGCGCGGCGCCGGCTGCCTTCTTCGCCAAAGCGGCGCTGCTTGGCCAAAAAAATAGCGACGAGTGGTAAAATAATTAAAATCAGGATTTTCAAAGACTGTTCGGGAATGAGCAGCGCCAAATGCGAACCCGCGTACGAGCCCGCCAAAGCCCCCAGCGCGGCCCAAACCGCAATCCGCGCCTTAACGCAGCCGTTTTTCCAGTATTTTACCGAAGCCAGCGCTGTGCCGATACAGGCTACCACCTTGTTCGTGCCTAACGAGAGGTGGGCGGGGAGGCCCGCCAGCATATACGCGGGAATAGAAATAATCCCCCCGCCCCCGGCGACCGAATCCACAAACCCTGCCATAAAAACCAGCGGACAGACAATCAGGCAGGCCTGCCAAAGCTCAGGCATGTAGTTGCGCCTCTATAAACTGTTTGGCCTCTTCAAAGCTGCCCTGGGGGTACTTGTCAATGGCAACATGGTGCTCATTCCATAGATAATCTGTTAACAAAAAGACGGGAATGCCCAGTTTGCCTGCCGCGGTATCCTCCAGCGCGTCATTGCCGATCATGACAACCTGCTGCGCCGTCAGGCCTGTGCGTTCCAGAATTTCCTGAAAATACGCCGGATTCGGTTTGCAGTAGTGACTATTTTCATAGGTTGTAATATACGTAAAGTCCTCAGGATTAAGCCCGGCCCAGGCAATCCGTTTTTGCTGCGCCACCTCCGGAAAAACAGGATTGGTAGCAATTACCATAGCAAGTCCGCGGTCTTTACAAAACTGAACCAGCTCCGCGGCCTGGGGCGTGGGATACGCTTTTTCTTTTGCCTTGTCGTATTCATGGCGATAAAAGGCTTCAAAGTCCGGCTGATACCGAAGCATTTCTGTTCCCATTTCTTGTTCGTATACCTGCCAAAACCGTTTCTCATTCGTTACGCTGCCGTCATTTTTCACCATGGCTTCTGTGCCTTTCCAGAGCACGTCGATTAGCTTCTTGGCATCCAGGCCTAGTGCCCCCATTTTTTCTGCCAGCGCCTTCATATAGGCCGATACAAACTCATTCATGTGCATGGGTAGCAGCGTACCGTCTAAATCAAAAAAAACTGCTTTAATCATTTTCCTTCTCCTCTATGGTAATGGTTCCGCCTTTATGCTGCTTTACCTTTTTGCGTACAAACAGCGTGGTAATCAAATTGGTTATACCGCTAAAAACTAGACCCACTCCCAGTACCATCATCATGGTTCGCACCGCTTCAAACGGCTCTCCCATAAGCACAATGCCAAACGCTATGCTAAAAAAGGCTAAAATTAGCACAAAAAACCAGCCTTCAAATTGGAGGCGCTTTAAATCCAGCGCATACTGCAGCTTAATAATACCATCGACAATAATCACAAAGCCCAGCAGCGTAGGAATTAAACTCACAATCATTTCCTGGCGAATATAAATAAAAATAGCAACGGCAATTAAAATGAGGCCCGTGGCTAAATCGCCGCGCATTTCCTCTACCGGATACGAAAGCCGGCGCACATAACTAATCACGCCCAGCAGGCCCATAGCCAATATAATGGAAGCCCCCACATAGCAAATGGTCTGCCCCGTTGTCTCCGGCCAAATCATTAAAAGCACGCCGCAAACGGTATAAGCAATGCCGCATAGCGCGGTTCCCGCCGTCATTTTTCTCAAAAATTCCTTCATGGGTAATTAAATGCCCTCCTTCTTATACAGCTGCGGCCGGCGATAGGGAAGATATGGCCCTTCCTCCAGCTCCTTTGCCCAAAGCGTTGCCGTCACCATTGTCTCTTCCTCTTTCCTGGCCTGTGCCAGCACCGCGCCATGCGGTCCGCACACCATGCTATAGCCGCCCATGTACAACGTGCCTTCCTGCCCGAAGCGGTTTACCGCCGCTACAAAGCAGGTGTTTTCCAGCGCTCTCTGCGGCATATTCAGCTGCCAGGCACTCAGATCCTGAATACGCCAGGCCGAAGGACATATAATTATTTCTGCGCCATGCAGCTTCAGGCAGCGCGCCGCTTCAGGAAACCCCGCGTCAAAGCAGATCATAATGCCAATGCGTCCTAGCGGCGTATCAAACACCGGAAACGCATTGCCCTCCTGAAAATATAAGCGCTCTTTCTCAAACAAATGACATTTCGCATACACGCCGGCCACCTGTCCGTCGCTTCCAATTAAAACAGCGGCGTTAAGCGGTCTGTCCTTTTCTGCTTCCCGTAGCGCCATAGGCGCAATCACGAATACGCCCGTCTCTTTAGCCACGCGCCCCAGCGTCTTTACGGTGGGGCCGTCCAGACTCTCGGCCATGTCCTGTATGCGATCGCCGATCAGATCTAGGTTATACCCCGTAGTAAACAGTTCGGGAAAGCAGATGAGCTGCGCGCCCTGCTGCGCTGCCTCCCTGGCCATCTTTTCTGCCTTTTTTCGGTTGGCCGCCGGATCGCCCAGCACACTCTCAAACTGAAGCAGCGCAATGGTTACGGATTCTTTCATTACTCACTTTTCTCCTTTTCAATCTGCAGCGCATGCAGCCACCCCTGATAGAGCGCGTTTGCCTGCTCTGGATCCATAGCCGGATACAGCCGCTCTTTTTCCTCAATGAGCCTAGCCACTTCCTGCCTGCTTTTCCAAATACCGCCGGTTAGCCCGGCCAAAAACGCGGCGCCCTGCGCCGTAATTTCTGTGCTTTTCAGCCGGCAAACCGGTATTTGCAAAATATCACTTTGAAACTGCATTAAAAAAGCATTCGCACTCATACCGCCATCGGCGCGCAAAAACATGCAGGGAACGCCCATTTCGCGCTCTACCGCGCTCATAACATCCTTTACGCGGTATGCCACGCTTTCCAGCGCCGCCCGTACAATATGCGCCGCCGTAGTTTTACGCGTTAAGCCATATAGACTGGCCCGGCGTCCGTTCTCCCACCAAGGCGCGCCCAGTCCCTGAAAAGAGGAAACAAAATAGACGCCTGTCGTATCGGGCACCGATCTGGCCAGGCCTTCCGAATCGACCGCTTTCCGAATGAGGCCCAGATTGTCGCGCAGCCACTGCAGAACGGCACCGGCCATAAAAATGCTGCCTTCCAGCGCATAGGCCGTCTGCCCCTGCAGGCCCCAGGCTACTGTAGTCAGAAGACCAGACTCCGAAAGAAGCGGCTTCTCGCCAATATTGGACAAAATAAAAGCGCCCGTTCCATACGTACATTTAGCCTGACTTTTTTCAAAGCACCCCTGTCCAAACAGAGCGCTCTGCTGATCTCCCAGAACGGCTAAAATGGGAATCGGCGCGCCGAAAAGCGCCGGATCCGTCTCGCCAAAAAAGCTGCCGCTCTCTTGCACCTGTGGCAGATTATCACGAGTGACTCCAAAAAAGGCAAGCAGCTCCTCGTCCCAATCCAGGGTTTGCAAATTAAAAAGCATGGTTCGCGAGGCGTTAGTATAATCGGTGGCATAGACCTTGCCGCCGGTTAACGCATACATGAGCCAGGTATCTATGGTGCCAAATAAAAGCTCTCCCGAGGCGGCCATCTCTCTGGCCCCCTCTACATTTTGCAAGATCCACTGCATTTTCGTAGCGGAAAAATACGCATCGGGAATTAAACCCGTTTTCTCATGCAGCCATGGAGCCAGCCCGCGCTTTGTAATTTGGTCGCAGATTTCTTCTGTGCGGCGGCACTGCCAAACAATCGCCGGATACACACATTGTCCGGTGCTGCGCTGCCAGGCTACCAGCGTTTCCCGTTGATTGGTAATACCAATCGCGTCAACCTCTTGCGCGCTAAGCGCGCACTGCGCAAGAAGGCGCCGGCAAACAGAAATCTGTTTTTCAAGAATTTCCTGCGGATCTTCCTCGACCCAGCCGGCCTGTGGATAAGACTGATGTATTTCTTCCTGACACATGCCCAGCGTGCGCCCCTGCTCGTCGAAGAGCAGAGCACGCACGCTGGTAGTGCCCGAATCAATAGACATAATATGGGCCATAGTTATTCGTTATCCTTTAAGCGAGATTCAATAGCGTCAATGACGGTTTGCAGCACTTTAATGCGCGCGTAATATTTACTGTTGGCTTCTACAATAATCCAGGGGGCATAGGTGGTTGAGGTGCGCACAAGCATTTCGTCAACCGCCACTTCGTACTGATCCCATTTGGCGCGGTTTCGCCAGTCTTCATCCGTGATTTTCCACTGCTTATCCGGATTTTCCTGGCGTTCTTTAAAGCGTCTCTCCTGCTCGTCTTTGTCGATATGCATCCAGAATTTGAGTACAATAGCACCGCTGTTGACCCAGCTTTCTTCCATATGATTCATTTCTTTATAGGCGCGGCGCCATTCATTTTCTGTGCAGAAGCCTTCTAGCCGTTCTACCATAACGCGGCCATACCAGGAGCGATCGAAAATGGCGATATGGCCCGCTTTGGGCACGGCTGTCCAGAAACGCCACAGATAGTGGTGCGATTTCTCCAGATCGTTGGGCGAGGCCACCGGGTGCACCTCGTAGCCGCGAGGGTCGAGCGCCTGTGTGAGCCGCTTGATCGCGCCGCCTTTGCCTCCGGCATCCCAGCCTTCAAAGGCTAAAATCACGGGAATGCGGCGCAGATACAGCTCGCCATGCAGCTTGGAAAGTTTCTTTTGCAGCTCTTTGAGTTTCTTTTGATATTCGTCTTTTTCCAGGCTTTTGGTTAGGTCTACGCCGGCCAGCGCCGAAGCTCTAAACGTATCGGTATGAATTTGCGCGCTCTCTTCCGGGCTAACTTTGGGCTCCTGTTCTCGTTTTTCTGCGTCTTCTAACGCTTCTTCCAGTCGGTCAACAACCGATTGGGCAATTTTAGCCGCCGCGAATTCGCGGTTTTCTGCTTCAATAATTGTCCAGGGCGCGTTATCGCGATCGGTCTTTTCCAGCGCTTCTTCTACTAAGCGGGAATACTCGTCATAATGCTTGCAGCGCTTTAGATCGTCTTCGGTAACCCGCCAAGCTGTCTCTTTAGAATCTGCCAGTTTTTTAAACCGTTTTTTCTGCTCTTTTTGAGAAATAGCTAGGAAAAATTTAATAAGCACAATATGATCGTCGGTTAGCAGCTCTTCAAACGAATTGATTTCGTCTACCGCCGTCGCCAGGCTTTTATCGCTTGTCTTGCCATCGAAACGGTCGTTAAGCAAAATCCGGTACCAGCTGCGGTCTAAAATGGAAATGCGTCCTTTGCCGGGCATCATATTCCAGAAGCGCCACAAAAAGGGATAATACTTTTCTTCTTCCGTCTGTTGCTGCGTTGTATATACTTTAAATCCGCGCGGATCCAGCGGCTCGATCAATCGATTGATCATGGTCCCTTTTCCGGCCGCGCCGTATCCTTCAAATACAATAATAACCGGAATTTGTTTTTCTTTGCAAAGCCGCTGCAGGCGCCCTAGCTTAGCGTCCAGTTCCCGCATTCGTGTTTTGAACTCGGGCTTATCCATAGTTTTTGATAAATCGATCTTTTCTAGCATAGAACATCCTCCTTTATTCTTTGGCTAACCCACCAAATTTTTACAGTTATAATTGTGTTAATTGTAGCAGATTTACAGGAAAAAAGCAATAAGAAAAGGCAGCATAGGGGTAGTTTATCCCTGTTCAGACAGAAAGATGGCAACAAAGAGAGCTAATGGCTCAACTTTAACCCCGCGCAGCGGGATAACTATGACAAAGGGACGGACCTTGGGCGACGAGAAAGAAGAAGCGACGAGCCACGCACGCTCCTTCCCCCTTGTCGCCTCCTTGCCTACCTTCGTCCCGGCAATTCTTTATCCCTGCCTGTTCGTTTTTTTCTGGTAGCGGCCTCGTCTTCTAGGTGCCAAGGCACAAAAAAAGGCTTTGGCATCCATGATTTTCTAACCATAGATGCGGAAGCCTCTTTCCTTACTTTACGCGTTATACGGTCGGTCAATCTGAATGACCGCGTAATAATGCCCGCCCGGAAGCGCCTCAATTCCCGCTTCCAGTTGCTGCTTGACCCGTTCGGCGTCCAAAGAGAACGGCACAACCGCGTCAAAAATCACATTCGTATGCGTATCTCCGCTCACGACCCGAAAATCGTGAATGCTCAGCTGCGGAGAAATCGCTTGGCCCAGCTCCATAACCGCGTCCTTCAGCCGGTTTGTCGCCGGATCATCGGTCGCAATGGGATCCATATGAATCACCGCATCGCACCCCAGCTTCTCCTTCAGCTCTTTTTCTACATTATCAATCACATCATGCGCCTTTAAAATATCTACATGCACCGGCACCTCCGCGTGCAGCGACACCATCTGCCGCCCCGGGCCATAATCATGAATCACCAGGTCGTGCATGCCCGTAATAATCGCCGGACGCATGACAATCTCCTGAACCCGCCGAATCATGGCCGGATCCGGCGCCTGCCCCAGCAGCGGATTGATCGTTTCCTTGGCCGAACTAAAACCGGCATACAAAATAAAAAGCGAAACCAGCAGACCACACCAGCCGTCAACCCGCAGCGACGTAAAATGACCAATCAGCAGCGAAACCAAAACCACCGCCGTGGCCGCCATATCGCTCAAACTATCGGTTGCCGTCGCCTTCATGGCCGCCGATTCAATTTTCGCCGCCGTGCGGCGATTATAGAACGCCATATACGCCTTAACCGCAATAGAACAGAGTAAAATAACACAGCTCAAAATGCTGAAATCGGTTGGCTGCGGATGCAAAATGCTATTAATGGAGCTGGTTGCCAGCTCAAAGCCCATAATCAGAATCAGGGCCGATACAATAAGACCGGTAATGTATTCAATGCGGCCATGGCCAAACGGATGGCTGGGATCCGGCTTTTGCCCTGCCATTTTAAAACCGATTAACGTAATCAGCGACGATCCGGCGTCCGACAGGTTATTAAACGCGTCGGCCGTAATGGCAATGGAGCCGCTCATGCTGCCGGCTATCGCTTTGCCCGCAAAAAGAATCAGATTCAGCGCAATTCCCAGTAGACCACAGAGCATCCCATAGGCTTGGCGCACCTTAGGGTTTTTACTATCGCTCCGGTCAGGAATGAAAAACCGGGCTAACAGAGTGAGCATAGAGCTCGTTAATCCTCGTTTTCTTCCGGCGGCAGGGCGCCAAATCCCTGCAAGGTTTGCATGCTGCCGTACCGTTTCTGCAGTAGGTTCCACTCTGCCGGATCATAAAACGAACAATTGCCCCGGCCGAAATCGATCGCGACCTGCAGCATAAACCGGGCCGCATTCTCAATATCCGACAAATGGCTGGCGTTGGTCGCGCAGCCGGGCACAGCCGTTTGCGCCGTAATCGCCACACCTACCACAGGCGCTTTCGTAGCCGTAGTCGGCTGCAAAATACTATTTAAGTGGCTAAGCCCATTGCCATACGGCGTAATATCCTGCGTTGACAGCGGAAATACATAGGGAAGCTCTCCCGTGGTAATTTCCATAATATCCAGAAGATCCGAAGATACCGGCAAAATGTAGCCTTCCTTTACCGTATTCGAAATGGCAAAACCGCGATGATTGATTACGCGATTGCCTTTCGTCGTATCCACCGACAAAATCGCGTCCAGCGCCTCGCTTACTTCTTCTTGATTCGACTGCCGCATATCAATATGCGAACCCATGAAGGGCACCGGTTTATGCGGTACCGTAGGAGAATCCGGACACACATGCGTGGCAATCCATACATCGCCCTCCAGCCGGTCGCCTTTTTGCTTCATATCTAAAAGCTTCGCCGCCAGCGCCAGCGCGCAAAGGGCGCCGTCGCCATCCGAGACAAAGCCGATCTGATCGGGTCTGGCGCCAATGCCGCCCAGCCTGCCGAGCAGGCCGATGGTGGGCGCACTGCCTCCCGAAGATTTCCCCTGCGTTCCGGGAATCAGCAGGCGCAGCATATCTGTTTTGCCCGGCACCCCTTCGCGCGTCATTTTGCCATAGAGGGGGTAGGTTTCCACCTGTGCCTGCGGATCGATGCCGCGCAGGTATTCACAAACCGCTTCTCCACTTGCACTGGCTGTATCCAGTAGATCATATATCTCTAACAACTGTTTCCATAACATAACTTTTCGTTCTCCCTTTTTTATAAATACTGCGCTGCGGCCATGCACGATTCTATAGCGCTGCGGCTCGGCATGGCCGATATCGCTCCTTTTTTCGCGCTGGTCAGACTTCCGGCCGCACAGGCAAAGGCCGCCAGTTCTTCTAGGTTGCTGAGCGCTTCCTGCCCTTCTAGCAGCCGAGTTAAAAACGCGCCCCAAAACGCATCACCCGCGCCTGTGGTGTCAATGCAGTCAATCCGGTAAGCCCGCGCCGCCGCATGCGCCTGCCGCGTATAAACTTCGCTGCCGCCGGGCCCTTTCGTCACGGCCAGCACTTCCAGATTCGTATACTGCCGAAGCAGCTGCCTGGCTGCCGCTTCCCCGCCGAGCCCCGTTAAAAGCTCCAGCTCCTCTTCTGCTACCTTCACATAATGCGCCATGGGCAGCACGGAGCGCATAGCCTGCACAGCCGCAGCCTCACAGGGCCAAAGCGGCGGACGGTAGTTCGGATCGTAAGAAATCTTCACGCCTGCTTCCAGCGCCGCCTGAATCGCTGCATAAGTGGCCGTTTTAACAGGTTCTGCCGTAAGCGATAAGGAGCCCACATGCAAAATTCGGGCCGCTCGAATCGCCTCTAGCGGGAGCTGCTCTTTCGTGAGCATCACGTCTGCCGTCTGGTCACGGTAAAAAGTAAAGTCCCGGTTGCCAGACTCGTCTAGCTGCACAATCGCCAGCGTTGTCGCGTGGCGCGCATCCCGCATAACATACGCCGTATCGATCCCGGCGCTTTGTAAGTGCTTTTCCAAGAAGTCGCCAAATCGGTCGCGCCCCACCTGGCTGATTAACGCTGTTTTTCTGCCCAGCTTAGCCGCCATGGCCAGCACATTGGCTGGGGCGCCGCCGGGGTTCCCCTCCATGTGCAGCTTTCCGTCCTGCTCTTTTGCAATGACATCGACCAGGCATTCACCCAGTGCCAGAAGATCATATTGTGCCATATTTATGCGCCCTTCACCACTTTTTCAATATCCAGCTCTACGCGGCCACTCTCTGGCCAGTAAAAACAAGGCACGCCAATTCGCTCTTCCTCTTTCACCTGCGCAAATAGAGCCTGGCGATCGCGCAGCGCTAAAAACTCTTTTAAATGAGACAATTTAGCATGAATATCTCTGTACTCATACTCTATATGGTTTTCACGCAGCACCCGGTGGGCCTGCTCGCAGTCTTTACATCTGTGCGTTCCGTACATAATCATTATCGCGTTCTCCTTTTTTCTATTTCTTTAATAATCTGCCCTTTCATTTGAAGCCAGCGCTGAGCAACCGGTCCCGCCACAAGTCCTTTTTGAATAAGCTCTTCCAGTTCTTCCGGAGTTGCCCATCTGGCGTCCACCGTTTCCCCTTCCTGTAAAACCAGCTCAGAAAGTTCAATATCTTTGTATACTAAAAAGCAATCGACAAAGGCGCTTCCTTCTTTAACGGTTCCTAACAGAACAAACTCATTTTCCGGCGCGTCAATGCCTGTTTCTTCTCTCAGCTCACGCCTCGCTGCCCGCAGCGTTGTTTCTCCTTTTTGAACAGCGCCGCCGCTGTTTTCCCAGCAGGAAGGCCATGCCGGTTTTTGTGGGTGCCGATATGTAAGAAGCAGCTGACCACGGCTGTTGATTGTCCAAATGCCTACAACAAGGACATACATGCCTTTAGGAATTTTTTCTGTTCTACCTATGCTTTTTCCTGTCGCCTTACGACTAGCCGTATATAACTCGCAATGCTCCATAGCGGCCCCCTTAAAACTGACGGCCGGCGAGCAGCGCGTAGGGCTTTAATTCCTGACAAAGCGTTTGAAACTGCGGAATCGTGAGTGATTGCGGCCCGTCGGAAAGCGCTTTTTCCGGATTGGGGTGTACTTCGATCATTAACCCGTCGGCGCCGGCCGCTACGGCAGCCTTGGCCAGCGGCGCCACATAGGCGCGCACACCGGTGGCATGGCTGGGATCTACAATAACCGGCAAATGTGTTTTCTCTTTTAATACCGGCACGGCCGAAAGATCTAAAGTATTACGCGTTGCCGTCTCGAAGGTGCGAATGCCGCGTTCGCAAAGAACCACGTTTTCATTGCCTTCGGCCATAATATACTCGGCAGCGTTAAGCCACTCGTCAATGGTGGCGGAAAGCCCTCGTTTTAGCAAAACGGGAAGCCCCGCGCGGCCCGCTTCTTTCAGCAGTTCAAAATTCTGCATGTTGCGGGCGCCGATTTGCAGCATGTCAACGTACTTTACGGCATTTTCTATGGCGCGCGCGCTGGTAACCTCGCAAATCACGGCGCAGCCGGTTTCTTCGCGGGCCTCTTTCATGTATTGCAGACCTTCTTCTTCCAGCCCCTGAAACGAATACGGCGAAGTGCGGGGCTTATAGGCGCCGCCGCGAACCAGGGCCGCGCCCGCCGCGCGTACGCCGCGCGCCGTTTGCATGAGCTGATCCCGGCTTTCAATGGCGCAAGGGCCTGCCATAATCGTGAGCGTACGCGGACCGATCTCATAACTGCCCACCCGAATGGTTGACGGCTCGGGGTGGAATTTTCGGTTACTCAACTTATACGATTCCGTAACGGCTACCACGCGCTCCACGCCTTCAAAAATTTCTAAATTATCGCCCTGAATCCGGGTTTTGTCGCCCACCACGCCAATAATGGTCACCTCAGACCCCGTAGAAACATGAGCCTGAAGCCCTTTTTCCTGAATATAACTGGCGATATACTGAACCGAGTCTTTCGAGGCCCCCGGTTTCATAATAATAATCATTCTATTGTCCTCCTGACTTCTTTAGTACTCTTATAGTACCACGCGCGGTTTCTTGCCGTCAAGCTATCGCCGCCTGAAAACGTGCACGATAAGCTGTAAAACAATAAACCCAGTTCCAAAACCACAAAAATCAATGAGAATATCGGATACAAGCGGTCCGCGTCCGCTAAAAATCTGAATGGACTCGTCGATCACCGCCGTGATCAGGCCGGCCGCGGCGCAGTTAAAAAGCCGCTGCGTCCAGGAGGCACGCAAGGGGTAGGTATAGCTTGTCCCCCGCCCCTGACGCCAAAAGAAAAGGCCGTAGAGCACTCCCAATACGGCGTATTCACAAAAATGCGCGGCTTTACGAACCATGTGCTCCGTTAGCGACCAATGAAAGGTGTCAACCAGCCAGGCGGTAAAGCCTCCGCTCATTTGCGCCGATTGGTCACGGGGCACCATAGAATTTCCCCAGATCACCAATGTCATTATTACGATAGCGCCTATTATCCAATATTTTTGCTTTTCTTTCATGCGAATTTGTGGTATCCTTTCTTTAAATATGCGAATGCTATGCGTAAAATATTATACCCATTTTTTTCATAAATAGCAAGTTATATGGTTATATGTCAGAATGGAGGTTAGTGTGAAATTAGGAATTGTATTTGAAGGGGGCGCCAGCCGCGTGTATTTTTCTTGCGGCATTATGGAGGGATTAGAGCGTGAGAAAATAATGGCCGATGTCGTTGTCGGCGCATCCGCCGGTATTGCCAACGGAGTTTCCTACGTAACGCGCCAATCCCGGCGCAACTACGTGATTGCAACGCGTTTTGCTAACGACCCTCGTTATATGGGGCTTCGCCACTGGCTAAATCCCGATAATCGCTGCTATTATAATCTTTCTTTTGTTTTTGAGGAGATTCCTTGTCGCCGTTTACCCTTTAATTTTCGCGCTTTTCAAAAGTGGCCCGGTCAGGTTTTCGCAGCGGTTACCAATGTACAGACCGGTAAAGCCGAATACCTTCCTGTTCCTCGCGATGGCCGTTCGTTCAAGGTGCTGCAGGCGTCTTGCGCGCTGCCCATTTTGTTTCCTCCCATTACAATTAACGGCACTGCTTATATGGACGGCGGCATTGTCAATTCCATACCGGTGCAGCCCGCGCTGGATGCCGGCTGCGACAAAATCATTGTAGTGCTGACTCAGCCGCGCGGTTACCAAAAAGAAGACAGCCGCAGCATGCATGTCATTGCTAAAAAATACGCGGCGCATCCCGCCTTTGCCGAGGCATTAAGAAATCGCGCCCGTACGTACAATCAGGACCTTGCGCGTATCGAAGAACTAGAAAAAGAGGGACGCGTTTTTGTCATGGCGCCCCCCTATCCACTGGGAATTAAACGAACCGAAAACGATCCGCAGGTTTTATCGAATCTGTATCACCTGGGCCTTAGCACATTTGACGCCCAACTTGGCGCTTTGCGCCATTATTTAGAGGCCTGATCCGGCTTTATCAGGCGTAGCGCCGGCCGGGGATCATTACAGGTCATGAGCGTAAAGCCGCAGTGCATGGCCTTTTGCACGGCCTCTTCGTCATCAGGGCACCAGCACCAAGGGTCGATGCCTTGCTCTTTGAGCGACGCTACTACCTCGCGCGAGGCGTCTTTCATGCCGACGCCAATGCTGTAATACCGCTTCTCGCAGCCGGGCTGCCAGTATTTTAGATCATGGCGCAAAAAGCCCTGCGTTTTCACGCCGTAGCGCTCGTTTGCATAGGTGGTTACCCGGCAATCGAAACAGGCGATCACATACTGATCGTCGAGGCCGTACTCATGGAGCAGGCGAATCGTCTGATCCAAAACCTCGGGCCTATAGTCTTTCATTTCAACATTGAGCATCAGGTCGCTTCCCCGAACCATGTCTAGCAGTTCGGTAAGAAGCGGCACCGGCTGCCCCTCTCCCGCATCCAGCGCCCGCAGCTGCGCCAGCGTCATTTGCTGCACGTATCCGCTGCCGTTGGTGGTGCGATCTACTTTTTCATCATGCATTAAAACTAAATGTCCGTCGGCCGTCATTTGTACGTCGGTCTCTAAGCCGTCCACCCCTAAGTGGATGGCTTTTTCAAAAGATACCATGGTATTTTCGGGCCACAAGGCTTTGGCCCCCCGATGGCCCACGATCCAGGGCCGCGTAGCGGTTTGCGTCCAGTTCACTTTAAAACCTCCGAATCTGTTCTGGCGTTAAGGCTTCAATTATATGCGTCACTAACTGAACCGTGCGTTCAAAATCGTCCAGCGCCGTAAAACAATGGTGACTATGCGTATAGCGAACGGGTACGCTAATGACCACCGTTGGCACACCGCCCGCGGCCACATGAATCATGGCACCATTGGTTCCCCCGCCGCTGCGCACGGCCTCCTGCACCGGAATCTGTAATTTTTCAGCCTCGTCCAGTACAAAACGAATGAATCGCGGATTGGTTATCATGCTGCGATCCATATGTCTTACCATAGGGCCTTGGTGCAGTGCCGTTTGTACACGGTACCCCGGCTCGAATGTATCATCGGCCGGCGCGCCCTCCAGCACAATCGCGATATCCGGCTGCACCCGCTCTACCGCTGTTTTCACGCCGCGCTCGCCAATTTCTTCTTGCGAAGACAGCGTGCCTACCACATTAACTGCAAGCGATGACCGGTTCAAGCGATGTAATACTTCCAGCAGCACCGCGCAGCCAATGCGGCAATCAAATGCTTTTCCTAAAAGCACGCCATTTTGCTCACGATACTCCATTTGCACATCCGGGACAACGGGCGCGCCCACGCCAATTCCCATGGCCTTTACTTCCTCCGCAGAACAAGCCCCTACATCAATGACCATTTGATCCATTGTGAGACTCTGCGCCTGCTCAGCCGCGCTCATGTAATGCGGCGGCTTGCTGGCTACTACGCCGGAAATCAGCTCCCCGTCTCTATTTTTAATTTTCACTTTATGAGCGGGCACGGTATTGGCTACCCAGCCGCCCAGCGGCAAAAATTCTAGGGTACCGTTAGGACGGATGGCCTTAATCATGAAGCCAGTCTCGTCGCTATGCGCGTCTAACATCAGGACCGGACGCTGCGGCTGATTTCCCGCATAATGCAGGTATAAATTACGCATGCTGTCTTCTTCCATATGGCTGGTATACGCCTTGGCATAGCGCCGAGCTACTTCCAGCACCTCGTCTTCAAAACCTGATACACCAAACGCATTAGAAAGCTCTTGTATCATAGTGATCGGTTCCATTGGATTTCCTCCTTAAAAACGATAGTTCTTTTCAGTCATTGTAGCATTGGCATACCCAAAATGCAACCTCCAATTCAAGGGCCTCACCCTGCCTCGTCGGCTCCTCTCCGCTTTTGTCTAAAATTATACACTTCCTCTGAAGGGCTGGCCGGCGCATAAAAAAGATCCCATGCCCTCCCTGCTATACCAGAGAATTGCATGGGATCTTTCCCACTTTACGCTTCTACATTTTCGCGTTTCGGATAATAAAAAATTTTTGTAATCGTGTCGCGGGTTGTATCGTGAATCACGCTCTTGGTTTCAAAGCCGGCCTGCTCAAAGAGCTCGCCCAGCCCCGGGTGATAATACACGGCCCAGATTTCACGATTTCTTTCTTTTTGACTGGCCAATATTTTTTTGATCACTTGTTCAAAAATATGTCTGCCGAACGGATGGTGTGGTATAAAAAAAGTTGACAGTTTATTCTCAAGGATTTCATAATAGAATCATGAGAATAAGGAGGTATTCAAAGTGGCACGTAAATATGACCATGAATACAAAGTACAGGCAGCAAAGCTT
>CALWPV010000023.1 GCA_944383515.1 uncultured Clostridia bacterium
GCCTTCTCCCGCTGCTCCTCCCAGAGCTTGCGGTTTTGGCGTTTCAGCTCCTTATCGGCCGCGTCCTCGCGCAGCACCTGCTCGGGATCCACATGAAACGCCTTTAAAGCGCGGCGGTACTCGCGCAAAATCGCCTTTTTCTCGCGATACATAGCGTACAGATGTTTTAAGGCCTCAATCTCTTCCTTAGCCTTTTCCACATCCTGCACGCGTTTTTGAATCTGGCGTCCGTGCCGATAGTACTGCCAAAACACATACTGCCGCTTGGGTCCCTTCCACAGCAGACAGCCCGGCGAATGCACCAGCTGCTCCTGCAGCGAAAGCAAACCGTAGTACTGCGTTAAAAAGTCTTCTTTCAAACGGCTAACCGATACCTCTCTTAAGTAATCCATGCACATTTTCCTTTCATTTTTCCATCGAGCCTACTTCCCGCAAAATCCCCCTCTATATATAACTATCGTATTTTTTTACCCGAGTGGTCACACTTTTGTGCAAAAAAATTTTTTTTGGTAAAATTGCCTATAAAAGCCTCTTTCTCCAGGGACTAAACCGCTTGACAGCACATGCCTCTACAGATATAATAGAAACTGCTTTTATACATATACCCCTATAGGTATAAGGAGAGCGAGAGGCCCACACAATCCGCCCCGTTCATCCACCATATAAAAAGTCAAAAAACTCTGTTTCCAACAACAACCCCGGTTTCCAGAACCAGAAAGAAGGTCAGCATGAAAGCCATAGTAGAAAAAGTAGAACATCTGTTAGAACTCGGCGGCGTAAAAAAAGACATTGCCTTATTAGTTATATCCGGCGTGGCGCTGCTCATCAGTATTTTCGGTTTTATTCCCTTGCCGTTTGACGCCGCCTGGGTCGCCATTCTCCTCTGCGGCATTCCCATTATTATGGAAGCTATCATCGGCCTTATCACCGCCTTCGACATTAAGGCCGACGTCCTCGTCTCCCTCGCGCTCATAGCGTCTGTTCTCATTGGAGAACACTTCGCGGCCGGCGAGGTCGCCTTCATTATGCAGCTCGGCGCTTTGCTCGAAGACCTCACCGTTGCCAAGGCCCGCGCCGGCATAGAAAAGCTGGTACACCTCACCCCGCAAACAGCCCGCGTTATGCAAAACGGAGCAGAGCGCATTGTCCCGGCAGAGCAGGTCAACATTGGCGACGTGCTCCGCGTTTTACCCGGAGAAACCGTCCCCGTCGACGGAACCATTCTCTCCGGACAAACCTCGATCAATCAGGCCGTAATGACCGGAGAGTCGCTGCCCGTCGATAAATCCGCAGGCGACGAGGTCTTTAGCGGCACGGTCAACCAATTCGGCGCCTTCGAAATGCAGGCCACCAAAGTGGGCGAAGACAGCTCCATTCAGCGCATGATCCGCCTCGGCCAGTCGGCCGATGCCGGCAAAGCGAGAATTGTGGGGCTGACCGACCGCTGGGCCACGTGGATTGTCGTCATCGCTCTCAGCGCAGCGGCCCTCACCTGGCTCATTTCCGGCGAAATCATTCGGGCCGTCACTATTTTAGTCGTGTTCTGTCCCTGCGCGCTTGTGCTCGCAACGCCCACGGCTATTATGGCGGCCATTGGCAATGCTACCAAACACGGTTTTCTCGTGCGCGAAGGGGACGCACTGGAGCACCTGGCAGCCGTTTCCAAAATAACCTTCGACAAAACCGGCACCCTCACGCATGGTCTCCCGCAGGTCACCGCCGTCAAAACCGTATCGGCGTACACGCCAGAAGCTCTCCTGCGTCTTGCCGCCGCGGCCGAGCAAATGAGCGAACACCCCTTGGGCAAAGCCGTTGTCCGAGCTGCCGGCTCAAACGCCCTGCCTGCCGTCAGCGATTTCACCATGCTCCCCGGCGAAGGCGTGAGCGCCCGCGTTGACGGGCATAGCGTCATGGCGGGCAATCGCAAATTGTTCGCGCAGTGCGCGCAAATAACGGAGCCGGCCGGCGCGGAGCAGTATATCAGAGAGGGAAGTACGGTCATCTATATTGCGGTAGATCAAAAGATGGCGGGCTATCTGGTGCTGGCGGATACGATTCGCGGCGAGAGTCCGGCCATGATAGAGCGGCTGAGCCGCCTAGGCGTGACGCCGGTTTTGCTTACGGGCGATCACCAAAGTGCGGCGGATGCGATTGCAAGTCAGCTGGGGATTAATGAGGTGCATGCGGAGTGCCTGCCGGAGGATAAGCTGCGGTATATTGGCGAGTATCAGCAGAGCGGCCAGGCTGTGTGCATGATTGGCGATGGCATCAATGACGCGCCGGCGCTGAAGAAAGCCGATGTGGGCATTGCCATGGGCGGCGTTGGCAGCGATATTGCGGTGGAGGCCGCGGATATTGCTTTGGTTGACGACGAAATTAAGGAGCTGCCGCATTTGTTTGCGCTGGCAAAACGCATGATGACCACTATTAAGCTGAACCTTACTTTTTCTATGACGCTCAATTTTTTAGCGATTACGCTGGCCATTACAGGGCTGCTGGGGCCGGTAGTGGGGGCTTTGGTGCATAACGCCGGTTCGGTGCTCGTGATTATCAATTCGGCGTTATTATTAAAATGGAAGCAGAAAAGCTGAGAAGGCTATAGGCCGCTTCTTGCTTGTCTAGAATAAAAGACGATAAGCAGGTGTTGCTTTCCTACACGATAATCTTATGATATAATACCCACACAGGACGACCGCAAGAATCCTGAAGGGATTCTTGCTAAGTTGGCGCGTTTACGCGCCAATCTTATGGTATAATACCCACACAGGACGACCGCAAGAATTTCAACGGAATAGAATTGTGAGGAGACATGTCATGGAAATTAGGATTTTACGCTATTTTTTGACTATTGTTCGCGAAGAGAGCATGACGAAAGCGGCAGAAGTGCTTCATATTACGCAGCCCACCCTAAGCCGGCAGATTGCGCAAATGGAAGACGAAATGGGAGTGAAGCTGTTTGACCGAAGTGCCAGAAAAATTGTGCTGACTAATGAAGGGCTGTTGCTGCGCCGAAGAGCGGAAGAGATTCTGGAGCTGGTAGATAAAACGGAGAAGGAGTTAACGAGGCAAGATGAAACGGTGGAGGGCGTTGTATCCATTGGCTGCGGCGATTTAGCGGCGGTGCATTTGCTGCCGCCTCTTTTAAAACGCTTTCATGCGCGCTATCCGGCCGTTACTTTTGATCTTTATACCGGAACGGCAGATCACATTAAAGATCGTATGGATCGGGGGCTCACCGATATAGGTCTGCTTTTGGAGCCGGTGAATATGGAAAAGTACGAGGTAATTCGTCTGAATCAAAAAGAGCAGTGGATTGTTCTTATGCACCCCGAAGCGCCACTGGCTGCGTTAGAGCGCATTACGCCGCAAGATTTAAAAGGTCTTCCTCTTATTTTGCCAAGAAGAATGAACGTACAAAGCGAGCTGGCCGGGTGGTTTGGCCGTGATTTTGAAAAGCTGAATGTAATTGGAACTTCAAATTTACCGTCTACGGTTGCCATTATGGTTCGGCAAAGGCTGGCCTATGCCATTTTAATTCATGGCTCTATTGATCTTTATGACCAGCGGAAAATCACGTATCGGCCGCTTTCCCCCGAGCTAACAGCGAATAGTATTTTGGCGTGGAAACGAAAGCAGCCCTTTGCAATCGCTGCCGAAAAAATGATTCAGTATGCGAAAGATACGCTGCTTGCAGAATAAGAAAAAAAGCTTTGTCTTGCCATAGCTCCCGGAAAAGGCTATAATACAGAAAAACAGAAGGGGAGATAAGCAGAGTATGACACCAGAGAGCGCAGCGATGGAAACCAAGAAATACCAGATTTTCGTTAGTTCCACATATGACGATCTTATCGAAGAGAGAAAAGAAATCACACAGGCCATTTTAAAATGTGGCTGTATTCCCGCAGGCATGGAGCTATGGCCGCCGTCTACAACTTCGCGGTGGCAAGTGATTCAATCGGTCATTGACGATAGCGACTATTATGTGCTGATTCTTGCCGGTAAATACGGCTCTGAGAAAGCCGGCGAGCAGGGCGAGAAAATGAGTTACACCGAAATGGAATACGACTATGCCGTGAAAACGGGCAAACCTATACTGGCTTTGTTGCATAAAAACCCGGAGAAGCTGCCCGCCTGCAAAACCGAAAAAGAAGCCGGCCCAAGAGATAAACTAAAAAAATTTAAAGAAAAAGTTATGGCGGGGCCTATGGTTTCTTTTTGGACCTCGGCTAATGATATACAAACCGAAGCGGTACTGGCGATTGAAAATGCGATTCAAACCTGTCCCGCCAGGGGCTGGACAAGAGGGGCTTTCGCCCGTTCCGGTACGGACGAAGTTCATTATTTCAAAATTGATTCTATGGAAGAGGCCAGAGAGGTGGCGGAGAAAGTGATGCAGGGCGAAGCGGCCATTCTTAATCTGGAAGCCGCGGAACCCGCCCTAGCCCAGCGTATATTCGATTTTATTACAGGGTGCTGCTACGCCGAAAACGCCTCCTGTAATAGAATGAGCCAGGATACTTTTTTGCTGCTGCCCGGCGGCATGGCGGACGCAGAAAACTAAAGGAAAGAGTTCTCATGATTACACTTACCCCATACACAGAAGAAATGAAAAGCCCGCTGATTTCTTGGATTGCCGATTTTTACGGTTTTCATGCGGCCCTGCTGCAGGGCGAATCTGAGATAACCGAAAAGGAATACATAGAGGCCGAAAAAACACTGCGCACATGGCTTCAGCCTGCGCACGAAGTGTTTGGCATTCAGTCCGGGCAAACTCTGGTAGGATTTTTGCATATTGGCTATCGAGGAGAAACGGTGGCATGGATTGAAGATCTATATGTAGCGAAGCCCTTTCGCGAACAAGGCATCGCGACCGAGGCGATACATTTGGCCGAAACGATCGTGCAGTCGCGTCCCGGTTATACGGCCATTTGTTTTGACGTGGTACCGCGCAACGAAGCGGCCCTGCGGTTATATCACCGCCTGGGCTATGATTGCTTAAGTCTTCTTACCGTCCGAAAAGAACTATACGCAAGCGATAGAGATAAAACGGAAACGCTGCTGGGGCTGGAATTTCGCTACTAAGAAAAGAAAGGAAAAAGTTTGAAACAACCAATGAAAGGTATGGAGCTCTCGGAGCGGTTTTTTAAAGAAATTGCGATGCCTCTGCTGCGGCAGGCCTTTCCGCAGCTTTCGTATTCTGCGGGCCTACTGGGCTTCGGCTCCGACGTGCTGGGCTATGACGACGCGGTTTCTACCGATCATATGTGGGGGCCGCGCTTCTATCTGTTTTTGCGCCCTGAGGATATCGATCAAAAAGAAGCGATCATGGACATGTTTGCGGCACAGCTTCCGCAGGAATTTTTGGGTTATACAGTTAACTTTTCGGATCCCGATCCGGAAGACGGCGGCGTGCGGTGCGCGCAAAAGCAGGAGGAAAAAGCAAGAGTCAATCCCTTAATCTTTATCCATACGGAAGCGGAATATCTCAAGGCGTACCTGGGCTGCGAAACGGTGAGTCAGCTCAGCGTATGGGACTGGCTTTCTTTGTCAGAGCATAAGCTGCTGTCGCTCACCTGCGGACGGTGGTTTAAAGACGATCTGGGAATAGAGCGGCGCTGGGGGCCCCTTTCTTACTATCCGGAAACGGTATGGCTGTACCGGATTGCCTCGGACTGGTCCTTAATTGCAGAAGAGCAGGCGTTTGTGCGGCGCTGCGCCGATGTGGGAGACGATTTGGGTTCCCGGCTGGTTTGCAGTCGTATTGCCGAGCGGCTTATGCATTTAGCCTTTCTGTACTGCCGCCGGTACGCGCCCTATAGCAAATGGCTGGGCACGGCCTTTGCGGCGCTTCCAATTGATCCGCAGATTAAAACGGCCATAGAAGCAGCCGCCACGGCAGAAACGGTAGAAGAGCGCGAACGCCAGATTGTGCGGACGCAGCAGCGCATGGCCATGCTGCATAACGCGCGGCATATTACCGAGCCGGTTTCGACGAAGGTCGAAACCTACTTTACCCGCGCCATTCAGGTGATTTGGGCCGACCGCGTGGCAGAGGCGGTAAAAAAGCGGCTCGCGGGAACTGTTTTGGAGCCTCTGGCTCCCATAGGCGGTTTTTCGGAGCTCGCTAATTTTGCGGCGCTTACCGAGCATCCGCGGTATAGGCGCAGCATCGCTGCTTTTTATCAAACACAGGGAGAAATACCAATGGAAACGATTCAAATTAAATATTTTGATACGGAAATTGATAAAATTGCCCCCAGAGAGGGGGGCGACTGGATTGACCTGCGGGCGGCCGAAACGGTGCGCCTAGAGGCCGGGGAGTTTCGGCTGATTCGGCTGGGCGTTGGCATGATTTTGCCCCCAGGCTACGAAGCGCATGTGATTCCGCGCAGCAGCACCTTTATTCAGTACGGCATTATTCAGACGAATCACATGGGGCTAATAGACGAATCGTACTGTGGCGACGAAGACGAGTGGAAGCTGCCGGTTTACGCGCTGCGCGACACGGTGATTCAAAAGAATGATCGTATTTGTCAGTTTCGCATAGCGAAAAAACAGCCACGCATCTGCTTTGAGGAAGTAGGGAAGCTGCGGGAAAAAAGCCGTGGCGGCTTTGGCAGCACGGGAGCGCAGTAATGCCGGTGCAGCTTCCCGTTCTTTCCGTATTACGGAGGCGGCGGGCAGTGCTGGGAGTTGGTCTAAGACCACTCCCTTTTTTTTATAAAAAACTTGACAACATAACAATGTTACGTTATGATGTGATCAAATAGAAGCTACAAAAGGGATCAATACCATGAAAAAACAAGACTATTCTATATGGCAAAATGTGATTTTTGTCATAAAGGACTTTTGGGGCTGGCAAAAAATATTAGTGATTATGGGAATTTTGCGGATTCCGCTTATGATTTTTTTGCCGCTTTTGATCGCGTTAATTCCTAAAGTGATTATTGAGATTCTAGAAGCCAGCGGCGGCGCGCCGCAGCTTCTGGTAGCCATTCCCGGTATGACTGTAATAGCGGCGGGCTTATATGTGGCCGACCGTGTTACGAAGCTGTGGGTAGAAGATAGCAGCAAAAGGGCACACTATCGGTATTTAATTCGTGTAAATGAAACGACTATTGATATGGACTATGAGCTGCTTTTCAGCGCCGAGGGCAAGGTTTTACGAGCGAAAGCGTTAAAAATGCTGGATAATCAAATGGCTACCTATTTGGAACAGGCGCTGGTCTTGTTATTAGGCAGCGGACTGGGGCTTATTGTTTATGGAAGTGCGCTGGCCCTGCTCAGTCCGTGGATTTTAGTTGTACTTTGTATTTCTTGTGTGGTTACTTTTTATATGAATCTCTGGGTGAACCGATATATTGAAAGCCGGCGCAGAGCACAGGCAGAAAACCGGCGGCGCCTAGATTATGTAGTGTTTAAGGCCATGGATCTGGCGGCGGCAAAAGATATTCGGTTATATAGCCTGCGCTCCTGGCTCGTGGAATTTGGACGCATGCTGCTTCAAAAAGAAAACCGAATCGTTTCGCAGATTGCGCTGCGGCGCTGGTGTTCCATGGCGGTAGCGGCCCTGTTTATTCTGCTTCGCGACGGCGTAGCGTATGTCATTTTAATAGGACAGGTGTTGGCGGGGCATGTCGCTGTCGGTGATTTTTTGGTGTATTTTACCATGATTGCTACGTTTGCTGAATGGGTAGCGCTCATTTTAGAGGCGGGGTCCTATTTGAAACTCTCCAGTAGCTGCCTTAGCGATTTGCGCGGGTTTTGGGATCTGGGGGCGTTTAAAACACCCCAAAAAGCAAGGGCCCAGTTACAACCGGTTCCGGAAAAAGAGCAGTGGCCTTGCTAGATCGAGCTGAGGCAGGTCCGGTATACATATCCGGAAAGCACAAGGGAAACGCTGCATGGCATTGATTTAACCATTAAGGCGGGAGAAAAACTGGCCATTGTAGGGCTTAACGGAGCGGGAAAAACAACCTTAATTAAACTTCTTTGCGGTCTGTTTCATCCTACGGAGGGGCAAATTCTGGTTGGCGGCGTCGATATTGCCCAAATGGACGCAGAGGCTTATTTTGATCTGATTTCCGTTATTTTTCAGGACGTGCATTTGCTGCCGACGTCGATTCGTACCAACATAACCATGCAGGAAAAAGGAAAAGAGGATGAAAAACGCCTCGAGCAGTGCCTGCGGCAGTCAGGATTTGGGAACAGTATTCAAAAACTGCCGGCAGGAAACCATGATGGTGAAAAATGTGAATGAAAACGCCTACGAGCTATCCGGAGGAGAGCTGCAAAAGCTTTTGCTGGCGCGGGTGCTGTATAAAAAGGCGCCGCTCATGGTGCTGGATGAGCCCATGGCGGCGCTGGATCCGCTTGCGGAAGCGGAAGTATATCGCAAATTCAACCAGATTACCCAAAATAAGACGGCGGTATATATTTCGCACCGCTTATCTTCCTGCCGATTTTGCGACGATATTGTAGTGCTGCATCAGGGCCGGGTGGTGCAGCAAGGGAGCCATGACGCGCTGGTAAGCCAGAAAGAAGGGCTATACTTTAAGTTATGGCAAGCACAGGCGCAGTATTATGTTCATGAAGAGAATTAAGCTGCGTTACATATTGGTAATGGAAAATGATACTACCTGAGGATTTTTCTGAATGAAAAGAGCGACTTCATCAATCGAAATATTGTTTTTCGTTCGAATGATGGCTTTAATGGTCAAAGTTTCGTCGTCATTTTTAGTGTAGGTTGTAGAGTGCAGAGTCATATTATATTGATTAAGCAACTCAAAAAGCTCTGTGCGTAACTGAGAGTCGTGCAGGGGAAGGGTAATATTGATTTCACTTTGCAGATAGGCATCGGCGCCAATATGAAATTTGTGCAAAGCAAGCTGCAAAAGAACAATCATAACCGAAACAAAAAGGCCAAGGGCATACATGCCGCTGCCAATGGCCATGCCAACGGCGGATGTGGTCCAAATACCGGCCGCCGTGGTGAGGCCGCGTACGGCGCCCTTATCGCGGAAAATAATGCCGGCGCCCAGAAAACCGACGCCGCTGACAATCTGGGCGGCAATGCGGGCGGGATCGGCGCCGCGGTCGCCCTGAAAATAGCCGCCTTCAACGGATAAGTCAGCAAAGCAATACTTAGAAAGTATCATTAACAGTGCCGCCGCCATGGCAATAATGCAGTGCGTGCGTAATCCGGCTTCTTTAAATCGGCGGGTACGCTCGAAACCGATTAAGGCGCCGCAGGCGCAGGCGAAGAGCACACGGAAAAATAGTTCCAACAATATTTCAGGTGGAAAAGTAATAAAGTCTCTTAGTAATGTCATGTAGACATGCCTCCTTGCAAGATGAAAGTTTTTGTGTTTCATCTGTGATAATAATTTTAATATTGTACCGCTTTATACACACTCTGTCAAGATATTTAACGGACAATCTTTTGCATAGAATCTCTTGATTTATTGCTGTAAATCTGGTATGATAAAAGAAAAGGTTAGCGAAAACTAACCGAAAAGGAAACGGAGTGAAAGTGAATGAAGCAACATCGATTTTGGGCTTGGGCTGCCATTTTTTGTATGGCAATGGTAATGATTACCGGGTATAAACATAAATAAGTAAAGGAGGATGTTCAAATGTTAAAACATGCGAAAGAAGCGGCGCTTTTTGCTGGCGGTTTGTTGTTTGGCACCATAGGTGTAAAAATCTTGTCTAGTAAGGATGCCAAAAAGGTATATACATATACGACAGCTGCGGCACTGCGAATGAAGGAATCTGTCATGAGAACAGTAACCACTGTGCAAGAAAACTGCGCCGATATTGTCGCGTCTGCTAAAGATATAAATGAACAGCGCGAACAGGAGCTAGATGCAGAAAGTCAGCTGCAAGAAGCGGAAACTGCGAACTAAACAATAAGAAATGGAGTAGAGGAGCCGCCAAAGAAGCGGCTCTTTTACATAGAGGTCGAATATGGAATATAAGATTTTACATGAAAGTAAAGGAAGGCTGCGCCTTCAAATGCAGCAGCGCCGAATAACAGTGCGGCAGGCAGATCAGTTAGAAGTATTTTTACAAGCGCAAAGCGGTATTCAAAAGGTAACCGTGCATGAGAGAACGTGCTGCGTAATTCTATACTACGCAGGAGAAAAGAAAAAGGTTCTGTCTTATTTTCAAACTTTTCAATGGGAAGAGGTTTCTAGCGAGCAGACGGAATGGCAAAGCGCCCGGCAGATCCATCGCTTTTATGAAGAAAAACTGGTTAGCATGATTGTATTTAAACTTTTGCGCAGCTTTTTTTTGCCGCCTTCGCTGGCTATGTTATATCATGTGTGCCGTGCGCTTCCGTATCTGTTTAAAGGACTGCGCTGCCTTTTACGCAGAAAGCTAAAAGTAGAGTTATTAGACGCCATTTCCATTGGCATTTCGCTTCTTCGTGGCGATAGCGGTACCGCGGGATCGATTATGTTTCTGCTTACGCTGGGGGAAGTTCTGGAAGAATGGACACATAAAAAGTCAACCTCTGATCTAGCGCGTTACATGTCGCTGCATGTGGATCGCATATGGCTTAAGACCTCAAAAGGCGAAGTGCTCACGCCGGTTAGTCAAATACAGACCGGTGACATAGTGGTTGCGCGTATGGGCAGCGTCATTGCTTTAGACGGTGTTTTAGAACAAGGCACCGTTATGGTGAATCAAGCGTCCTTAACGGGAGAATCAATCCCGGTTCCTAAGCAAGCGGGTATGATGGTTTATGCCGGCAGCGTAATAGAAGAGGGGCAGTGTCTGATCCGTGTAACGCAGCAGGAAGGAAGTAGTCGGTATGATAAAATTGTAGAAATGATTGAACAGACGGAAAAACTTAAATCAGAAGCAGAACATAAAGCAACTAACTTAGCAGATCGGTTAGTACCGTATACACTGCTGGGAAGCGTGGCCACCTGGCTTCTATCGGGTAATGCGCTGCGGGCTCAATCGGTACTTATGGTTGACTTTTCCTGCGCATTAAAACTGGCCATGCCGCTGGCGGTACTGTCTGCCATGCGCGAAGCAGCGCTGCACCACATAACGGTGAAGGGTGGTAAGTATTTGGAGGCTGTGGCGCAGGCCGATACCATTGTATTTGACAAAACGGGTACGCTAACCTATGCCTCTCCCCGCGTTATGCGCGTGGTTTCTTTTGGCAATCATTCAGAGCGGGAAATGCTCCGGCTGGCTGCTTGCCTGGAAGAGCATTTTCCGCATTCTATGGCCAATGCTGTGGTTAAAGCCGCGCGTGATCAAAACCTTTCACACGAAGAAATGCACTCCGAGGTGGAGTATATTGTAGCGCATGGGATCGCTAGCTCGGTAAGCGGTAAACGGGTGCTCATCGGTAGCGCTCATTTTGTATTTGAGGACGAAGGCTGCCGTCTACCAGTGGGAGAAGAGGAAAAATTTCAGTCGCTGCCAAGTGAATACTCTCATTTGTATCTTACCATCGGCGGCGAACTGGCTGCCGTCATTTGCATTGCCGATCCCTTGCGCCTTGAAGCTGCTGAAGTGATAAAGAGACTACGGCAAACCGGAATAGCAGAAACGATTATGCTTACCGGTGACAGTCAGCATACGGCGCGGGCTATTGCGGCGCAAGTGGGCGTTGATACGTATCAATCGGAGATGCTACCAGAGGATAAGGCGGCTTATGTGCAGCACCTTAAAGAGAAAGGAAAAACGGTAATTATGTTAGGAGACGGCATTAATGATTCTCCGGCGCTATCGGTGGCCGATGTGGGCATTGCCGTCAGCGAAGGAGCTGCCATTACCCGGGAGATTGCCGATATTACCATTGCTGAAGATAGCTTGTACGAATTGGTCATTTTGCGCCGCTTGGCGCAAAAACTGATGCAGCGTATTCGGTTTAATTATCGCTTCGTAATCGGTTTTAATGGCGCGCTGATTGCGCTGGGCGCCTTGGGCTTGCTGCCTCCCGCGGCGGCGGCGACGCTGCACAATGTATCTACGCTGGGAATTAGCCTCAAGAGTATGACACGGATGCTGGAAGAAAAATAGTGTAAATGGCTTGATTCTGTTGGCTGGTTGTGGTAGGCTGAATTTATCTTATTTGAAAGGAACGGAAAGTTATGATCAAGTCCATTTCTCATGAGCGCCTCGCGCAGCTGACTATGGAGCTGGTGCGGCGTGAAAGCGAGGCGCCTCCCGGTAACGAAGAGGCGGTTTGTACGTATATTAAAGATTTTTTGCAGCAGCAGGGGCTTACGGTTACAGAGCAGCCCTGCGCGCCGCACCGAGCCAATGTACTGGCAACGATTCCGGGCAAAGATTCGCAGGCGCTTCCGTATCTGTATGTGGGGCATGTGGATGTGGTGCCAGCCGGAAATTCGGCGCTCTGGACAACGCCGCCTTATGAGCCCGCGGTGCGAGAAGGCCGTATTTATGGCCGCGGCGCGGCCGATATGAAGGGCAGCGTAGCGTGTATGCTGCATTTGGCCGAGCTATACGCCGCCGGGCAGTTTCAGCCGCAGCGCCCGGTGCAAATGCTGTTTGACATAGACGAAGAACACCAGAATCTGGGGATGCGTACATTTATTCAATCGGCGCCCCAAGCAGTGTTTGCCATTGTGGGAGAGCCAACAGGCGGCCGCATTCATTTAGGCCATCGCGGCGTCATGGCGTTTCAGGTGGATTTTTACGGGAAAAGCTGTCATGCGGCGCAGCCGTCGCTGGGCGTTAACGCCATTGAGCAGGCCTTGGCATTTTGTGAAAAGGTAAGAGCGCTGAATGCGCAGCTGCAAACGCAGGCAGACCCTTATTTAGGAGCCGGTAGCATAACGGTAACCATGATAGAAGGCGGCCATAAGGTCAATACCATTCCCGAACATTGCTGTGTGCGGATTGATCGGCGGTTAACCGTAGGAGAAAGCACGCAGCAGGCCACCAAGCAAATCGAGCAGATGCTGACCGAGGCGCCGGGCGCGCAGGTTAAGGTAACTACGCAGTGTCCGGTAGGCTGGATCGAGAAAGAGCACCCACAGATTCAGCGTCTGCAAGAGGCGGCGCGGCAAGCGGGAAAACCGGCGGAGATTTCGGTGTTTAGCGCCTGCTGCGAAGCAGGACTCATGAGCGAAGGCACCGGCATTCCTACGGTAATTCTGGGCCCCGGCGAAATTGCGCAGGCACACCAAACCGACGAATTTGTGAGCATAGCCGGCTTATATGACACGGCGCGGCTCTATTACGCATTTTTCAGCATGGAGGATTAAAATGTATGAATCGTATCCTACGCCAGCCGTTATTGTAGAGCTGGGCATTGTGGAGAAAAACATTAAAACACTGGTAGACAATGCGAAGGCGCATGGTATCGCGCACAGGCCGCATGTTAAAACGCACCGCAGCAGCGAACTGGCCCACCTGCAGCTGAAGCTGGGCGCGCAGGGTATTACCTGCGCCAAGCTGGGCGAAGCCGAAGTAATGGCGCGAAGCGGCATACAAGACATATTCATTGCCTACCCCTTAATTGGGGAAGACAAAATGGAGCGCCTGGGCAAACTCATGCAAATCGCTACGGTAACCACTCTGGTAGGCAGCGCCGTGGGCGCTAAACAGCTGTCGGATCTGGCCGTGCGCACCGGTAAAACCATTCGGGTGCGTCTTGATATAGACGGCGGCTTAGGCCGAGGCGGCGTGCTGCCCGGAGAGCCGGCTTTAGCCCTAGCTCAGCAAATTCAGAGCCTTCCCG
Source organism: uncultured Clostridia bacterium (assembly GCA_944383515.1). Lineage (GTDB taxonomy): Bacteria > Bacillota > Clostridia > Lachnospirales > Bianqueaceae > CALWPV01. The sequence continues at coordinate 13,736 of CALWPV010000023.1, forward strand.
GCCTGCAGATTGTGGGGCTTATGTATTATGGCGGCTTGATCTACCATGAACCCACGCGGGCTCAAATGGAAAAGATTGCACAAAAAGAGCACGACGACTTGGTGGATACGGCGGCGCTGCTGCGCGCCCATGGGTTTACTATGGACGAGCTTTCGGGCGGAACGTCGTTTTCCGGCAAAATGCCTGAGATTCTGGAGGGAATTACGGAGATCCGCTCTGGCCACTATATTTTTAATGATTGCAGTCAGCTGTTTTCCGGCTTTGCCGGGGAAGAAGACTGTGCGCTGCGCATTGTGACAACTTTGGTTGCGAAAATGGATGAGCGGCATGGTATTTTAGACGTGGGTACCAAGACGCTTACGAGTGATCTGTGCGATCACCACCCCGGCTATGGTTATATTTTGGGACGTCCGCAGCTGCGCATTACCGCGCTGAATGAAGAGCATGCTTTTTTGGAAAGCGAAGGGCCTATGGATCTGGAGATTGGCGATAAGGTAACGCTCATTCCGAACCACGCCTGCGTGATTTGTAATTTGGCCGGGCAGGTATACGGTGTACGCGAGGGGCGGTTTGACCACGTGATTCAAATTGACGCGCAGAGCCAGAGCGTCTGAGGCGGCCATGACTGGCGAAAGGCCGGCAGGGCTTACCGGCGCGCAGCTAAAAACGATCGCGGTGGCGGCCATGATTTTGGATCACATCGGTGTGGTCTTTGTGCCGGCAGGAACGGTGCTGCACTGGGCGCTACGCTGCGCCGGGCGGCTCACGATGCCTATTATGTGCTTTTTTGTGGCGCAGGGATATTGGCATACGCGTCATTTGGGCCGCTATGCGGCGCGGCTGTTTATAGGCGCGGCTCTTTCGCATGTTCCGTACGCGCTTTGTTTTGGCTATGACATAAGAAATGTGTGGCAGGCAACCAGCGTTATGTGGACCCTATTTGTCAGCCTGCTGGCGCTGGCGGCGTTTGACAGGCTGCGGCCGGGGCTGCGCGAAGCCGCTTTGCTTGGCTGTTTGCTCGCAGTTTGGCCCGGAAGCTGGAATTATACGGGTTTGCTTTGGGTGCTGGTGTTTGGTATGACCGAGCAAAAAAAAGGCCAGCGAT
>CALWPV010000024.1 GCA_944383515.1 uncultured Clostridia bacterium
AAAGAGCGTACAGGAGATTCTAGGCCACACCAACGCCAGTACCACGCTGAACTTTTATGTCAGACCAGACCCAAAACAGATGCGGGCGGCAGCGAATAAGATGGCGGAGGCGTTTCGGTTGTGAAGAGACCGTGAAGCAGAGGAATGCAGCGATTTGTTTTGGTAGGAAAGAGTTCTACTTGGTTTCAAATTTGGAATGTCATGAAGCAGACCATTTGCTGCACTTTCTTAGGTGATTTGACGTCTTTCTTCTTATGTTTGTGTTACACTGGTACGGAAACACTTGACTTTCTCCGAAAGATGTGAAGATCTTATGATGATTTTCTTGAGATTCTAGAAATAAACTTGACATCTTAAGAAAGTACACATAAAACATCAACAGGGAAGTGAAATGTACAACGGGGTAGAGAATAACATATGGCCGGCCTTCCCATGTAGAGAATCAGAAAGCAGACTACGTGGATTCTATAATAAATAATAAAGGAAATTGCCTCTACAAGGGCCACTTCTTGAGGGCAGTATCTCTACCTTCAGAGAAGATTGGTGTGCAAAATAGGGTGAATTTTATAATATATTACTTAGGGGATGCTGGAATGGGAAACCGAAAGCCATAAAAGATGTTTTGACGTTATCGTTCCTTCTTTGCTTTGCGTATAGCAGCCGTTCCAGAAACAGAGACAGCAACCATATTAGAGGCCATGGAAAAGTACTCATAGTGAACACCAATGATTGCATTTGCGCCAAGCTCGTAGGCCCCTTTGAGCATGCGATTTGTGGCGTAATATCGTTATATGTTCAGTCAACAGGGACCTCAACTTCATTTAATATTGGATGGAGTTTATGAAAATCACCGTCCACCCTATTAGCGTTCCATGCAAAGATTTGACCATATTTTCAGCTACAGTGCGGCGTGGAATACATGGAAACAGCACATTCAAACGCAAAAACACTCAAATAACACACACGTGCGTTTTTTTGTTGACAAAAACGCGCACGTGTGTTATCGTGCGTTCAAAGGATGTGATCACATTGACGATTGGTTTCCGCGAAGATATGATGCATGAGTTCAAAAGCGATCAGAAGAAGCTGTCGGATCAAGAGATAATCGATGCGGTCGTTGCGTTTGCCAATACCGATGGAGGAGAACTTTACCTTGGGGTGGAGGATAATGGCGAGATCACAGGATTGCATAAAGAACATTTCGATATTACTCGTTTGGCGGCTTTTATCGCCAATAAAACCGTCCCACCGGTTCCAATCCGGTGCGAAATTTTAGATTTAGAGAAGCCAATCCTAAAAATTTCTGTCCCCCGCCGTACTAGTATTACTGCGTCATCTGCTGGGAAAATACAGCGGCGGCGCCTCAAAGCGGATGGAACGCCAGAGAATGTTCCGATGTATCCCTATGAAATTGCTGGCCGGTTGTCAGATTTGAGCCTTTTTGACTATTCCGCGCAGCCGGTTCCAGATGGTGACTATCGGGATTTAGATCCTGTTGAGCGGGAGCGGCTTCGGGATATCATCCGAAAATATCGGGGAGAACCTGCCCTCTTGGAATTGGACAATGAAGAACTTGACAAAGCGCTGCAAATGGTCGTCCAGGTGGACAAAAGGCTTGTGCCCACCTATACAGGGTTACTGCTGATTGGAAAGGCGGAGCGTCTGAAAGCGTTGATGCCGACGGCAGAAACTGCGATTCAGGTACTTGAAGGGACCGATATTCGGGTCAATGAATCGTTTTTCCTTTCGATTCTCGCTGCCTTTGAAAAAATTACAGAGTATGTTGCAGCATGGAACCATGAAGAGGAAATGGAAGAGGGATTGTTCCGTATTTCCGTCCCAGATTTTGATAAGCGGGCATTTCGAGAGGCTTTAGTCAATGCATTTTGCCATCGTGACTATTCTATGCTGGGCAGAGTACGAGTGGAAATCAACAGTGAGGGGATGCTGATCAGCAATCCTGGGGGTTTTATTGAAGGAATCAATGCAGATAATCTGTTGGACGCGGAGCCACATGGACGCAATCCAGTCCTGGCTGATGCGTTAAAGCGAATCGGTTTGGCAGAACGAACGGGCAGAGGTATCGACAGAATTTATGAGGGGTCATTATTATATGGACGCTTGCTCCCTGACTATTCCAGATCGACCAGCACCAGCGTTTGTCTTTTTATCCCGAGAGGTATGCCGGATAGAGCTTTTGTCCGAATGATCTCAGAAGAACAGCAACGCTTGGGCCACCCGCTTCCAATCTATGCGCTTCTTGTTCTGAACACCTTAAAACAAATGCACCAGGCAACACTCCGTGAGATATCTGAGGCACTCAAACGGGATGAAAGCCGTATTAAAATTGTTGTGGAGACGCTTGTGGAATCTGGATTAGTAGAAGCGATTGGGAATGGTCGAGGCAGAAATTATATGTTGAGCCCGAAAGCCTACGGGAAAGAAAATACAGCTGCGTATATCAGACAAAAAGGAATTGACGAACTTCGATACGAAGAATTGGTTTTGGAACTCGCCAGGAAACAGAAGTCGATCAAACGAGCGGATGTAATCGCATTACTGCATGTTTCTCCGGCAAAGGCATTTCGCATTTTGCAACGGTTGGTGAAGAATCAAAAGCTGTCGCTGTACGGAAAGGGTGCAGGAGCATATTATACACTGAAGGTATGATTTCTTTGTTTTCTGTTCCACGGACAGGCAGGCCCCTTTTCTCCCCGGGATCCCAACGCAGTGACCCGGCGTGTCAAACGCTTCATGAAGCGGCATGGGCTCCCAGACCTGTCTCCCCACGATTTAAGGCATAGTTGTGCTACGCTGCTGCTGGGCAGTGGGGCAGACATAAAGAGCGTACAGGAGATTCTAGGCCACACCAACGCCAGTACCACGCTGAACTTTTATGTCAGACCAGACCCAAAACAGATGCGGGCGGCAGCGAATAAGATGGCGGAGGCGTTTCGGTTGTGAAGA
>CALWPV010000025.1 GCA_944383515.1 uncultured Clostridia bacterium
TTCTTATCCGTATTTACTCTCAGATTTGACTGGTCGTTTTACCATTCTCTTCTGCTTCGTCAAAGTTTCCTTTGACTCTTGCTTCCAAGGTGTTACACTGTTCGATTTTCAACGTTCAGCAGTTCATGCTTTGTATGAACTGTTGCACTCTCGCGGAGTGCTTTGCTATCTTACCACACCGCTTTTACTTTGTCAAGAACTTTTTTTACTTTTTCTTGCTTTTTCGAGCGGCGCTTCCAGAACGCGCAACAGATGGTATTCTATCACCTTTCCGCTGCTTTGTCAATTCCTTTTTTGAAGAAATTTTATGGACACTATAGGGCTCGAACCTACGACCTCCGCGATGTCAACGCGACGCTCTAGCCAGCTGAGCTAAGTGTCCAAAATTGCTTCGTTTTATTATTATATCACTAAACCTTCGCCTGCGCAAGCACTTTTTTTACAAATGAAGCGCATTAGATTGCCGTCCCAGCTTCTCTTCTACTATAGCCATGGCTCTGCTCAGCAGCGTTTTTTCCGGTTCTTTGGCTAAGAAAACCGCTTCTTTCTCCCGCCGCATCCAGGTAAGCTGCCGCTTAGCAAAATGCCGCGTATCCCTTTTCAAAACATATACCGCTTCTTCCAGAGACATTTCTCCCTCCAGATATGAGAGAATCTCCTTGTAGCCCAGCCCTTTCATAGAAACCATATCTTTATGGCAGCCAGCCTCACGCAAACGCTGCACCTCCGTTACAAGTCCCTCTTTTATCATCTGGTCTACGCGGCGATCAATCCGCTCATACAGCAGGCTGCGCTCCATATCCAGCACCAAAAAACACAGCTGATACGCCGCTTCCTTGCTGCGCAAATACGCATTATGCCGGCTGATCGGCTCTCCGGTCTGTTTAAAATACTCCAGCGCCCGAATTATCCGCTTCCGGTTATGCGGGTGAATGCTCCTCGCACTAGCCGGATCCACCTTCTCCAGCTCTGCCCACAGCGCCGCGTCTGACTTAGCCTCCAGCTGCTGCCGAATTCCGCTCTCCGGCTCTTCTTCAAACTCCGCTCCGTACGCCAGCGCATGAATATAAAAGCCCGTACCTCCCACCACCATGGGTAAATGCCCCCGGCTTAGTATCGCGTCAATGGTTTCCGCCGCCAGGCGGCAAAAGCTCATGACATTCCATTCTTCAGAAGGGTCACAGATATCGATCAAATGGTGGAGAACGCCTTGCATCTCGGCGCTCGTAATCTTCGCGGTGCCGATATCCATGCCGCGGTATACCTGCATGGAATCGGCCGAAATAATCTCGCCGCCCAGTCGCTTGGCCAGCTGAATAGATAAGGCTGTTTTTCCCGAGGCTGTCGGGCCCGCCAAAATCAGTAATGGTTTTTTATTCATACGCGTTTAAATCGTTTCTCCACTTCGTATTGAGTCATTGAAATAACGGTGGGGCGGCCATGCGGGCAGTTATAGGGATTGGCCGAAGAAAAGAGCTGGTCTACCAGATCCTGCGCTTCTTTTTCGCTTAAATTCATATTCCCTTTTACGGCCGCTTTGCATGACATCATTGCGATTTTGTCAATCAAGAGATCGCGGGCCGTGTCCACGCTTCCGCTATGCACCATATCCAGCATAATCCCCAGGTCTTCCGGCGGTAATGTACTATTCAATATAAACGGCACGCCGCGTACAATAACAGCGTCTTCGCCAAAGGGCTCCACTTCAAATCCCGTTTTCTGAAGCAGGGGCTGGTAATTTTCCAGCTCCGCTACCGCTCCGGGGCTCACTGTGCATACCACGGGCTCAATCAGGCCCTGAGACGCCATTTTTTCTTCTTGTAAAAGCTGACGAAATCTGTCGTACAGAACCCGTTCATGCGCCGCATGCTGGTCAATAATATAGAAGATATCGCCTTCCTCGGCGAGCCAATAGGTACGAAAAATTTGCCCGATCAGGCGCAAATGGTGAGGCTGTTTTTCTGTAGCCGTTCCCTGAAACGATGCCGCCTCCTCTTGTAAGGAAACTACCGGCGGCGTAACCGGCGCTTCTTCGTATACTTTTATTTGCTCTCCCTGCCAAATTTCCGGGGTAGCCGCCTGCGGCGGCCGTTCGTCTCTTTCTTCTACAATAAACGGCGTTTTACCGGCCGGCCTCTTCGGCGTTTCTGGCAAATAATAGGTGAGCGGCGGTTTGGCCTCTTCGGCCTGCCGCTCCTCTTTCCTTTCGGCGGGCAAGGCCTTTTCCGCCGCCTCCGGCGCTGTCGTTACCGGCAAAGTCGTTTCTTCTTTATAAAAACTCCCCACGCGGCTAATTAAATCCCCTTGATCTAGGCACTCGCTCACCGCTTCATATACCGCCCTATATATGGCGCCCGCCTTCATGAAGCGAACCTCCATTTTGGTTGGGTGCACATTGACGTCTAGCGCCGCCGGATCGACCGAAAGATGCAGCACAATAGCCGGGAAGCGCCCCGGTTCCACATAATCTTTATAGGCCTCTAGCACGGCCTTTTCCAGCAGGCCGCTTCGAATATAGCGCCCATTGATAAAAAAGTTCTCATACGAGCGGCTGGCGCGCAGCATTTGCGGCCGGCCAATATAGCCGGACAGCGTCACCGTTTCGCCGCTATCCAGCGTTTTTTCCGCCGTCAGCGGCAGCATTTTGTCTAAAACTTCACGGCCGTACACAGCATACACGCACTGCTTGAGATCGCCGCCCCCCGGCGTGTGAATGGCCGTCTCTTTCTTCTTGCCATTGAAATACCGAAGCGCAATCTCCGGATGCGCCAGCGCCATTTTTTGCATCAGCTCCGTAATAGCCGCGCCTTCGCTCTGCGGTTTCTTTAAAAACTTGCGCCGCGCCGGCGTATTAAAAAATAGATTCTCTACTTTCAGCGTGGTTCCCACCGGGCAGGCTACTTCTTCCCAGAGTTTTTCTTGTCCGCCTTCAATAATATAGCGAATCCCAACCAGCGCTTCTGCCGTTTTGCTGAGAATTTCCACCCTAGCTACGGCTGCAATACTAGCCAGCGCCTCTCCGCGAAACCCCAGCGTCAAACTGCTGGCCAGATCTTCTACCGAACGGATTTTACTTGTACTGTGCCGCAAAAACGCCATGCGAATCTGATCGGCCTCAATACCGCAGCCATTATCCGTAATCCGGATATACGCAATGCCGCCCTCTTTAATTTCCACTGTAATCCGGCTGGCTCCCGCGTCAACCGCATTTTCCAAAAGCTCTTTCACAATAGAAGCCGGCCGCTCCACTACCTCGCCGGCGGCAATTTTATTAACCGTTGCTTGATCTAAAAGCCGAATCTGCGCCATGCGCCCTCCTTTCTCAGCGCTCAAAAAGCCCTAATTTTAGGCTTTTTAAGCCGTCTGCAATGTCTCTTTCCATTCGCTAAGCAGCCTCAGCGCCTCCATAGGAGACATATAATTGATGTCCAGCTCCTGCAGCGCCTCTCCTATTTGAATAGCCTTCTTTTCTTCTTCCGAAAGCTCCGGCGCGCTGGGCGCGAAAAGCGACATCTGCTCCATTAGCTGGCTAACCTGCGTCGATGTTTTCGCTACAATCTGCTGCGCCTTTTTAGCTACATCGCGGCCCTGCAGATCAACCAGAATTTCTCGGGCCCTCTCTAGCACCCATTCGGGCAGCCCCGCTAGCTTAGCGACTTCAATGCCGTAGCTCTCATCGCCCTTACCGGCCTGAATTTTATGCAAAAATACAATACCGTCGGCGCCTTCTTTTATAGCCACGCAGTAGTTTTTTACGCCGCTCAGCTGCCCTTCCAGCTGTGTAAGCTCATGATAATGCGTCGCAAACAGCGTTTTGGCGCCTACAATTTTTTTATCGCTGATATACTCGACCACCGCCCAGGCAATACTGAGCCCGTCAAACGTTGACGTGCCCCGGCCAATCTCGTCTAAAATAAGCAGGCTGTTTTTCGTCGCATGGCACAAAATATTAGAGACTTCGCTCATTTCCACCATAAAGGTAGACTGACCGCGCGCCAAATCGTCGGAAGCGCCCACCCTGGTAAAAATTCGATCGGCAATGGAAATGCTGGCGGCGCCGGCCGGTACAAACGAGCCAATCTGCGCCATAAGGCAAATAACCGCTACCTGTCTCATATACGTAGATTTGCCCGCCATATTCGGGCCGGTAATAATAGCAATCCGGTTTTGA
>CALWPV010000026.1 GCA_944383515.1 uncultured Clostridia bacterium
GAGGGTGAGGGGGTCCCGGAGTGCGGACGTGGAGGAAATGCGGAAGTAGAATAAGGCGGGATGACGCAATAAGAAGGAGATTTTAAATTAACCAAACGGTATTTGGTCAATCCGCCGGAAATTAAAGACACGCTTTCTGAACTTCTGGTTGCGCATAAAATTCGTCAATATGCGGTGTCCGAAACGCAAAAATACGGTCATGTAACGTATTTCTGGAACGGCAATAAGAGTGAAAAATTCAGCGAAGAGCTGGAAACATTCTGTGAAATTCCTTCGGACAATGTTCCTTTTGATCAGCGGCCGTGGATGAAGAGCGCAGAAATCACAGACAATCTGATTGAGGCTATGCGCAGTGGCCAGTATGATTTTATTCGCTGCAACTTCCCGAATGGGGATATGGTTGGCCACACCGGCAATATGGATGCTGTTATTTGCGGTATGGAAGCCGTAGACTTAGCACTTGCTCGCCTGATTAAAGTAGTGGACGAGTGCGGCTATACGCTTCTGGTAACGGCGGATCACGGCAATGCCGATGAAATGCTGGAAAAGAATAAAAAAGGCGAGGTACAGGTGCGGACGGCCCATTCACTGAATCCGGTTCCGTTTATTATTTACGATCCGAATACGCAGTATACGATTAAAGAAGGGCAGTTTGGTCTGGCCAATGTAGCGCCTACAGTAGCCGATATTTTTGGCCTGCAAGCGCCTGATTGCTGGAAGGAAAGCATGCTGGGATAATGAAAATTATAGGCGCACATGTTTTAGGGCCTGATTTTCTGTTTCATAATCAGACGATCGAAATCCGTGGGGAGCGCATTGCTTCCTTACAAGAGATGGCGACGTCCCCAACCACATCACAGGAAACATCCTGTGATGTGGTTTCTTATGAAGGAATGAAAATCATTCCTGGCCTGATTGATGTTCATATGCACGGGTACCGCGGGCATAGCTGCACCGCAGAGGATCCAGACGATTTAATTCAAATTGCAGAAGATTTAGCCAAGGAGGGCGTAACCGGGTTTGCTGCCGGAATTTCTACCATGTCGGCAGAGCGTATGGGAGCGGCAACCCGCGCTGCGGTGCAAGCGTCTCGTCAGCTTCAAAATCAAACGGACAAGGCTCTTCTACTGGGAATTCATTTAGAAGGCCCATTTTTGAATCCGCAGAAGAAAGGGGCCATGGATGAAACAGCGATACAAACGCCAAATCCAGAAACACTGCAACGGTTACTAGACCAGGGACAAGGCCTTATTCGTCTGATCACGCTGGCTCCCGAAATGCCAGGAGCAGAAGCGGTTATCCGCCTTGCGGTTCAAAAGGGCGTAACGGTTTCTATGGGACATACCATGGCCACGTATCCAGAAGCAAAAACCGCTATCCGGTTAGGTGCAGCTCGGGTAACGCATACATTTAATGCTATGCGGCCGTTGGGGCACCGGGATAGCGGTATTTTGGGCGCTGCTTTGCTAGAAGATACCGTGCAGTGCGAACTGATTGGCGATTTAGTGCATGTGGCTCCTGAGATTTGTACATTATTGTATCGGTTAAAGGGAGCCGATCGCATGACACTGATTAGCGACTCTTGTCAGCTGGCGGGCCTTCGCCCGGAAGAGCTTCCGGAAGATGTACCGATTATACTGAAAGATGCCGCGTATTTGCCAAATGGCACGCTGTGTGGCAGCATTGGAACGGTTATGACTATGGTGCGCAATATGGTTTCGCTAGGAGTTCCGCTGGAAGAAGCCGTGCGCATGGCTAGTTTCAACCCTGCACGGGATTTACACTGTGAAAACGACCTGGGCAGCATTGCACCGGGCAAATTGGCGAATCTGGTTGTACTCGATGACGCGCTGCGGGTACGCGCAGTGTACATTAACGGTAGTTTAGTATCAGGCGTTGCGAATTAACGGCTGAATGTACGCGTAGTCTTCGCTGGCAAAGTGTTCGCGGTCGCCGGGGCGAGGGGCTTCAATGCCAATAGGCCCTTCAAACGAAAGCGCTTGTAAGCAGCGCAGATATTCGCGGTGATTGATACAGCCATCGGCAAGCGAGGTGGGGAGCAGCTGACCGGCGCCGCTTCCCACCGGCTGATAGCTTTTGAAATGCGTATAGAAAAGTTTGTCTCCGGCAATTTCAATCGCTTTCGCTAAGGGTTCTGTATGCGGGAAGAATAATGCGTTGCCGTAATCTAGGTTAATACCGAAATTAGGCCGGTCAATTGCCTCTACCAGCGCGCGCGTGGTTTTGGCGGTATCATGCAGGAAAAACATATGCGTCTCGAAGGCAAATTTTACTTGTGGTTTGGCATCGGCAACGATACGGCAAACGGTAACGGCCTGTTCCCATTGCCATGGTTCATGAACGGCAAAACCATGGGATTCGCAGTGGTATAAATCCATAGGAACTTTGGGATTGGCAATGGAACCACACATAAAGTTAACCGTGCTCAGCAAACCTAAACGATCTGCAACCTCCAAAAAATGCAGATATTCTTCCGTGTTTTTTTGGAGCGTATCGCGCTGAGACGTCATGGCGTCGAGCGCCGGACCGCCAAAGAGAATGTAGGGCATATGATACTGCTCGCGCAGCGCGGCAATGGTCTCCAAATACGATTCGAGCGGCAAATGGTAATTGTCGCCGGATCTTCGAAATTCAATGCCGTCATAGCCGATGCGCGAGGCAACTTCAAACACCTCTGGCAGGGTTTGTCCTTGCTCACAGTAGTTAATGTGCATAATAATTGGGTTTTTCATGGTGTATCTTGTCCTTTCTGATCGGAAAATAATATGCTTTTATTATATTCAATAATTGTATGAATTGCAATTGACTTTCCGAAACGACTGCTTTACAATAGGGATAAAATAACGTAATGTATGGTATGGACTTCCTGCCATAATTTATCGCTATGAGGAGGAAAGCAATGAAAAAATTAAATATCGCCCTGATTGGACAAGGCCGCAGCGGGCGTGATATTCACGGCGCATTTTTAAAAGCCGAGAGAGCGAAAGAACAGTTTGAAGTTATCGCCATTACCGATCGGCGTCAGGATCGCCGGGAAAGAGCCGCTGCCGAATTTGGCTGTCCGGTATACGAATCGATTGAAGCTATGATTCAGGGACTAGAGGCTTCCGGAAAACGCCCTGACCTGGTGGTCAATGCTTCATACAGCCAGCAGCACCACGATACAACGCTGCAGCTGCTAAACCAGGGGTATTCTGTGCTTTGTGAAAAACCAGTAGCCCGCAGCGTGAAGGAGCTCGACGAAATGGTGGCCGCCGCAGAAAAAAATCACTGTTATTTTGGCGTTTTTCAGCAATCCCGTTTTGCTCCTTATTATGTTAAAGTTAAAGAAATTATTGATAGCGGCGTATTGGGCCGCCTTATCGACGTAGATATTCAGTTTAACGGCTTTTCACGTCGCTGGGATTGGCAAACGCTTCAATCGTTTAACGGGGGCAGCCTGCGCAATACCGGACCGCATCCGCTGGATCAGGCGCTTAATATTTTAAATGCTTATGACCAGATGCCGCAGGTATTTTGCAAAATGGATCGAGTCAATACCTTTGGCGATGCCGAAGACTATGTTAAACTGATCTTAACCATGCCCGATAAACCGCTCATTGATTTGACCATTTCCTGCTGCGACGCCTATCCTTGCTTTACGTATAAAATTCATGGCCAAAAAGGTGGCTTAAAGGGAGATATGCAGCATATTGAGTGGAAATATTTTGATCCGCAGCAGGCCCCTCACCAGGAGCTGACCACGGAATCTCTTTCTAAAGAAGACGGCACCCCCGCTTACTGCACAGAAAAATTAGAGTGGAGCGAGCATTCATGGGAGGGAGATCCCAACGGCGCCTTTGACGTCGCGGTGGAAGCCTATTATCAAATGGTCTACAACCACCTGGTGTATCAGGAGCCTCTTGCAGTGACGGTTGCTCAAGTTCGGCAGCAGGTGGCAGTTTACGAAGAAGCGCATCGGCAAAATCCGATGTCTGTTTTAGACCTAGCGTAATGATATTGGTGAAGTAAATGGAGAACCATATGAAATTATCGATAATTACCGATGAAATGACACAAGATTTGGACGAAGCCATCCGCTTTGCCCAAACCTTCCATTTAAATGGACTGGAACTGCGTACCATAGATGGTCAGCCGCTGGAAGCATTAAGCGAAAAGCGGTTAGCTGAAATTCGTCATATTTGTCATGAGGAGGGGCTCGAGATTTGTAATCTCGCTAGCTCCTTCTTTAAGTGTTCCTATTCGCAGGACCAGAGGGAAAAAGAGATAGAAAAGCTAAAGAGGCTCTTGCAGGCTGCCCATATTGTAGAGTGTCAAACGCTGCGGGGATTTGCCTTTTTCTATGAAGAAAACGTCACCCCGGAACAAATAGCTTCTACGTTTGAAAAGCCTCTGGCGCTGCTGAAAGACGCCGGGAAGCAGCTGCTTTTAGAGTCGGATCCCAGCGTTATGACTACGAACCACCGCGCTTTGCGGCATTTGCTAGATACAATCAATCAGCCGGAATGGATCGGCGCTATTTTTGATCCGGGCAACGATATTTATGATCCTCAAGGAGAAATCCCCTATCCGGATGGTTTTTTACAGATCCAGCCCTATGTCAAACATATTCATATTAAAGACGCGGTGCTAACGCCGGAGGGACCTACCTGTGTGTGTATCGGCACGGGGCAGGTGGATTATGCCGGTATTTTAGACGCGCTTTTGGCAAGCGGATATAATGGGTATCTTTCTTTGGAAAATCATTACCGTAAAGGACGTACCATTGACGAAGCCCAAATGAAACGACCGGGAGGCGCCGATTTTTCAGACGGCGGGGCCGAGGCCGCGGCTGAGAGCATGGCGGCACTGCAGCGGATGCTGAAAGAGAGGAGAGGCTGAAATGCGATACCTCATTCAAAATATACAGCTGATTCAAGATCGGAAGAAGCAAGAAGCAGAAATTCTGATTGACCAAGGGCGCATTGCCGCTATGACCCCGCCCGGTCAAATGAAGCCGCTGCAGGATGCGATTATCATTGACGGCCAGGGACGCTATGCGTCCCATGGCTTTATCGATATTCATACGCATGGCGGCGGTGGGCATGATTATATGGACGGCACTCCGGAAGCGTATCTGGGCGCAGCCAAGCTGCACGCGTCCCATGGAACCACTGGGCTACTGCCAACTACACTGGCCGGTTCTAGAGAAGAACTGCTGGCAACGTTTCAGGTCTATGAAAGCGTAAAAGATCAAACAGAGGGCGCCCGGTTTTTAGGCCTTCATCTGGAAGGCCCTTATTTGAGCCCTGCCCAGAGCGGCGCGCAAGACCCGGCATATATCCGTAAGCCGGATCCCGAGGAATACCATATGCTGGTAGAGGCCTGTCCAGATATTCGAAGGTGGACGATTGCGCCGGAGCTGGAGGGCGCGTTTACCATGGCGGAATATTTGCGGCAGCATAATATAACGCCTTCTATGGGACATACGGACGCTACCTACGATCAGGTAGTCGAAGCCGTGCGCCATGGCTTTAGCCATGTAACGCATTTATATTCTGCCACTTCAACAATTGTACGTAAGGGCGGCTATCGCTTTCCAGGCGTTACCGAAAGTGCATATTTGCTAGAAGATTTAAGTGTGGAAATTATTGCCGACGGCTGCCATTTACCTGCGCCTTTGCTCCAAATGGTGTATCGCTTTATCGGTCCGGACCGCACCACCATGGTAACGGATTCTATGCGCGGCGCCGGTATGCCCGACGGTGAAAGCATTTTAGGAAGTCTTGCCCACGGTCAGAAAGTCTGGATTGAAGAAGGCGTTGCCAAGCTCATGGATCGCTCGGCTTTTGCCGGCTCAGTAGCGACCACCGACCGGCTGGTGCGTACTATGATCACGCTCGCCGGGGTTCCTCTGCCGGTGGCAGTGGACATGATGACGCGGATTCCAGCTCGCATGGTGGGGCTGGATCAGCAGTATGGACGCTTGCAAGAAGGAAGTCCGGCCGATCTCATTCTCTTTGACGATTCCATTCGGATCGCGCTGACCATGATTGACGGAAAAATTGTATACCAAGCCTAGAAGGAGAATGCACCCTATGAAAAAAATTCTATTGATTGCTACAGGCGGCACCATTGCTTGTAAAACTACGGACGACGGTTTAACGCCTCTTATGTCTTCCGAAGAGCTGCTGAGCTATGTACCGGCTGCTAAACGGTTTTGTACCATTGACGCGATTCAGATTATGAATATTGACAGCACTAATATGCATCCGGATTACTGGCTGCAAATGGCTGCTAAAATTGAGGAAGAATATTACCATTACGACGGATTCGTCATTGCTCATGGCACGGATACCATGGCCTATACCGCCGCGGCGCTTTCTTATTTAATTCAGGATAGCTATAAACCCATTGTCATTACCGGTTCCCAGCGCCCTATTGAAATGGATGTGACGGATGCTAAAACCAATCTGCTCGATAGCCTTCGCTATGCTTCCTGGTCGAAGGCCAGTGGCGTAACTATTGTCTTTGGCGGCAAGGTAATTGCCGGAACCCGGGCCCGCAAAATGAATACGAAAAGCTTTGACGCCTTTGGCAGTATCAATTATCCCCATATTGCCGTCATTCAGGATAAGGGCATTGTCCAGTATTTAAAAGAGCAGCCAACTCCAAAGCCGCCAACGTTTTACCATACAATGAACCCGCGCGTTTTTGCGTTAAAACTGATTCCTGGAATGGATGCCAAAGTGCTAAGCCTGGTAGCGGATCAATACGACGCGTTTGTGCTGGAAAGCTATGGTGTGGGTGGCATTCCCGAAGGAGAAAAATATGATTTTCATTCTGTGTTAGAAGAGCTGATTGCTAGAGGAAAAACCATTGTTCTGTCTACACAGGCCATTTATGAGGGCAGCGATATTTCGGTGTATCGCTCTGGCCATGTAGCGAAAGAAGAGTTCGGCATGATGGAGTCTTATGATATGACAATGGAGGCCACTGTAACCAAACTCATGTGGATTTTGGGCCAGACGTCCAATACACAGGAAATTCGCAGATTATTTAATACAACCATTGCCAATGATATGTTGGCGCAAGAATGGGATTGGGAGGAAGTATGATCAAGCAGGTATTAGATCAGGAAATTAAAACGGTAACCCGGCGGATAGAGAAGCAACTAGGAGCAGGCAGTAAAGTAGCGACGTTATTTGCCAATTGCTACCCCAATACGCTTCTCACAACAACAAAGCCCGGCAAGGAAGGGCGTTACTTCGTATTTACCGGCGATATTCCAGCTATGTGGCTGAGAGATTCTTCGGCGCAGGTGCGCCATTATCTGCCGCTTGCCGCACGAAACGAAGCAATGGCAGAGATCATAGAAGGGCTAAGCCGTCAACAGGTTTTTTGCATTTTGACCGACCCGTATGCCAATGCATTTAATGAAGAAGCCAACTGGAATTGTTACCGTATCGATCATACCGAGCGGAATCCCTTTGTCTATGAACGAAAATATGAAATCGATTCTCTTTGTTACCCGATGCAGCTTGCCTATCTGTTTTGGAAAGAAACAGGACGGATTGGCCATTTTACACCGGAGTTTCGTAAAGCCATGACCGTTATTTTAGACGTATGGGTGCGCGAACAAGATCATGCGGGGCGATCCGCATACCGTTTTGAACGCGACGACTGTCCCGCTTCCGATACGCTAACCCGTGAGGGCCGAGGGGAGCCGGTTGCGGTTACCGGCATGACCTGGTCCGGCTTCAGACCCAGCGATGACGCGTGTCGTTATGGTTATTTGGTACCAGCGAATATGTTTGCCGTTGTTGTTCTTTCTTATATGCAGGAAATGGCAGAAATTGTTTATGGCGATCAGCCGGTGGCCGATCGGGCTAAGCGCTTACAGGCGGATATCCAGCGCGGCATTGAGCGCTATGCTATGGTGGAGCATCCCGAATTTGGCACGGTTTTTGCTTATGAAGTAGACGGCCTTGGGGGCGTGCATTATATGGACGACGCTAATGTGCCCAGTTTATTATCGCTGCCCTATTTGGGATACTGCCGCGCGGAGGATCCCGTATATCAGAATACACGCCGCCTGATTTTAAGCAAGACCAATCCGTACTATTACGAAGGAACGAGTCTGCGAGGCATTGGCAGCCCCCATACGCCGCCGGAATACGTTTGGCATATTGCTCTTTCTATGCAAGGCCTTACTACAGAGGATCCGGAGGAAGCGCGCAGGATTTTAGAGATGCTGGCCGGCAGCGACGGAGACACGGGATTTATGCATGAGGGCGTATATGTTAACGATCCGAAACAGTTTACGCGTCCCTGGTTTGCTTGGTCTAATTCGCTGTTTTCTGAATTTGTACTGCATTATTTATCACTCACTGAATAATAGGGCAATATGAAACCTGAACATATAAAATGGAAGCGAAAGCCGCTTAAGGCGGCGGCCCGCCATTTACTGCGCTCACAGTATTGGGCTGCCGTTGGCGTTTGCTTTATTATGATGATGTTTTTTGATCGCTATTTTGTTTCCAAACAAGCGATTGTTAGCTATAATCCAGCATGGGAAACCGAAGAACCGGTTATGCAGGAGTCGCTGCATAGTGAGCCTCTGCGTTTCATGCAGGAACTGACGCAGGATATCACTTCTCATATCCATGAAAAACGGGAAACAGATCCCTCTTATGCAACCAGAGGCGTACTCAGTGCGCTTTTAGGCCGTGTAACGGATCCTTCCGGCGCTTTTGTGAAAACGCTATATTCGGTCGATCAGTTTGTACAAAATGAAATTGGCGCCGGTATTTCTTTTCTTGGCGTAACCCTTTTAGACATTGTCATTTACTTATTTGTAACAAATCTAGTACAAGTGGGAGAGCGACGGTTTTTTCTGGAATCAACGGTGGATCCAGATACGCCGATCCGCCGGATTTTCTTTCTCTACCAGGAAAAGCGGATACTGCGGCCGGCCTGGATTATGTTTTTACGCCAGATGCGGTTATTTCTCTGGGCCTTTACTTTAATTATGCTGCCAATTAAGTATTACGAATATGCCATGATTCCGTACATAGTAGCAGAAAATCCCGATTTAAAGGCAAAAGAAGTGTTTCGGTTATCGAGGCAGATGATGCGGGGAAATCGTTTTCGCATGTTTCGTTTGCACCTTTCTTTTTGGTACTGGGATTTATTAAGTATGGCAACTCTGGGCCTAGCCGGTTTCTTTTTTGTCAACCCATACCGAACCAGTACGGAAACAGAGCTATATCTGCTACTGCGTCAGGAGGCCGTTCAGCGAGGCTATGAATATGCAGACCGCTTACTGGGGATAGACGCCTTTTTAAAAGAACCGTATGCTAAGGTCCGGCAGCAACCGGAGGGACGTTTTCTTCAGTATGACCGAAAATATCAACTGCATACTTATATTCTCCTGTTTTTCAGTTTTTCATTGATTGGCTGGTTATGGGAGGTAGGCATTCACCTGGTCGAAGACGGCGAATTTGTGAACCGCGGCGTTTTATTCGGTCCCTGGCTCCCGATTTATGGAACCGGTGGCGTCGCCATTGTTTTCTTGCTGCGCAAGCTTGGTAAATCACCGCTTATCCTGTTTTTGAGCAGTATGACACTGTGTTCGGTGGTTGAGTATTTTACCAGCTGGATGCTGGAGGTAACGCAGCATGCCAAATGGTGGGATTATAGCGGGTACCTGTTCAACCTGAATGGAAGAATTTGTTTGGAAGGCGCGCTGGTCTTTGGAATGGGTGGCTGTTTGTTTGTGTATTTTGGGGCGCCGCTGTTAGACGATCTATATAAAAAGATTTCGCTGCGAACACAGTGGAAAATTTGTCTGGTGCTCATAACGTTCTTTTTATGCGACACCCTATATTCATACTTTAATCCCAATATGGGAAAAGGCATTACCGATTACGAAAGCCGGCAGTGCAGAGAGAGTGTAGAACAATCCGCAGAAGCAGAAAATGAAAATTTTTTAGATTCAGTGAATGGATTCTTTACTCCGAGTCGTATTAACAGTGAAATCAATCATTCAACCATGAAAATTCATGGAGATAAGGAGGCACAAGTATGAATCTAATCATGAAAGGTATGGCAGCAGCGTCATTAACACTATGTATGGGAGCCGCCGCTATTTGCCCGCAGGCTTCTTGGCAGACGCGTAACGCGGAGACTGCTTCTGTAGCGGTTGAAGCCAGAGGCAGCTATGTTGACGAAGATCAAGACGGCATCTGCGATCATTATGCGCAGCGAGTCAGTGACGAGGATACAGCGGCCGAGACTCCGCAGGGAGAAGGCGGGCTCGGCGCTTGCCGTGGACGCGGCCTGAGAGACGGAACCGGTCCTAAACGAGACGGCTCGGGATGCTGGCGCAGATAGAGAGGCTTTTGGTATGCGCAGCGAAGCAGAAGTAAACCGGGCTATTGATCAGTATGCAGACATGGTACGCCGTGTCTGCTTTACGTATATGAAAAACTTCGCTGATACAGAGGACATATTTCAAACCGTCTTTTTGAAATATGTCCTCAGCTGCGTTGAGTTTGAGAGCGAGGCCCATGAAAAAGCATGGATTCTGCGCGTAACGATCAATGCCTGCAAAGACGTATTAAAGAGCTTTTTTCGTACCAAACAGGTAAGTCTGGACGAGATGATCGACTATCCGGCGGCAGAAATAGAGCCGCACAGCGACGTTTTAGAAGCGGTACTGCGTCTTCCTGCTAAATATAAAGACGTAGTCTATTTGCATTATTACGAAGGGTATACAGCGCCTGAAATTGCTCAAATTTTAAATAAAAAAGTCAATACAGTGTATACATTATTGTCGCGGGCCAAGCGCGTGCTTCAAAAAGAGCTGGGAGGTGAGGAAGAGTATGCTGAATCGTAAAATACAAGAAGCGTATCAGGGGATCGTGGCAGAAGAATCTTTGAAAAATAATACGAAGCAATGGATTCAGCAAGAGCGAATCCGGAGAGAGCAGAAGCATAAACCGCGCCCCGTGCTAAAACTGGTGGCGGCTATTTCCGTTTTTATTCTACTGCTAGGAAGCGGAGGCGCCTGGTTTTATTTTACCCCAACAGCGTATATTACCATTGATGTCAATCCCTCGATTGAGCTTTCTGTTAACCGTTTAGATCGCGTTATCGGCGTACAGGGACAGAATGAAGACGGCGACGTACTCGCCGCCTCGTTAGATCTTAAAGGCGCCTCTTATGAAGAAGCTTTTTCGTTAATTTTAGAAGATAGCTGGATTCAGTCATTATTAGCCGAAGACGCAGAAATGGAGGTTGCCGTTATAGGAGAGCAGAGCAGTCAGAATGAACAGATGCAGACGGCTTTGGAACAGCAGGCGAAGGGGCAGGGAAACATTTATTGTACTTCTGGCAGTACAGAGCTGGCGAGCAGCGCGGCAGAGGTAGACCTTCCTTTGGGAAAATATAAAGCCTATTTGGTTCTTAAAGAACTAGATCCCAGCGTACAGCCGCAGGATTTACAGTCGCTGCCCATGCCGGCAATTCGAGACTGGATTGATTCCTTACAGCAGGAAGAAACACAACAAGAAAAGTCCATAGCGGAAGAATCTTCGCAGGGCGAGCCCCAGCGCAATGGAAATGGAAAGAGAAGAAGACAGGCGCATACTTCTTCTTAAAAAAATCCCGTGGAAATCCAGCCTAAACTGGAATTCACGGGATTTTTTCTGTAGAAGTAAAACAAAATCAGCTGCTTGTTAATTGGCCATGACAATACCATGCTCTGCGTCTAGGGTAACCGTAGTTCCGCTTTTCAGTAGACATAGCGCATTTTTGGCATCGACAAGTACCGGAATTTCTAGCGCCATGCCTACAATAGCAGCGTGGCTGTTGGCGCCGCCCACCTCTGTAATAATACCGGAAACCTCTTTCATAACCGGCAGCAACGCGTTACTCGTGTGATGTATAACTAAAATATCGCCGGGGTGATACTTTTCTAACGCCTCTTGCTCGGAATGAGCTACGCATACATTGCCGCTCGCGACATAACTGGTGATGCCTTCTCCCTTGACCAAGATATGGCCTACTAAGTGAACCTTGAGCAGGTTGGTGGTTCCCGCGATACCGAGCGGTGATCCTGCCGTGAAAACGACCAGCTCTCCGTTTTCAACATAGCCGGCCTTAACAGCTAAATCAGTCGCATGATCGCATAACTCATCGATATCCGTTTTTTCCTCTGCCATAAGCGGGACAACACCCCAGCTCAGGCTCATTTGCCGCTGTGCCTGCGGATTGGTAGTGCAGCAGATAATGGGGCAGGCCGGGCGGAAACGAGAAATCATTCGGGCGGTTGTTCCCGTTTTAGACACCGTAATAATGGCGCTGGCGCCCAGATCATGCGCTGTGGTTACCGTGGCATGCGAAATGGCATTGGTAACATTGGGAATGTCTTTAATTTTTCGGTTCTGGAATAGTTCGATATAGTCGATATCTTGCTCCGTTTTTTCCGCTATGCGGGACATGGTTTTAACGGCTTCCACCGGATACAGACCGGCGGCCGTTTCCCCGGATAGCATGATGGCACTGGTGCCGTCGTAAATGGCATTGGCAACGTCTGTGGTTTCGGCACGCGTGGGGCGCGGATTTTTAATCATAGAATCCAGCATTTGCGTGGCGGTAATCACCTGAAGACCGGAATTAAAGGCCTTGCTGATCATCATTTTTTGCAGGGCCGGAATTTCTTCAAACGGAATTTCTACGCCCATATCGCCGCGAGCCACCATAATGCCATCGGATACTTTAATAATAGAATCAATGTTTTCAACGCCTTCGCCGTTTTCAATTTTAGCGATAATACGGATCGACTGATCGTCGCGCTGATGCTTGTCCAGCTCTTGGCGAATTTGTAAAATGTCGTCCGCGCGGCGGGTGAAGGAAGCGGCTATGAAATCGGCATCGACTTCGCACGCGAAGGCAATGTCCGAACGGTCTTTTTCACTCATGAAAGGCATAGAGAGTTTGGTGTTGGGAACATTTACGCCTTTACTGGAAGATATGGTTCCGCCATTGACAACCGTACAGTGAATATCTGTTGGCGTAGTGGTGGCAACCTCTAATGCAATCAGACCGTCATCGATTAAAATTTGCGTGCCCGGTTTAACGTCTTGCGGCAGGTCCTTGTACGTGATGCTGGCCCTAGACGCGTCCCCCATAATTTCTTCGGTGGTTAGCGTAAACGTATCGCCAGCCCTTAGCTCTACTTTGCCGGGGAGCTGTCCCAAACGAATTTCCGGGCCCTTGGTATCAATTAAAATGGCAATGGGCAGGCCAAGCTCTTCCCGAATTTGTTTAGTGGCTTCAATGCGTTTTAAATGCGTTTCCTGATCCTGATGGGACATATTGATACGCGCGACATCCATTCCCGCGAGCATTAGCTGGCGCAGAACCTGAGGATCGTCGGTGGCGGGTCCCATGGTACAAATAATTTTAGTTTTTCTCATGACAAGAGCCTCCTTACATAAATAAATGATTCTATCTAGTCTCTATGCAACATGGTGTTGCTTTTACTGTTTATTATACAGTATGAAACCGAAAATGAAAAGACCTTCACCTTGTTATTTTTACGTAAAGGATAGGCGAAATTTTTGACAAATTCTAGCGGTAATATAAAAATCCCTTGCTTTTTTGCTTTATTTGATTTACAATAATTGCTAAGTGGGGTTATACGAGAAGCGAATGCTGAATCGAATAACCAATATCTTTAAACGAAAGGGGTTCACCTGCTATGCTGAACAAAAAGTCTGTTGATGACATTAATGTAAAGGGCAAAAGAGTCCTGGTACGCTGTGATTTTAACGTACCGCTGCAGGATGGTAAAATTACCGATGAAAATCGTCTGGTAGCCGCTCTGCCTACCATCCAGAAACTGATTCGTGATGGAGGCAAGGTTATTCTTTGCTCTCATCTGGGCAAACCCAAAGGAGAGCCGAAACCGGAAATGTCTTTGGCACCGGTTGCCGTACGTCTTAGCGAGCTGTTAGGACAGGAAGTAAAGTTCGCCGCGGATCCCGAGGTGGTTGGGCCCAACGCCAAAGCTGCCGTTGCCGCGATGAACGAGGGCGATGTTGTGCTTTTGGAAAATACCCGCTATCGTGCGGAAGAGACCAAAAATGATGATACATTTAGCAAAGAGTTAGCTTCTTTATGCGATGTTTTTGTAAATGATGCATTTGGTACCGCTCATAGAGCTCATTGCTCCAACGTTGGTGTTACCAAATTTGTAGATACGTCTGTTGTTGGTTATCTGATGCAGAAAGAAATCGATTTCTTGGGCAACGCTGTGAATAACCCGAAGAGACCCTTTGTGGCCATTCTGGGCGGCGCGAAAGTGTCCAGCAAGATTTCGGTTATTGAAAATCTGTTAGATAAAGTGGATATGCTGATTATTGGCGGAGGTATGTCGTTTACATTCTCCAAAGCCATGGGCGGTAAAATCGGTAATTCTCTTTGCGAAGACGATTATTTAGAATATGCCTTGAAAATGATTCAAAAGGCTAAAGACAATGGCGTTAAGCTGTTGCTTCCGGTCGATAACAAAATCGGCGACGCTTTCTCTAATGATTGCAATATTCAGATTGCCAAAGCCGGAGAGATTCCGGACGGTTGGGAAGGAATGGACATTGGACCGGAAACCGAAAAACTGTTTGCTGACGCTGTAAAAGACGCCAAGACGGTGGTTTGGAACGGACCGATGGGCTGCTTTGAAATGCCGAACTTTGCTAGCGGTACCAATGCGGTGGCGGCAGCGCTGGCTGATCTGGACGCTGTTACTATTATCGGTGGCGGTGACTCTGCGGCAGCAGTGAATATTTTGGGGTATGGAGATAAAATGACCCATATTTCCACTGGTGGCGGCGCTTCTCTTGAATTCTTAGAAGGCAAAGAACTGCCGGGCGTTGTTGCTGCTAACGACAAATAAACAGGAGGATACAGAGAGAATGCGGAAAAGAATTGTTGCCGGCAACTGGAAAATGAATAAAACTCCCCAGGAAGCCAAGGCACTGATTGAGACTTTAAAGCCGCTGGTTGGCCAGGAAGAAAATGTTGAGGTGGTATTTTGCCCGCCGTTTGTTTCTTTAACTACCGCGGTAGAAGCCGTTAAGGGAACCAATATTAAAATTGGTGCTCAGAATATGTATTATGAAGAAAGCGGTGCGTACACCGGCGAGGTAGCTCCGAACATGATTAAGGAAGCTGGCTGCGAGTACGTGATTTTAGGACATTCCGAGCGCCGCGGATATTTTGGCGAAACCGACGAAATCGTCAATCTCAAGGTGAAAAAAGCTTTTGAGCATGACCTGATTCCGATTATCTGTGTCGGTGAGACGCTGGAGCAGAGGGAGCAAGGTATTACTGAAGATTTGGTGCGTATGCAAACCAAAATCGCGCTCAAAGATATTCCCGCTTCCCAGGCCGAAAAAGCTGTAATTGCTTATGAACCCATTTGGGCTATCGGTACCGGTAAAACAGCTACTAACGAGCAGGCGCAGGAAGTTTGCCAGGCAATCCGTAAGGTGCTCAGTGAAGTATACGGACAGGAAACGGCTGATAAAATCCGAATCCAGTATGGCGGCAGCGTTAATGCAGCCAATGCGGCAGATTTATTTGCCATGCCTGACATCGACGGCGGTCTGGTTGGCGGTGCCAGCCTGAAAGCTGATTTTGCCGATATTGTAAAGGCATAAAACGCATAGGAAAAGCCATATCTAAGCATTTGGATATGGCTTTTTTTAACTTCATGAGAAAGTGAGTAGCAATATGAAATATACAGAAATGTCTAAAGCCCAGCTGGAGGCCGAGCAAAAAGAGCTTCTGGCGCAATATGAAAAGATCAAGGCGCAGCATTTGAAATTAGACATGTCTAGGGGTAAACCGGGAAGTGAGCAGCTGGATTTATCGCAGGGCATGTTAACGGTTCTGAAGACTAAAGAGGATCTGATCAGCGAATCTGGTATCGATTGTCGCAACTACGGTGTTTTAGACGGTCTGCCGGAAATGAAACGCCTGATCGCCGAATTAGTGCAGGCTAAAGAAGAGCAGGTATTTATTGGCGGCAATTCCAGTTTAAATCTCATGTATACCATAATCGCTAATGCCTGGATTTATGGCATTTGCGGAGAGAAACCCTGGAGTCAGCAAGGAGAGATTCAATTTTTATGTCCCGTTCCCGGTTATGACCGCCATTTTAAAATTACGGAGAGCCTGGGAATTCGCATGATTCCTATTCCGCTGCGACCGGATGGACCGGATATGGATATAGTAGAGTCTTATGTAAATCAGGATCCTTCTATTAAAGGAATTTGGTGTGTGCCTCAATATTCTAATCCCGCCGGATACAGTTACAGCGATCAGGTAGTTCGGCGCATGGCGGCTCTTACGCCTGCCGCTCCCGACTTTCGGATTTTTTGGGATAATGCGTATGTGATTCACCACCTCGATTTTGAAGATCACGACGCCATTCTTAATATAATCGACGAATGCGAAAAAGCGGGCCACCCGGATTTGGTGTATGAATTTGTTTCCACCTCCAAAATGGTCTTTCCTGGCAACGGTGTTTCGGCGCTGATTACTTCTACAACGAATATGGCCGATATAAAACGGATTATGGATACGGAAACGATTGGTTTTGACAAAATCAATCAACTGCAGCATGTTCGATTTTTCCATGATAAAGCAGGGATTGTTTCTCATATGAAACAACATGCAGCTATCATCAGGCCGCGTTTTGAAACGATTTGGCAGCATTTCAGCGTATTGGGAGAGCTGGGAATTGCCAGCTGGACAACTCCGAAAGGCGGATATTTTCTCTCTTTGTATACTTTACCCGGATGCGCAAAGAGAACGGCTGCGCTCTGTAAGGAAGTAGGCGTCATTTTGACACCGGCCGGAGCCTCCTATCCCTATGGAAAGGATCCGGAAGATCACCATATTCGTATCGCTCCCACATATCCAAGCACAGAAGAATTAAAAACGGCTTGTCAGGTTTTGGTTATCTGCGCTCGTTTAGCGGCTCTGGAAGCATTATTACGGTAATAGAGGAGCAGATTTTTTATGGTTTCGGATTCCATTTTCATTGAGGGTTCCTTAACAAAGGTATATTCGCTCAATACCGTCATTGTCGGAGGCGGTTTGGCGGGGTTAAACGCCGCGCTTCATTTATATGATCGCGGGCAAACGGATTTAGCCATTTTAATCGATGGCGAAGCGGGAAGTACCAGTCAAATAGCCAGGAGCGATCAACAGTCTTATTATAAATTAGCTTCTTTCGGCAATGACGCCGATTCTCCTTACCGTATGGCACGCTCACTCCAGAGCGCAAATACGAATGACGGCGACTTAGCGCTGGTAGAGGCCGCCTTATCGTCTCAGTGTTTTTATCACGTTGCAGAACTGGGGTTGGCGTTTCCGCAAAATGAATATGGTGAGTACATTGGTCAGGGCACGGGCGGAGAAAATGCCCGGCGCAGCTTTAGCTGCGGACCGGATACAGCGGGCCAGATGCATGCGGCTCTGCTGCGCGAAGTAAAAAAACGTCAAATTCCTGTATTGTATGGCTATCAGGTGGTCAAGCTGTTTACAGATGAAAAACGATGCAAAGTAGTTGGATTACTGGCGCTTTGTTATGACGGGATTCGCGAACGACACCAGCGGTATCAGCTGTTTAACTGTACCAATATTGTATTGGCAACGGGGGGGCCTGGCGGTCTTTTTTATAGTGAAGGCTATCCTGCGGCCCATACAGGATGTCTGGGGTTAGCACTGGAAGCAGGGGCCCGGGCTATTAACCTAACGGAGTTTCAGTATGGTATTTGTGCGGTGGGTCTTTCATTAACCATGAATGGCGCCTATCAGACGGCGCTTCCGCGTTACATATCTGTGGACGAAGACGGAAAGGCACGGGAGTTTCTGCTTTCGTATTTTAAAGACCCGGCGGCATTATATCGTTTAATTCAGCGAAAAGGCGAGCAGTGGGCATTTGATGCTAAAAAAGTGCGGGAAGATGGTACTTCACTGCTGGATCTGCTTTTATACCATGAAATTACCATGAAAAAACGCCGCGTTTATATGGATTATCGCATCAATCCCACCGGCTATGAAAACGAGCAGACCCCGGCCCAGCGCCTGCAAGCGGCAAGCCCCTTCGCGTACCAGACGCTATTAGAGAAGGGCTTTACAGACGATACCATGATTGTTGAAGTTCACCCAGCAATTGCTCAGCATAATGGCGGTTTGTCGGTGAATTACTTTTGGGAGAGCAATCTTTCTCACCTGTTTCCCATTGGTGAGGCAGCAGGGACCCATGGGAGTTTCACGCCTATGGGCGCATCGATCAATGCTTCTCAGGTCTCCGGGTACCGGGCGGCTCAGTATATTGTTAAACAATACTCTGAGGCCCCTATGGAAATTGACGCCTTTGTGGAGTGCATTCGTGAAGGATATCACGAGCGCATTGAAATGACAGAAGATTTTATTCGTCATTTACAGCGTAAGATTGGGGAAGAAGAGGCGATTAGTATTCGGAGTGTTCGACAAGAAATCGGTAAACGCATGGACAAGGCCTGTGGTCTGTTTCGAGACGCTTCCCGCATAGAGCATGAACTGCAAAATGCCAAATTATCGCTGCAGAATTTAGCTACCTTTTTCTTGCCTCACGCTATGCTGGATTTAACCCTGTTTTTTAAAAACTACGATTTACTGATCTGCCAAATTGCTTTTTTAAGCGCTATGCTTGATTATGACCGCGCAGGCGGAAAAAGCAGGGGTTCTTATCTTCTTTACGACGCACAGGGGAGTCTGCCGCACCCTAAATTAGAAGAAATGTTTCGATTCGCTGTTGCGGATTCTACCTTGGCCGGGCAGGTGCAAGAGCTCTGGTATGACGCTAAGCAGCTTGGCTGCACAATCCAGTGGCGACCGGTTCGTCCCATTCCTAAAAGCTAAAAAATAGCCCTTATACCTTAGAAAAAAGGTATAAGGACTATTTTTATTTTATTTATTATGAATTTTCTTCTTGAGGCTCTTCCTCGGCGGAGGCAGCTGCTTCCTGCGTCTCTTCTTCCGAATGAGTCTCTTCAGCAGACTCAACCCGGGTTACGCTTACTACATTGCCGTTAGCGGATTTAACGTATTGCTGATATTCTTTTCTTCTTCTTAAGAGATCAGCCTGCTGCGCTTTATACCATTTCCAATACTGTCTCCAGACGACTATGGAAATGACACCAATGATTACATTAGTAACAAGGTATACCCAATTACCGCCTATGAGCATGCCAATGTTCATAAGTGATAGCGCTACCAAATGACCGGCCATAGAAAGGAAAAAGAATTTAATATTTTTTCTTTTAACGCTATGGAAAATAAAAATGCAAAGTGTAGCAGTTAAAATACATAAAACAATAATGCCCACTAGCTGCAAATAGAAAGAAGAAATACCCATGGTTTGTAACGAAGCAGCATATTCTTCCAGCGCCTCTAGGGAAAGCGATTCCGTAACCATTTCGGAGAGTCTGCCTTCAGCCGACATGGAAGCGACCCGGGCATAGCTGACAGCATTCGTAGAGAGAATCATGGCCTCTGCCAACCAGTATGAAATTCCTAGGGAAATCGCGTCGTAAATTCGTATATTCACTTTCAGAACAAACCGCATAATAACATATAGTGTCAGACCTTGGAAAATCACATTCAAAATAATGTTAGTGATTTCTGATAGCAGCGCATGCTTCTCCCAAAAGGCCTGATCCATACCAATAGAAGCCAGCATCATACTGGCAAAAGCCATTAAAATGTTTACCGCCAGAAAGTATCCGCCGATTCCGCAAATAATGGTAGAAATACGATACTTATGCGCTCTGCGCAAAACCATGAGGGCGATAACGGGAATTAGAATTTCCAGTCCGCCAATGACGTATAATTGCAACGAAGTGCTCATAAAAACCTCCTGTAGATTGTCAAAAATTCAAAATGCACAAGTACTATTATACATCAGATCGCATAGTTTGTACAGAAAAAGATGCTTCTATTTGACAGGTTTTTCCTTAGAAGCTTGTTGTTTTTCTTTTTGTCGTTTTACTTCGATAATTGGTTTTCGCAGGAGTATATTCGAAAGCGCTTTGCCATCGAACGGAATTAAGGGCCAGGTATAGCGAAGCCCGCTAAAGGAGCGAGTAGAGTAGAGAACCCAAAAAAGAGTTCCAATCCCAACGATATATCCAATATAACTTAAAAGTCCGGTGGTCACTAAGATAAAGACCCGGTAAATCCGTAGTCCCATACCAAATTCAATACTGGGAACCGCGTAAGTTGCCAGCGAAGATATGGCCATGAAAAGAACGGTATCTGGAGTCAGAAGCTGAATTTGAATCGCATATTCTCCGAGAATCAATCCGCCTATAATACTCATAGCCGTACTTAAGCTAGAGGGCGTATGAATAGAAGCCATACGCAATATCTCCAAATTAAGTTCTACTAATAGAAGCTGAATAAATAAGGGGAAATACGCCTGCTCTTCAGGAACTAAAAATGACAAAAACGCCGGAATGCTGTCGGGATTTTCGGCAATGAGAAGCCACGTCGGTGTAAAGAAAATAGAAATGAAAATGGCGGTAAAACGAATCCAGCGAATAAACGTACCGACCAGTGGGTTTTGGTAATAATCCTCTGAATGCTGCGTGAAGTGGAATAAGGTGGCCGGAAAAAGCATAACTGACGGAGAGGTATCGACAAAAATGGCAACATGTCCTTCCAGCAGATGGGCTGAAACAACGTCAGGACGCTCTGTAAACTTGGCCTGCGGAAATGGATTATACCACCGTTTTTTAATCATGAGCTCTTCTAAGGTTTTCTCGCCCATAACCAAGGCTTCCGTGTCCAAATTCTGGATTGTTTCCCGAATATGACTAACCAAATGGTCGTCGGCCACGCCCTGAATATACCCGATAGCCACATCGGTTTGAGACCGGCTTCCTACCTTCTTGATTTCATAGACCAGATGAGGATCCCTTATTCTTCTGCGGACCAAAGCCGTATTAAAAATAATGGTTTCCACCATACCGTCCCGAGAGCCTCGCGTTACCTTTTCTAAATCAGGTTCTTCCGGCCCACGGGCCGGATAATTACGCATATCTAAAATCAGGCCCTCGGAAAATCCGTCAATAAAGAGGGCAGTATATCCGGAAAGAATTCCGGTAATAACGGGTTTCCACTCGGTTTGTCGTGTAACTTCCGTATTTCCCAGCTGAATGCGTATAAAATCGGTAATGCTATCTACGCCGTCGGTTTCCAAATTGCTTTGAAATCGCTGAAAAAGACGTAAAAATAAATTTGAATTAACTAAACCGTTAATCATAACATAGTAGCCAGCGTGGCCTCCTATTGTAATATTTCTGGCAATTATATCAAAACTCTTACCAATGGGAAGCTCTTTTTTTAATCGAATTATATTGGTAGATAAATTGGCAGACAAAACATCTGTACTTGGCTGCTTTTGATTTTCTTGCATAGTAGATCCCTTTCTATATAAAACGGGTAATGAAATGAAATAGGCCATAGAGATTCAAGATTGCCGTTAGTTTGTATATTTTAACCTCGAAATATTCTCACTTTCGGAAGCATTTAGGCATCTTGCGAATTCTACAATTTCTACCCATTTTTGCCTTTTCATTCCTAACTCGATATGATATAATCCAGATAGGCTTTATTTAGTCTAAAATTGAATTTAATACTGAAGAAAGCGAGGATTCATCCATGCCTTTTTCCGCTACATCCGACCATGTGAAACATCAACAGGTAGCGCCGCTTGGCCTTCTGACCATGGACAGTGCCAAAGAATTAGGACATCAAGTCGATGAACATTTACAGACTCTCTATAAGAGTTTAGAGGATCAAATTTGTCAAGAAGCCGATTCCTCTTTTATGATCGACAGTTCTTTTCCACGGTTCCAAAATGGCGACGCCAAGGGAGTTATCAATCAATCTGTCAGAGGTCTTGATCTTTACTTATTAACCGATGTTGGAAACTACAATTGCCATTATAAGATGTATGGGCAAGAAGTACCTATGTCGCCGGACGATCATTTTGCCGATTTAAAAAGAGCGATTCAAGCCATTGGTGGAAAAGCTCACCGTATTACGGTTATTATGCCGAATATGTATGGAGCTCGTCAGCATCGCCGTAGTTATCGGGAATCTTTGGACTGCGCCGTAGCTTTGCAAGAGCTGCAAAACATGGGTGTATCTTCTATTTTAACGTTCGATGCCCATGATCCTAGGGTACAAAATGCGGTTCCTCTTATGGGATTTGACAATGTTATGCCTTCCTATCAGGTGCTCAAAACATTATTAAAACATGTTCCTGATATTTGTTTGGAAAAAGAGCATTTTATGGTAGTGAGCCCGGATGAAGGGGCTATTTCTCGTAACGTATTTTACGCTTCAATTCTTGGCGTTGATATGGGTATGTACTATAAACGCCGTGATTATTCGAAGATTGTTAATGGACGCAATCCCATTGTGGCCCATGAGTTCCTTGGCAGCGATATTGCTGGTAAAGACGTCTTGGTTTATGACGATATGATCGCCTCGGGTGATTCTATGCTGGATATTGCCTATGACTTAAACAAGAGAGGCGCTCGCAGAGTCTTTGCCGGTTGCACCTATGCGCTCTTTACGGAAGGCATTGAACGCTTTAACGAAGCAGTGGAGAAGGGCGTTTTGGCCGGAGTGCTTTCAACGAACCTTACATACCGTCGTCCTGAACTTCTGGCGGCCCCGTGGTACTATGAAGTAGATGTTTCAAAATATGTAGCGTATTTTATCGCTTCTATGAACCACAATATGTCGGTCAATACACTGCTCGATCCTCACCAGAAGATTCGCGATTTAATTGATGCGCATAAAAAAGGCCAATTAGAACAAATGAATCTATTTTAAGCCGCAGACATAACAAAAGAAGGATGATTCTCCCAAAAATAGAATCATCCTTCTTTTTATGCTCACGTACGAAATCGTTGATTACATGGTTCTGAAAAGACCAATGACTTTACCTAAAATGGTACAGTCTTTAACTAAAATAGGATCCATAAAGTCGTTTTCCGGTTGTAATCGAATGAAGTCTTTTTCACGATAAAAAGTTTTTACCGTTACACTATCTCCTAATAAAGCTACCACTTTATCATGGTTGTCAGCAGAGTTTTGAGAACGCACCAAAATTAAATCGCCTTCAAAAATGCCGGCATTCACCATGCTTTCGCCCTGAACGCGAAGCATAAAACACTCCGAATTATGAGTCAGCTCAACCGGAATAGGGAAATAATCTTCAATATTTTCTACAGCTAAAATGGGTTCTCCGGCGCGGACTCGGCCTAAAATAGGAACCGCAACCAGTTCCGGGCCAGATACGGGGTTCTGAAAGGCTATGACGCGCTCAGAAGAGTGTATGCGCTCGGAAGCGTGTGGAGTAGAGGGCTCGGCATTTTCTTCCGGCTCCGGACGCCGATAAATTTCAATCGCGCGGGGTTTAGAAGGATCACGATGAATATATCCTTTTTCCTCTAATCGAGCTAAATGCCCATGCACCGTAGAAGTGGAGCGCAATCCGACCGCTTCGCAAATTTCACGTACAGAAGGAGGAAACCCTTTCAGTTCCTGCCGCTTAATAATATATTCCAGAATTTCTCGCTGCTTATTTGACAATGCCATACTATGTTCTACCTTTCTAATGCGAACTGATACATTTCCTTTTGTTCAGTGACCTAAAGCTACTAGTCTATGTATGATTAACGATATTCTAACATAGTATCGAAAAAAAGTCAAACGGATGTTCGACTTTTTTATGTTATTTAATTTTTATCGCTTGACAAGAACGGATTTTCGATCTATAATAAGAACACGCTATCGATCGAACATATTTTCGCTAGGAGGTGTTTTTATGGCAGATTATCGTTATAGAAAACTGTTGCTTCGTTATAAGCAGACCAGCCGGCATTACCGGCAACTGATTATTGTATTATGTATCGTGATTGCCTGGTTAGTGATCCTGTTAGTACTGGCTCAGAATAATACTGCCCAGGCGGACGAAGGGAAAACGATTACCTATCAGAGTGTCTTAGTGCACCCGGGCGATACTCTTTGGGGGTTAGCAGATACATACTGTAATTCCGATATGAATGTAGAGGATTATGTCAATGAAATTCGCCGTATCAATAATATGAAAAATAGCGATCTCATTTCCGGCGAATATATTATTCTTCCCACTGTTCACTCGTTATCTGCCGATGCTGTTTAAGACAGCGGCGGCCGTCTAGTTTTTTTTGACAGCTTCCTTTTTTGTTTAAATATATGGGGGGAGAAGAGGCATGTGTTTTGTTTCCCGTTCAAAACATATGCCTTCTTCGCTTTTATGGTGCTCCTTAAAGTGCCTTCCGGCCTCTAAAATAGCTATTTTCTGTCATTAAAACCCTTGACATCTACTTAACTTTATGATAAACTCCTATCGTTGCCGCACGAAGAGGTTATAAATCCCCTTGGGGTACCATATTCGGCGAGTTTAGATGAGAAGGAGGTGCTCGGATGTACGCTGTCATTGAAACAGGTGGTAAACAGTACCGGGTACAAGAAGGAGACGTCATCTCTGTTGAAAAGTTAGGTTTAATCGAGGGAGAAACGTACAATTTTGACAAAGTTTTGATGGTTGCTAATGACGCAGATATCAAAACGGGAAGTCCTTATGTCGAGGGTGCTTCTGTAAAAGCTACTGTTATTACCGAAGGACGTGGCAAAAAAATCTACGTTTACAAGTATAAGTCCAAGAAGACCTATCACAAAAAGACCGGACACAGACAGTATTTTACTAAGCTGCAGATTAATGCTATTCATGCATGATTACTGCTAAGCTTTTCCAAAACGAGGCAGCGCGATACTGGGGATTTCAAATTTCCGGCCATGCAGATTATGCAGAGGTAGGAGAAGATATTATCTGCGCGGCAGTTTCTGCTCTTGCGCTTAATACAATCAACTCGATTGAAGCTTTAACCCCAGCGCGTCCCGATAATCGGATAGAAGAAGGCTTTTTACGTTGTCAGATCTGGCAACTGAAAGAAGATCCTGCAAGCTGTCCTCAGGCGTCGCTTTTACTCGATGCCTTGGCGCTTGGGCTGCAATCCATTGTCGAAAGTTATGGAACAGAATATCTTTGTGTTTCGACGATTCAAATCTAAGGAGGTGCATTTCTCATGTTGAAGATGAATCTTCAGTTGTTCGCTCATAAAAAGGGTGTTGGTTCTACCAAGAACGGCCGTGATTCCGAATCTAAGCGCTTGGGCGCCAAAAGAGCCGATGGTCAGGTAGTTAAAGCCGGAAACATTTTATACCGTCAGCGTGGAACACGTATCCATCCCGGTACGAATGTTGGTATCGGTAAAGACGATACCCTGTTCGCTCTGGTTAACGGACGAGTTAAATTCGAAAGAAAAGGGCGCGACAAGAAACAGGTTTCTGTTTATCCTTTAGAGGAAGTTACCCGCTAAAAGGAGCAGAGGCACAGTATTAGTAAGAACTAATATGCAACTGACAGGCTTCAAATATTGGATTTGAAGCCTGTTTTTTTAAAAGATATGATATATACCTTTGCGCTAAAGCGCTTTGGAATGGAGGATACTATGTTTGTAGACGAAGCTAACATTGTGATTCAGTCCGGTAAGGGTGGGAATGGCTGCGTCTCGTTTCGTAGAGAAAAATATATTCCTAACGGAGGACCCGACGGTGGCGACGGTGGTAAAGGCGGCGATGTTGTTTTTGTCGCTGTGCATGACGTCAATACCCTGTCTGACTTTCGTAGCCGTAAAATGTTTAAGGCGGAAAACGGAAGAGATGGCGGCGGCAATCGCTGTTCCGGTCGTAAAGGCGAAGACTTAATCATTAAGGTTCCGGTTGGGACAATTATTCGTGAAGCTGAAAGTAACTTAGTTATCGTTGATATGGCCAAGCTAGGCCAGAGGGAAGTTATTTTAAATGGTGGTAAAGGTGGTAAAGGAAATCAGCATTATGCAACTTCTACCATGCAAATTCCCCAATATGCTCAAAAAGGACAGGAAGGGAAGTCTCTTACGGTTAAGTTAGAACTCAAAGTATTGGCCGATGTAGGACTTCTCGGATACCCCAATGCGGGAAAATCAACCTTTCTTTCCAGAGTCTCTAATGCCAAACCGAAGATTGCCAGTTATCCGTTTACCACGCTCTCGCCGCAGCTCGGAGTGGTAGAGCTAAGCTATGGAAAAACTTTAGTCATTGCTGACATTCCCGGTCTTATTGACGGCGCCGCGGAAGGGGTTGGACTTGGCCATGAGTTTTTAAAACATTTGGAACGTACACGCGTTCTCATTCATTTAGTCGATACCGCGGGAACCGATGGGCGTGATCCGATTGAGGATATCGAAAACATCAATCGTGAATTAGCTCTGTACAGTGATCAGCTGGCAACGCTCCCACAAGTCATTGGCGCCAATAAAATGGATCTACCGGACAGCGAAATTTTTTATGAAGAGCTTAAGTCCTATTGCGAAGAGAAGGGTTACCCTCTATTTCCGATTTCTGCTGCAACCGGAGAAGGAGTTAAGCAGCTTCTCAATCAGGTAGTTCAGATTCGGGACACTTTGGAACCCGAACCTGTTGTTTTTGAGAGAGAATTCTTTGTTGAGAATTCTTCTCCCGAAGAAGAGGGAGACGGCATTCACGTAGACCAAATTGCGCCTCATACCTTTGTCATTTCGGGCGTACCTGTCGATAAGATGCTTGGCTACACCAATCTGGAGTCCGAAAAAGGATTTGACTTCTTCCAGAAATTTATGAGAGACCGAGGCGTTATCGAGCGCCTGGAAGCCATGGGAGTTGAAGAGGGCGATACTGTTCAGGTCGGCGATATTGCCTTTGAATTTTATCACTAATACGAAAGGGAAATCAATACTATGCTAACAAGCAAACAACGGGCATTTTTAAGAAAAATGGCTCATGATATGGATCCAATCTTTCAGGTTGGTAAGGCAGGGGTCACTCCTGATCTGATTAAGGCGATTGACGACGCGTTAGAAGCTCGCGAGCTGATCAAGCTTACCGTATTAAAAAACTGCGAAGAGGAAGTGCGCAGCGTGTGTGAGAAAATTACGTCTAGAACGCATAGTGAACCGGTTCAGGTGATCGGACGTAAGTTTACCATTTATCGTCAGGCTAAAGAGAGTCATTTGGAGATTCCTGTCTAATGAAGCATCAGCGAATTGCAGTTATGGGAGGAACCTTTGATCCGATTCATTATGGCCATTTGGTGACGGCCGAAGCCGTCATGTATGAGTTTCAAACCGATCAGGTTTTATTTATTCCCAGCGGTCAACCGCCTCATAAAACCCAAAGAGAAGTTTCTCCCGCCAATCATCGCTATTTAATGACCTTATTAGCAACAGAGACCAATCCTCGCTTTTTCTGTTCCCGCATTGAAATTGAAAGGACTGGCTATACCTATACCGTCGATACCATTCGGCAGTTAAAAAAACTATACCCGCAGGCCGAGATTTATTTTATTACTGGAGCCGATGCCTTTTCAGAAATTCTGACCTGGAAGAATCCCGCTGAGCTTTTAAACAGCTGTCATTTAGTGGCAGCTAGCCGTCCGGGATATAGTCGTACGGCTTCGGCAGCGATGCAGCAGGTCTTACAAGAGCACCAAAAAACGGTACACATTTTGGAAGTTCCGGCATTAAGTATCTCTTCTAGCGATATTCGGCTCCGAGTCATGCAGGGACAACCCATAAAATATCTCTTACCGGAAATCGTTGAAAATTATATCTATAAACATGGCCTCTACTGCCGAACGTAATAGAAGGAGGGGAGCGGCATATGACACATGAACAATACCTAGCCATACGAGAAGATATTATGCAGTGGATAGCTAAACGACTGAAAAAAGGTCGTTTTCAGCACACCTTAGGCGTAGAACAAACAGCCGTGGCTTTAGCGCAGCGATATGAAATAGATACGCAAATGGCTTCTTTGGCGGCCCTATTGCACGATAACGCTAAAAACATGGACATGGAGCAGCAGCTTCTTTTATGTCAGCAATATTTTCCGGAAATCGGTTTGTCCTCCCAATATGCCACGGTCCTCCATGCGTTTGCCGGAGCGGCAGCGGCAAAACAGCGCTATCCTCAGTTACCTGAAGAACTCATAGAAGCCATTGCATACCATACCACCGGACGCGCTCATATGGGGACATTAGAGAAAATTATTTATATTGCCGACTATATTGAACCCAACCGTAAATCCTTTGCAGGACTTGAAAAAGCTCGAAAATGGGCCCAAAAAAATCTCGACCGTTGCATGGCTCTTATCTTGCAACAAACCAATGAATATGTTATGATGAATTATAAACCGGTTCATCCTTTATCCATTGAGGCCGCTCAGTATTACCATATACTGTCAAAACAAGAGATGAACCTATCTAAATCCGAGAAAAAGGAGGGAAAGAAATGAGCCAATCCAAACAGAATTTACAGGACGATCTGGCAATTTCCGGAAAAATGGCTAAAGCCGCCTATAACGCCTTAGAAGATAAACAAGGAGAAGAGATCAAGGTACTGGATATTCATGAAATCTCTGTGCTGGCGGATTACTTCTTAATCGCCCATGGTAATAACCCCAATCATGTCAAGACACTCATTGACGCCGTTGAAGACAAAATGGCTGAGCTCGGTTATACGCCTGACCATGTGGAAGGATACCACGAGGGAACCTGGGTGCTTTTAGATTTTGGCCGCATTATTATTCATGTTTTCCATAAAGAAGCTCGTTTATTTTATGATCTGGAGCGCATATGGTCCGACGGTAAAACCGTTGATATTGATCATTTGCCCGGATAACACATAAAACCCGTCTGGAAGAGACGGGTTTTATTCTATTCGCATCTATTCGCAAAACGCAAGTTTTACGAAATGTTACTCCTTTTTCTCCTTATAATAGCTTTGCGCATGGCTACAGGAAGGACAAATTTTCGGTGGTTCATATCCTTCATAAATATAGCCACATACCATACAGATCCATTGAATTTTTTCGGGACGCTTAAAAACTTCATTACGCTCCAGACGCTCTTTCAATTCTAAATATCGTTGCTCATGAAATTCTTCTACCTTGGCAATGGCTCTAAAGACGGCTGCAACACTGGCAAAACCTTCTTTTTCGGCTGTTTCAGCGCCTTCTTTATATAGCGCCGACCATTCTTCATGTTCGCCTTGGGCTGCGCTAATCAGGTTTTCATGCGTATCCCCTAAGGAAACCGGAAAATCAGCGCCTATGGTAATGGCTTCATGGTTTAAACCGCCTTCCACCAATAAATTATAAAACCGTTTAGCGTGAGCCTGTTCATTATCGGCCGTCAGCTTAAAAATTTCTGCCATTTCCATATACCCATCGCGCCGCGCCACCTCGGCAAAAAACATATACCGATTGCGCGCCTGTGATTCACCGGCAAACGCTTTCATTAAATTATCCGCCGTTTCTGTACCTTTTAATTGTAAAGTTTGCATTGTTTAA
Organism: uncultured Clostridia bacterium; assembly: GCA_944383515.1. Lineage (GTDB taxonomy): Bacteria > Bacillota > Clostridia > Lachnospirales > Bianqueaceae > CALWPV01. The sequence continues at coordinate 29,614 of CALWPV010000026.1, forward strand.
GCTCCTTTCGTAAACAAGTGGGTAGTCATAGCTTATCCAAAAATCACCAACTTATACTTCAAAAATACTTAACTATTCGCGAAATCCATGGTATAATACCCACACAGGACGACCGTAAGAATCCTGAAAGGATTCTTACTAAGTTTGGCGTGCAACGCCAAACTTATGGTATAATACCTATATAGATTCGAAATGGAGGTTTATATGACATATCAACGGTTATTGAGTTATACACGTAAAGCCGTCGACGAATACCAAATGATTCAGGCGGGCGATCAGATCGCCATTGGCGTATCCGGCGGCAAAGACAGCTTAACGCTTGCACTGGCGCTGAAAGGGCTTCAGCGCTTCTACCCTCACCCTTTTACCATTAAAGCCTATACAGTAGCGCTTGGATTTCCGGAAATGGATTTTCAAAACTTAGAGCACTTCATGGCTCAATGGAACATTCCCTTTGAGGTAATTCGTACCAACATTGCGGAAATTGTTTTTGAAGAACGGAAAGAATCCAACCCTTGCGCGCTATGCGCGAAAATGAGAAAAGGTGCTTTTAATGACCGCGTTAAGGCGGACGGTTGCAATAAAGTTGCCTTGGGGCATCATAAAGAAGATGTTGTCGAAACCTTCTTGCTTAGTCTGTTATATGAAGGACGGCTCAATACATTTTCGCCGGTAACGCACTGGGACCGCATTGGTCTTCATGCTATTAGACCGCTCATTTACGTGCCCGAATCGGAAATTGTTTACTTTGCTAATCGGCAGCAGCTCCCTGTTCTGACCAACGCCTGCCCGGTTGATGGCTACACCAAACGGGGAGAGGCTGCACAGCAGCTTCGCCTTTGGAATCAACGAGACCACCATACGACAAACCGTATTTTTTCCGCGATTCAAAACGGCGGCTTGAAAGGATGGAGTCGATCATGACATACCATGAAGAAGAAAAAAAAGAACTGGTTATTAAACTTCGCAATCAAATTCGACAGCTGCCTGCATTCTGTTATGAATATTTTCGAGGAATTGAGCCAACTACGGCAGAACGTACCCGCTTAGGGTATGCCTATGATCTTAAAATCTTTTTTCAGTTTCTTTTAGAGACGCTTCCTTCCCTAGAAGGAAAACAAATGAACGAGATTCAAATAGAAGATTTAGCGACGGTAACGCCGATGCAGCTGGAAATGTTTTTGGATTATTTAACATATTATAATAATGACGCCGGCGATGAAATGCAAAACGGCGAAAAAGGAAAGGCACGCAAACTGGCGGCGGTAAGAAGCTTATTCAAATATTTTTACCGGCATCAAAAGCTGCCGTCAAACCCCGCCTCTTTAATTAGTACGCCCAAAATCCACGATAAATCGATTATTAAGCTGGATGTCGATGAAATTGCCAGGTTGTTAGATCAGGTGGAATCCGGCGATAAATTAACGAAAAAACAGCAGGTCTACCATAAAGCCAATAAAACGAGAGATTTAGCGCTTATGACATTGCTGCTGGGCACGGGAATTCGCGTTTCCGAATGTGTGGGACTCGATATACAAGATGTCGATTTTAATCACAATGGCATTAAAGTGGTGCGCAAAGGAGGGAATGAAGCGATCGTCTATTTTGGCAGCGAAGTACGCGAGGCGTTACAGGCGTACCTAAAGGAAAGAGTTCAAATCATAGCCCAGACGGGACATGAAAACGCTTTGTTTCTCTCTATGCAGAAACGGCGTTTAACCGTACGCTCCGTTGAAAATTTGGTAAAAAAATATGCCCAAAGTGTAATTACTTTGAAGCATATTTCGCCGCATAAATTAAGAAGTTCATATGGCACTGCCCTGTATAATGAAACAGGAGACATCTATCTGGTAGCCGATGTACTGGGCCATAAAGACGTCAATACAACCCGTAAACACTATGCGCAGCTGGAAGACGCCAGAAGACGCGATGCCGCTAAAGCTGTGCATTTAAGAAAGGAAGATTAACTAGAAATTCCCAGGCGCTGCGATAAGGAGGCCCCTCTCCTCTCTCTACTGATTTCCACCAGTTTGAGACGGGTAAATCCCATAATACGAGTCACATGCCGGTCCTTGGCAAACTCGTCTTTGAGGGCCTCTAATACTTGCTGCTCATGTACCTTGCTATCCATATTGATAAAGTCAATGAGAATGATGCCAGATAAATTACGCAGCAAGATTTGCTGAACAATGGTGGGAATCGCCTTTAAGTTAAATTGGCTAATCGCAGCTTCTTTATCGGCCTTCGTAAGCGCTTTCCCTGTATTAACGTCAATGGCTGCCAGAGCCTGAGTTTCTTCAATAAATAAATAGCCGCCGCCCGGAAGCAGAACGCGCTTTTGGGTGGCTTTTTGCAGCTGTGAAGAAATAGAATAAACGTCAAAAACCGTCCATTTGGCGTCTTGAAATAAATGAAAACGCTCTTTAAGAGCCGGACGAAGGGGTACAATCTCTTCTTGCAGGCTAGCTAAAACCCGGGGATCGTCAACAACAATGCCCTCAATAGACGCCGTAGGAAATGACAAAACCCACCGGCCTAAAGGAGTTCCCTGCGTATACAGGGTATCGCCCAAACGGCTAAACTTGGCCCGGCTTACTATGTTTTGGTACGTACCATATAATGCCTTGGCCTCTTCCTGCAAAATATCGACGGATTTTCCCCTGCTTTCCGTACGTAAAATATATCCTACAGACTCAGCCTGCGGAAAGGTTTGACCGATGTTACGAAGTCGCTGCCGTTCCTTGTCCTCTGTAATTTTGGCCGACACACCAATGGAGGCAACCTGCGGCGTTAGCACAACCGAGGCGCCGGTCACGCTAAGGTGCTCCGTCACCTCGGGGCCTTTTTCCGCGTAGGCTTCTTTTCGAATTTGTACAATTCGCTCCATGCCAGGACGATATGTCGTTTTCTCTTTTTTAGAAACTGGCATAAATGCCGGTTTAGCCTCTCCTATGTCCATGAAAACGGCGTCTAAACCAGGAACCCTCTCTTTAACAACCGCCAAAACAATATCGCCCAGCTGATGTGTTTTCTCTTTAAAGGGGAGTTTTTGGTAGTCTATCAGCTGATTCTCCCATAAAAGAGCCGCCTGCGCATACTGCTGTGTGCATGAAATAATCAGGCGCATCGCTCTTTAAATTTCTCCGGGATGAGAAAGACTCTGGTAGCCAAATTCACTCTTTCCGAAAAGCTCAAGGCGAGTAATTTGCTCTTCAAACTTTAGCTCTTCGCGTCCCATCTGTTGATATAGCGCATGAACCAGAAGATCGGGCTTTAAATTTTGTTCGCTACCACAAGCGCAAAGCAGCAATAGCGTTTGTGCGTCTTCCAATTGCCAATCAAAAATCAGTGGCTTAACATCGACTTCCACACGCTGCTTACGCCCGCGCACTTTTCCCATTTTTTGCAGCAGAATCGACTCTTGGCGCATATAGTCATCGATAAGCGCCGGCCAGCTTGTCCTCTCTTCGCTCGGAAAAACAATGCGGTAGAGCGCCGCCTGCACCTGTGCCATAACAGAAGGCGCTCCCTCCTCTATTGTGCGGCACCGGATAATGTTTAATCCCTCTGGCAGCTGCGCATTTAGCTGATTCATAACAGCATCATCCGCCATTTCCTGCTCTAATTTAATCTCCATGACTTCCTGTTCTCCGGTCCAGCCCAGCGCCAACGGACTGGCAAAGCTCATCTGCGGATGAGGATTAAAGCCTTGCGAATAGGCAAGGGGAATCGCAGCCCGTGTTATAGCCCGCTGCAACGTACGCATTAAATCTAAATGACCTACAAATTTAAGGCGGCCGCCTTTATAAAAGACTAATTGTTTTTTCATTCTGCTTTCACCTCGTAACATACACCTGAATCAGCTAAGGTACGAACACCGCATCCGGAACAATGCTGACGACAGTTTGGCGTAACCTTTCCCTGCAGTCCGTTTTGATACTCGCGATATAAAAACTGTTTGGTAACTCCTACGTCAATATGATCCCAAGGGAAAACTTCATCTTCTTTCCGCTCGCGATAGCAGTAATACGAAAGCTCCGTCCCGGTTTCCTCAATCGCTGCACGCCAAGCCTCTTCTTTAAACAGATCGGACCAGCTATCGAAACGACACCCATGCTTCCAGGCAGCATAAATCAGCCGGCCGGTACGCCGATCGCCGCGGGCGAGAAGCCCCTCCAGTGTGCTTAAAAACGCGTCGTGACAGTGATACTGAATTTTTTTATTATAGATTTTGCTATTTAAAAATTGCTGTTTATCCATGTAGCTCTGATATTCCGTCTGCGCGCACCACTGAAACGGCGTAAAAGGCTTAGGCACAAAGAAAGAAGTGCTCACGGTAACTCTGAGATCTCGTGAACGATTTTCCTTAGGAATATTGTGCCACTGCGAAACAATTTTGCCGGCCAAATCAGCAATGCCTTCAATATCTTCCTCGGTTTCCGTAGGCAAGCCCAGCATAAAATAGAGTTTCACGCGGTCCCATTTACCTTCAAAGGCCAGTTTGACACCGCTTAAAATTTCCTCTTCGGTAATTCCTTTGTTAATAACGTCTCTCAGGCGCTGCGTGCCTGCTTCTGCCGCAAACGTAAGACCGCTCTTTTTGCCCTGCGCCAGTTCCTCCATAAGCTGCAGCGAAAAGGCATCGACGCGAAGAGAAGGAAGCGAAACATTAACATGCGGATACGTATGGTGAATTTCACGCAGTAAATCATACAGCCCCGGATAATCATTGGAGCTTAACGAGGTGAGTGAAATCTCGTCATAACCAGTAGCCTTTAACGTTTCATTGACCCACTGTAAAATACATTCTCTGCTTTTCATACGAACCGGACGGTAGATCATGCCGGCCTGACAAAAACGACAACCACGAATGCAGCCGCGAAAAATCTCCATAACGGCGCGGTCGTGAACAATTTGTAAATAAGGAATAATCGGATGTGTCGGATACGAAGCGCTATCCATATCCGAAACCATAACTTTAGAAACTTTTTCCGGCACCCCAGGCTGGTTTGGAACTATTTTTTGAATCCGCGGGGTATGCAGACAGCCTTCAGCCGGCTCCTCTTCATAAAAGACGTCGTACAACGCCGGTACATACATACCAGGAATCTGAGCCGCCAGTTTTAAAAACTCACGACGGCTTTTCCCGCTTTTTTTATGCGCTGCATACTCTTTAAATAAATGTTCGTATTCTACCTCGCCCTCGCCCATATAAAACAGATCGATAAAGTCGGCCAAGGGTTCTGGGTTATATGCATTCGGACCACCGGCAATAACCAGCGGATCGTCATCAGTTCGCTCATGGCTATATAGTGGAATGCCTGCCAGATCCAGCATGTTTAATATATTGGTATAAGACATTTCATACTGTAATGTAAAACCGACAAAATCAAATTCCTTAAGAGGCGTAAATGTTTCGAGCGAATATAAAGGAATCTGGTGCTTTCGCATGGCCTCCTCCATATCGGGCCACGGCGCAAAAGAACGCTCACAGTATACGCCTTCATAGCGATTGATTTCATGATACAATAATTGTAAGCCTAAATGGCACATCCCGACATCATATACATCGGGAAAGCAGAAACAAAAATGTGTGTCAATAGAAGAAAGATCTTTATGAATCGTATTGACCTCGCCACCTATGTAACGAGCCGGCTTTTGAACCGATAACAAGAGTGAATCCGGAATATGAATACTCACAGTGCTCTCTCCTTTGTAAGCTTTTTCAACATGAATATGTTTTCATGTCATAGGCCCTATTATACATGAATTTAAAAGGGAATGCAAACGGATTCTCAAGGGAGATACCCTTAGGGATTCGATTCCGAAGGTAAAAGTATTTCTTTTAGTGAACCGCTCCATTCACTGTCAGGCAATGTAATGGAATAGGTTAAACTCTCTGTTATCTCTGATTTAATTGTTTCAGCGGTTTCCTGGGAAAAAAGTAGCTGCCCCTCTACTACACATAGCAGAAATGCCAGGGCAAGAAAAACCTGCAGCCAGTGGCAAAGAGGGTATCGTTTTCCTGTTTCTGGCCCGCCGAATCTGCGGCTATGTATACGTCTATGAATTGCCGCGGGCTGCTGTCCTCTGTTTCTATATAGATCTTCTCGTTTCATGGCTTGTATGCCTTTCCTTTTTATTTCAGTATATGCCATTTCATAGAAGTAGTATGAGTCCAAAATAAAGAGGATAGACACTGACAAAGTCTATCCTCTTATACATAACCATATTTTTGTATATTCAGTACACATCGATCCTTATTTATTTATAAATCATTCGCCAATCCAGATCGCCACGATCTAATGCCAAAATCAGAAGCTCCGCGGTTGCCAGATTAGTAGCGACAGGTATGTTATGCATATCGCAGTGCAGCACCACATTGGCTAGATTAGGTTCATGAGGCTGACTATTTTCCGGATCGCGCAGAAAAATGACCATATCAATATTATTATTATCGATTTGGGAACATAACTGCTGCTCTCCGAACGATCCGGTTAAAAACTTTTTAACATGCAGATTTGTAACTTCCTCAATGCGACGCGCGGTAGTTCCGGTAGCACACAGCTCATGTTTCGCAAGAATATGACGATATGCTACACAAAGATTCTGCATTAAAGCCTTTTTGTTATCATGTGCAATGAGACCGATATTCACACTCCATACCTCCTTAGTTTGTTTTTTTTGCTTTCAACATTGATTCTTAGTACCAAGCCAATTCCCATCATGTTCGCTGTGAGCGAACTTAGGCCATAACTGACGAAGGGAAGCGGCAGACCTGTATTGGGAAGAACAGCGGTAGAAACACCAATATGAATGGACGATTGTACCGCGATCATAACTCCAATTCCAATACAGACCAGTTTGCCGAAAACATCTTCGGCATGAGCGCCAATCCAAAGAATGCGCAGGGATAAGGATAGAAACAACAAAATGACAATACTGGCGCCAATCAATCCTAGCTCCTCGCTAATAATTCCAAAGATAAAGTCTGTGGTAGGCACCGGTACCGTTCCGCCGTTTTGGAAAAGTCCTACGCCATAAAGCCCACCTGTACCGATCGCGGTTCGCGACTGAATCGATTGATACGCGATGGTTAACTGATAATCTTCCGGATGAAGCCAAGCCAAAATTCGGTCGGCCTGGTAGTCTCCTAAGAGCTTCGGATCGCCACTTAATGCATCCAGAAAAACGATAACCACTAAGATAGCCGCCAACACCAATCCCGGCACAATATATCGCCAGCTGAGCTTGGAAGAAAACAAAATCGCCGCTACAATGGCTAGAATGACTAGAGAAGTAGAAAGATCCGGTTCTTTAAAAACCAGAATGAGCGGTATAAACGCAATACCCAGCGCCCCCATAAGCACCGGGATACGATTGATGCGATCCCCTACTTTGTCAAAAAACCATGCTAACACCATAGTCAAAGCAATTTTACAAAGCTCTGACGGCTGAATGGAAATATCGCCTACAATAGGGAGCCAGCGGCTCACATCGTCATTTTCGTAGGCGCCAACACCATATCGTAATACCAAGACTAGCAGGACCAAAACAACCAAATAGGCAGGCACCGCCACGATCTTAATCAAGGAATAATCACAAATCTGAATACAAGCTATAAAGACAAGCCCCAGGCCGTAACCAATCAGCTGTCTAACCATAAGCCCATCCAGTGTGAAGTTCTCACTATCATATACCCATCCATTTGCACTGCCAATCATTACAGTCCCAAATAAAACTAGGATCGTTACCAGTACAAGAACCAGTATATCCATGTGTCGAAAGTTCTCTGTTCTAGCCATACAAACCCCTTATCATCTTTTGTATGCTTTATACAAATACACTCGGCATTTCATAGCAAGTATAATCAATCTATCACATATCCTGCTCTGTGTCAAGCGAAATCCCATAATAATTTGCAATTATATCGCGAAATACGGGTATCGCATTGGCCGAGCCTCCCCCATAGGGGATTACCACAGTTGCTACAATTTCAGGGTTTTCATACGACGCGTAACCGGTAAAGAAGGAATGATCCGGACGATCCTTAGCCTCCTGAGCCGTACCCGTTTTTCCTGCCGTATGAATACCGGCTGCCTCTAATGAAGCAAATTCAGCTGCATGCTCTTCTGTAACAACCAGTCGCATACCTTCTTTAACAATTGAAAAAATACTTTCGGAAATTCCTGTATCCGAAGCTTTGACCGGTTCTGTCTGGTACAGCAGCGCCCCGTCAGCAGAATGAATCTCGTCGATCAAAAACAAATTATACACGCTGCCACCATTCGCTACCGTACAGGTATACCGGTTAACATTAGCGGCCGAAAATGCATTGGTTCCCTGACCAATCGCCGATCTCACGGCATCTTGATCCGAAGCCTTCGGCGTTCCTTCGCCAATCTCAATTCCCGTTTGAGTAGAAAGCCCTAAACGCTCCGCATAATCTGCCAGCTTTTTCAAACCGACATCGTCATCGAACTCATGATCGGCCGTTGGATCCGATAACCGATACCCAACGTCATAGAAAAAGTAGTTACAGGAATGCTCTAAGGCCGTTACTACATTTACTACGCCATGACTGACGGTGCTCCAGCACGTCGGGTGATCCACGCTGTTGACATAGGGATAGGCGTAGTCGTCATACACGGTGGTATATTCGTCAATATAGCCAAGATCTAACCCGGCAATCGCCGTACACATTTTATAGGTTGAACCAATCGCGCGCATTTCATTTAACGCTCTAAAGGTTAAGGGACCTGAATTATCCTGCACAATTTCATTATAATACGCCGTATCACTCAAAAAACGGTTCGGATCAAAGGACGGATAACTAACCATGGCCAAAACCTCTCCTGTGTTACAGTCTGTTAACACAGCAGAACCACTGCACGGATCCAGATTCAGATCGGCCGGTGTAATTTCGTCCTCCTCAATTTTCTGAATCAGACAATTAAGAATGGACATATTCCCCGACGCAACCGCTTCTCTGCTGCCGTCCTGGTTATGAATTAACTCTTCTTCGTACATTAAATACAGAAAAGAAGACTCCGAGTACAGCTGATTTTCAATAATATAGCGATACATACATTTTTTGTAGTCATTGCTGCGGCGCAGATTATCGAACTCTTGCTCAATTATCGTTTGCAAAATAACATCCAGATTGGTCTCTTCCTCCAAACCGTAAATATCGCGATGAATATACCCTTGATTAAGACAATACTCTAAGAACGAGCGAATCGTCAAATTCCCCTGGGAGTATTCACTGTAAAATTCAGTGTCGTTTTGGTAATCATACGTCAAATGCTCGTTATCTCGCATAGATTCAATCATCTGGTTATAAATATCTTGCAAAATTTCCGAATACTGACTAAAAATAAGGTTAGAATTTAAAATCGACTCTTCCAACTGCGCAAGCAAATATTCCGACTGCGCTTCATACGTCTGACGAAACGCCGACGCATATTCGCCCTGACTTCCTTCGATCGTTTGAATCGAAACAAAATTATTGTCAATCAAGGCACAATACAGGTCGGTCAAACTATATGTCTCCCCGGTAGAAGAAGACTGGCCAGTAATCTTAGACAGTAACAGATTTTTAATCTGGGCATATAACGCCTCATACGCCTGCTCCTGCAAATCCCGGTCAATCGTTAAAAAGATGCTGTTTCCCTGGGTCGCCGGCTCCAAAATTGTCTCATTCACACGGTCTCCCGTATCTCCGTCCAGTTCAATCTGAACCGTCCCGTCTACACCGCGCAGTTGTTCTTCATAATATAACTCAACGCCGGTCTTTCCAATGGTATCGTTAGCATCATACCCTTGGTCGGCATGTTCCTCCAGCTCCGTCTGATTGATATGGCCGGCGTAGCCGACAATATGAGCAAACAACTCGCCTTCGGGATACTCTCTTGTGTATTCTGTCTGAACCGTAAAGCCATTGAAATCGCTCCGACGCTCCATAATCGCAGCCTGCGTTGTTTCTGAAATATTATCGGCAATTAAAACCGGAACGGTAGGATTAAAACGACCGCAAAAAATAGCATATCGAATTTGCGCCAGCTCCAGCTGTTTTTCAACAGAATCCATTTGCGGCAGCTCAAACGTATTTTGTACCAGCTGGTTAAACGCCTCTTCGGCCGTAGTCATTTTTTGCTCATAGGTAAGCGCATCTCGGCTGGTATTATAAATCTCTGCCAGAAAATTATATAAGGCTACTTCATTGCTGCCCACGTCATATTCCGGTAAATAGTAAAAACCCGTTTTTTCGTCATATCCAATCGGAAACGTCTGTTCTAACGAAATGGAATCCCCGTTGGTTTCCAGAATGTCTAGCAAATACACCAGCGCTTCATTCAGATCCGGGTGATTCGCATCCGGAAGATAGTATAAAGAAAGAGACTCCGTGTTAATCGCTAAGGGTCTTCCATATCGATCGTAAATGCAGCCTCGAATCCCACTCGTCGTTTGTTCCTCGTAGGTATTTTCAGCCGCCAGCTCTCGGTACAGATCGGCGTCTAAAATCTGAATCCGGTAAACGCTTGCCCACATAAATGCAAAAATACCGAAAATAAAAACTGTAATTACCGTGATCCGCTTTGACTTTCTCCAACGGCGGCGCTTTCTTTCTTTATTCACGCTTCCCTACCTTTCTTAGCTTACTCATATTGCTGTCGATCTTTTCCGCCATCCGGCTGAGCCAACAAACTAATGGATACAGAATTACACTGATCATGGCGGTATAACACATTTCCGGTAAAATTCTGTGAAGCAAATAATACCCTATTGCCAAATCCCCGGCAAAAAAACAATATACTAGATATTGCAAAAACCCATATATCAAATCAGCCCCGGCAACAATGAGAAGAGGTAAAATCGCATGGCTTTGGTAGAAGTCCTTTTGAAAATAGCCACTACTATGTCCCAGCAAATAATAGACCATACCGTAAAAACCTATATAGCGGCAAAACAAAAAATCCTGCAAAAGCCCTAAGGCAAGCCCCAGATATCGTCCGCGCCTACTCCCTTTCAGAAGGCCCCATAGCACCACAAAAATCAAGGTTAAATTAGGCGTAATCGAAGCCAGCTCTGCATAATGCAGCCAGGTTCCTTCGCCTAATAACAGTAGAAATCCTATGACTCCTGCTAATAGCTGACTCATGATACCGCTCCGCTCTCCGCGCCTCCTTCTTGCACTTCGTCATGCATGTCCTGTTTCCAGATTTCCGTAATAACAAGCACGGTATCCATCTGCTCCAAATCCACTTCGGGGCGCACATAAGCAACGCTTTCGTATCCCGTTTCCAGCGGCTGAATATCGACAACCGTACCAATGTGTAATCCGGGCGGATAAATATCGCCCAGTGCCGAAGTCACAATTTCATCGCCCACCGTAATATCGACATCATTGGTGACAAACTGAATCATACACAGCTCTTCATAGCCTGTTTCCGTCTGCGAAGCCTGATTGGTTCTTGTTCCTTGCACCGCAACCAGATCTCCGTTTTTACGATTGATCTGACCATAGATATAGCTGCTTTCGTGTATCACGGAGACAACATACGAATAGTGCTCGTAAACCTCACTGACATGACCGGCTAATCCTCCACCGGCTAAAACAGGCATATACTCTTCAATACCGTCGGCACTGCCCTTATCAATAATAAACGATTCATACCAGTTGTTAGGAGATAGGCTGATAATCTGGGCCCCTGTTTTGGGGTAGTCGCGATAATAGCTATCTAGCTCATACAGTTCTTCTAATTCTTCTACCCGCCTAGCGTCATTTTGCAGCTGCAAGTTTTCATTTTGCAGCCGCGTAAGCTCTTCTTGTAACCGTGAATTTTCCTGCTCTAGGGCGTCTCTGCTTTGAAAATTATCGAATACGTCCTGAAACCAATTACCAACCGATACGTAAACCTTTTGAATGGGCTGTGCAACATAATTTAAGGCATTGCGAACAGGCTCAAAGCGCTGTCCTAAAAACCAAGAAGCAACCAACAAAACTAAACAACAAGAAATGCCAATCAGCAGTTTGGTTCTGACCGTTAGCTTTTTTCTTTCTCTTTTTTTCTTTTCTTCTTGCATTGTAAACCCTTAGTGCATAATACGAGCCGGAACTAAAACATTTTTTAAGTGCTCTAAATCTTCCAAAACAGCGCCGGTTCCGTTGGCTACACAGTCCAGCGGATTGTCGGCGATATTAACCATCATACCTGTATTTTTTTCAATAATTACATCAAGTCCCTTTAATAAAGCCCCGCCGCCGGTTAACATAATACCGGCGTCCATAATATCGGCCGCCAGCTCGGGCGGTGTTTTTTCTAATGTTGCCTTAACCGCCTCGACCATGGCCATAACCGGGTCATACAGCGCGTCGGCAACCTGAAAATTATTCACTTCAATGGTACGCGGCAGTCCGGTAATCACGTCTCGCCCTTTAATGGTCATGCGCTCTTCCGGCGTGGTTTCGTCAACATACGCCGTACCGATGGTCATTTTCATTTGCTCCGCAGTGCGTTCTCCGATCATAAGGTTAAACGACCTTTTTACATAGGCAACAATCGCTTCATCCATGGCATCGCCGGCAATGCGCAGCGATTTACTGGTCACAATACCTCCTAGAGAGATCACCGCTACCTCGGTGGTACCGCCGCCAATATCAACCACCATGTTCCCCATGGCATTTTCTACCGGCATACCGGCGCCAATGGCGGCAGCCATAGGTTCTTCAATGAGATACGTTCCCTTCTCGCTGGAGCCCGCCTGCAAAGAGACGTCAATAATGGCCCGGCGCTCTACTTCTGTAATGCCATAGGGAATGCAAATAATTAAATTCGGTTTACGGCCCACTTTCTGTTTTACAACTTTACGGATAAAATATTGCAGCATGGCCTTGGTTGTCGTATAATCGGCTATCACGCCATCTTTCATCGGTCGCACCGCTACAATATTGCCAGGGGTACGGCCGATCATGCGTTTGGCCTCGTCTCCCACAGCCACGACTTCTTTTGTATCGTTATTAAATGCAACAACAGAAGGTTCATTGGCAATAATGCCCGAACCCTTCAAAAAGACCAGCGTATTGGCAGTCCCCAAATCAATTCCTAACCCTTTTTGAAAAAACATTGCTTACCTCCGTAATCTCTCTCTATTGCATCTTTTGATGCTCTTTAAATGAATAATATTTTCCATTTCCTAGTACCAGATGATCCAGCATAGGAATGTCCATGAGTTTCGCTGCCCGTTTCAACTGATCCGTTAGCAAAATATCGTTCAGACTGGGTTCCGGATTCCCACTGGGGTGATTGTGTATTAAAATGAAAGCATATGCTCCCATTTCCCAAACACTTTGAAAAACCTCCCGCGGGCTAATCAACGATTGATTCATGGTTCCCTGTGTTAAATTGCGATCTCCCAGAAGCTGCATTTTAGCGTTAAAATAAACTATTTTAATGACTTCTCTGGTTAAATACCGCATTTCTTCCATATAAAGCTGAACGATGGCCGCCGGAGAATCCACGGTTAACCGCGGCACCGCCTGCTGGTGACTGGCTCTTCGCACAAGCTCGGCCAGCGCTCTAATCTGAATGGCCTTTACCCGGCCGACTCCTTTAAAGCTTCTCAGACTGGTCAGCGGCTGTTGCAGTAGCGCAACCAGTGGACTCTGCCCTTTTGTCGGAATGGAACTCAGAATCCGTAAAGACAGATCCAGCGCTTTTTCACCCGCCGAACCGGTACGAAGCAAAATGGCTAACAGCTGTGCATCCGTCAGGGCCGCCTCGCCTTTAGCTTCTAACAACTCATAAGGCCGCTCTGAAAGCGGAAGCTCTTTCATGGTAACGGTTTGATTTTTCATAGAAACCCTTTCCGGACACTAGTCCTAGGGCCTCTTTTCTTGCGGTAAATTGTATTTTTATATGGATACCTCGCATTTTTGCATGCTACGCATGCTGGCATGATATCTCCTCTATATTAGAATTAGCGAAATCTGGAATTTTATACCGACGACTTCCTGTACCTTATATTTTGCGATAAATCAGTATCGCTAGAAAAATACCGATAATGGATGCCAGATTGATACTAAACTGAAATCCAAAGGTTAATTGAATGATGCTTAAATTTAGGGTTACCGTTTCCAGGCCAAAGGTTTTGCCGTAAGACAACCAGGTAAGGAAGTCATAGCCGCCTAACCAGTCCCCAATAAAACCACCTATAACAATGCCTGCAAAAATAAATAAAAAAAGTGTAAGTGTACTTTTTCCTCTTACCGCCACAATCGTTCCCTCCGTATATAAAACATAAACTCTTTTGTTTGTATCGGGTGTATAACATAATCCAGATCGGATCATTCCTATTTTACCATGATTTGCCTGGTTTGTATACCGCCAAAACAAGAACTTTTTGAAAAAATGAGGCGGCATAGAATCTCTATGCCACCTGATATTTTTATGCTTCCTGGGTTACCCTGTGCAAAGCGGAAACAGGACATTTTTCAGCGCAAGCGCCGCAACCGGTGCAGAGCGCCGCGTCAATCTTCGGTAGGTTATTTACCATTTGAATTGCCTTGGCCTCACAACTGCGAACGCATAAGCCGCAGGCAATACATCCGGCTTCACAAACCATTTTAACGTCTTTTCCCCGCTCTGCATTTGCACAGGCCAGCCGTACCTTTGTGTCTTTGGGAATTAAAGAAATCAAATGCTTGGGGCATTCCTTAACACACCGCCCGCAGGCTTTACAATTTGCCTCGTCTACAACCGCAACTCCCTGTATCACATGAATGGCGTCGAAAGGACAAACCTGTTCGCAGCTGCCAAACCCCAGGCAACCATAGGCACAGGCCTTCTGGCCCCCTCCCGGCAGCATAGCCGCTTCCCGGCAGCTTAAAACGCCATGATACTGAAATCGATCGGAAGTCGCTTCGCAGGTTCCACTGCAATGAACAAAAGCAACTTGGGGAGCCTCCTGCACGGTTTCCACCCCCAATATGGTACTCATCGCCTGGGTGCAGGCACTGCCGCCTACCGGACATTTGCCTGGCTGCGCCTCGCCGCTGGCCACCGCCCGCGCATAGGCATCGCAGCCGGCAAAACCGCATCCGCCGCAGTTCGCCCCCGGTAGTACATCCCGCAGCTTGGGAAACAACGGATCTTCCGGAACAGCAAATTTTTTTGAAGCAAAGCCAAGTAAAGAACCAAAGATTACTCCAAGCACCCCCAAAATAACAAGGGGAATTAGAATCTGAATGATCATGCTCTCCCTCCTTACACTAATCCTTGGAATCCAAGGAAGGCAATGGCCATTAAGCCGGCAGAAATCAGCGCAATCGGAAAGCCCTCAAAACAAGATAAAATTCGGTTGTGAGCGGTACGTTCCCGAATCCCTGCAAACAAAACGATACCCATCATAAACCCTAGCCCTCCGGCAAAACCATTGATAATACTCTCTACCAGATTATAGCCAGACTGCATATTCAGCACCGCAACGCCCAGCACAGCACAGTTCGTTGTAATAAGCGGCAAATAAACGCCTAAAGAAGAATACAAAGCCGGACTAATTTTCTGAATGACCATTTCAACAAATTGTACCAGGGATGCAATCACCAAAATAAAGACAATCGTATACAGGTACTCCTTCTCCAGCGGCACCAAAATTAACGTATACGCCAAATTAGAAAACGCAGAAGCCACCGTCATAACAAAAGTAACGGCCAGTCCCATACCTACCGCCGAATCCAGCTTTTTAGAAACCCCCAAAAACGGACAAATTCCCATAAACTGTGACATTACAAAGTTATTGACAAAGACCGAGCTAATAATAATAGTAAGTATCGATGCCATGTCTTATTCCTCCTTTGCTACGTCAGACTTCCGTTTTTCCATTTTTTTCCGCACAGCGGTAAAAACGGCGAGTAAAATACCCAGGGCGAAAAAGGCGCCGGGGGCCATAACCATGATTACGGCCGGCTGATAGGAAGATGGCATAATCTGCAAGCCGAAAATCTGGCCTGCGCCTAAAATTTCACGTACGGCTCCCAACAAGGTGAGCGCCAGCGTAAAACCAAGTCCCATACCTAGACCGTCGAGTAAGGAGTCAAGAGGGCCATGTTTAGACGCATACGCCTCAGCCCGGCCCAAGATAATGCAGTTTACCACAATTAACGGAATAAATAAGCCCAGGCTTTGGTAGAGCGTATCATAAAACATAGCCTGTAAAAATAGATCAATGACCGTAACAAACGACGCGATAATGACAATAAATGCAGGAATTCGGATTTTATCCGGAATTACTTTGCGCAGCAAAGAAATAACCAGATTCGATCCCATTAACACTACTAAAACAGATAATCCCATGCCTAAACCATTCATGGCCGAAGTGGTTGTCGCCAAGGTGGGACACATGCCCAAAACCTGAACAAATGTCGGGTTCTCTGTAATGACACCTCTTTTAATGTGCTCTGATAATTTAGCCATCCGATTCACCTCTCAGATATTCATTAAAATACGTAAAGGCCCGGTTAACGCCGGCCGTGACTCCATTGGTGGTTTTTGTCGCGCCAGAAATGGCATCGATCTCTGCTTCAGACTGCGCTCCCGTTTTCGTAACCGTTAGCTGCATATCCGCGCTTTTACCAATATACTGGCTTAAAAACGACTCTTCTGCCGCTTTAGAGCCTAGTCCCGGCGTTTCTGAATGGCTAATCACCTCAACGCCTGTTACCATACCGTCGTGATCTAACCCAACGGCCATCTCAATATCGTCGCCGGCATAGCCTTTGGCTAAAACCTTAATTGCATATCCCTGATCGGATTCGTATACTTCTAAAATATCTGTCTGCTGTGAAGCATCGACCGAAAGCGGCGTTAACTGCTCTGCATTAGGAAGTACCTTCTGATAGGCCTCTTGATTGACCGATGCTTTCTTTTCAGCAATCAGATCTTTGGTCGTTTCGTAGGCAACGCCTAAAAAAAGACCTGCGATTGCACAAATAAGAAGCAGCACCAATCCCATTTTAGCTACCAATGATTGTTTCATGACTGCTTCTCCTCCTTTTTCTTAAAGAAAGACGATTTCTCCGTACCAAAAACGCGTGGCATAGTGAAACGATCAATGAGCGGTACACAGATATTCATGAGTAGAATCGAAAAAGAAACTCCTTCCGGATATCCGCCGTAAAAACGAATGAGTACGGTCAAAATGCCACACCCTATTCCCATAATACACTGTCCCTTAGCGTTCATGGGCGAAGTGGTATAATCGGTAGCCATGAAAAAAGCTCCCAGCATAAGACCACCGGTTAAAATTTGATACAGTCCGTCTCCTCCTAATACGTAAGAAAGAACAAATACGGTACCAATATACGAAAGAGGAATAACGAAAGAAATGACTTTACGCCAGATCAAATATAAGCCGCCTAGTAAAATAAGCAGCTTGGACGTCTCACCCAAGCACCCGGGAATCACACCTAAAAAACAGCCCAGATAGCTGGGAACCATGGATTCTTCACCTGACTGTAAATAGGCCAGAGGGGTAGCAACGGTTACTCCGTCTACCTGAAAGGTTACCATGGCAGAAGACCATGCCACTAACAAGAAGCAGCGGGCCGCCAAAGCCGGGTTCATAAAATTTTGTCCGATCCCGCCGAAAATTTGCTTTACAATAATAATGGCAAAGGCAGATCCTATTATGGGCATCCACCAAGGAACACTCGCAGGCAGATTAAAGGCTAGCAGCATACCCGTTACCACGGCGCTCCAGTCCGAAATCGTAACCTTCTGTTTAGTGAGCTTTTGCCAAATCCATTCTGATAATACCGCAGAAGCAACCGATAATCCGGTAATCAATAAGACTCGCCAGCCAAAATATAAAACAGAAAAAATTAAAATGGGGATCATGGCGAAAATAACATCGCGCATAATCGAAGCCGTGGAATGCGCAGCCCGCTGGTGCGGTGAAGTCGACGCGCTAAGAATGCCTTCTTTAGCCATGGCTCTTTCCTCCTTTCGCTGCTTGCTTTCTCATGGCAGCAACTACCTGCCGCCCCAATTTGCAGGTCTGCGTTAAATGCCGTTTAGCAGGGCAAATATAACTGCAAGAACCACACTCAATACACTCAGGGCCATGCCATTTAATAAAACCGTCCCAATCGCGGCGCAGTACCAACTGATTCAGTTCGTAGGGCTGAAGGTGCATGGGACAGGCCTGAATACATTTACCACAACGAATACATGCGCTCTCTTCCGGTAAATATGCCTTAGAATCCGAAAAAACTAAAAGACACGAAGACGTTTTAATGACAGGTACGTCTAATGAACTGAGCGCCATTCCCATCATCGGACCGCCGCAAATAATTTTAGCCGGCTCTTTGGTTACTCCGCCCGCCGCCTCAAGAACTTCACGAAAGCTCGTTCCGATTCTAACCCGATAATTGCCGGGATTTTTTACGCAATCCCCGGTGACAGTGACAATCCGCCGCTGTAATGGCCGGGCCTGTGTAATCGCTCGTGAAATGGCCACCGAAGTGTCGACATTGATCACGATGCAGCCGATATCCGCCGGTAAACCGCCCGAAGGCACTTCTCTGTGTGTCACTGCATGGATCAGCTGTTTTTCGCCCCCTTGCGGATATTTTGTTTTCAACCCAACAAGTTCTATGTCGTTTTCGTCTTCAATATAAGGCTGTAATGCTTGAAATGCATCCGGTTTATTGGACTCAATAGCAATATAGCCTTTAGCGCCGGGAAATAAAGAAAGGACGATCCGAAGGCCATTAACGACTCTCCAGGAATCCTCCAGCATCACTCTATAGTCTGAGGTTAAATACGGTTCGCACTCAGAAGCGTTAAGAATAATATGATCAATTTTTTTATCCGGCGGCGGACTTAACTTGATATGGGTAGGAAATCCTGCGCCGCCCATACCAACTATACCCGCTCTTCGGATTCTATCTAAAATCTGTTCAGCACTCAGTTCTTTATAGCTGCAAGGCTGAATATCTTTTTCCATAGTCGTATACTGACGATCATTTTCAATCACCACACTCATCACTTTACTTCCGTTAGGGTGCGGCATGGGTTTAACGTCTTTCACCGTTCCCGATACACTGGAGTATACAAGCGCCCCCAAACCGTCCGGTTCACCAATGACCTGATCACGCAGTACGAAATCTCCTTTTTTAACAACAGGCCGACATGGCGCCCCCAAATGCTGCAGCATAGGAAAAACCATGTCACCCTTGGGATCCATAAAATCCTGAATGGCGATATCTGCCGTATGCCTTTTTTCATCCGGCGGATGCACACCACCTTTGAAGGTTCTCAGTACTGAAGAATATAGTTTTTTCATAATTACCTCCATTCCTGAAAAATACAAGAAAAGTAACTGATTCCTTTCTATTGTACCGTATCTGCCAAAAAAGTCAATGTTCGTTTTTCAAAAAATATGCCGTATAATTTTGGCTAAATGCTACAAGATAAGAAGAGAAAGGAGGATCATCTCATGAGTGCAAAACCTTTTGATATTCTATGTTTGACCTTAACCATTATTGGCGCCATTATCTGGGGTCTCATAGGTTTCTTCAACTTTAATCTGGTTGATGCCTTATTCGGCTATTCGTGGGTTTCCCGTATTATTTATGCGGCTGTCGGATTAGCCGGTCTCTACTGTCTTAGCATGTACGGCAAAATTGCTGCTGCCGATTCCTACCGTCAGCCTTAACACACATCGCGCCTGGAGAATTGTTCTCAAGGCGCGATATTTTTAGTTAAAGTAAAAAAAAGGTTTGAAATAGCTCTTCTAAAATGATATAATGGATGCAACACATTTACATGCCTTTTATAAAAAGGCGAGTATAAGGAGGAGTTTCTCATGATTCAATTGATCGCCGGTCGTCAAGGCGCTGGAAAAACAAAAAGTTTAATTGACATGGCTAATAACCTGGTTAAAACCAATGACGGTCATATCGTATATGTGGACGCGGACCAAAGTCAAATTTTTCGGCTGGATTATGCGATTCGCTTAATTCAAGTTGCGGAATATCCTTTGGAAACCAGCAGTGAATTTTTTGGCTTCGTTTGCGGTATTCTCTCTCAGGATTATGATATTAATACTGTTTTCATTGACGGTCTACTGAAAAACGCGAAAATTGATATCGCACAAATCGAAACCTTATTAGACAAGGTCAACGATGTGGCAGAAAAATACAGCATTCATTTCATTATCAGCATGTGCTGTGATGAAAACGAAGTGCCTGAAAAATATCAATCCTGCTTACTTCACTAATCCATACATACGTTTTATAGCGTATGCGAACGGATTGAAAAAACGGCTATAATACAAATAAGACCTGTTGCAGAATTCAAAATTTTGCAGCAGGTCTCTTTTTATTGGTGCTATTTTTCAACATGTTTATTGTCTAACAGGGACTGCATGGCATCTGGCAGCGCCGCTTCTACCACTTTTCCATTCAAATAGGCAAGTGGTGAAGGGCAATTTTGAAATTCTAACCGTTTAGCCACTAAGAGCGGTCTAAATTGATGCGACCTCGCATTATACTTTCCATCGCCTTCAATAGGAAAGCCTTCAAACGAAAGCTGTGCTCGTATCTGGTGACTTTTCCCTGTAAGTAACTGAATTTCAACCAAACTCAAATGGTGCGCCAAGGGCTTGAGCAAACGCACACGGCTTTTTATTAACGATGACTCGGAGTCTCTATCTGTAGCCGAAGCAAGGCGCGCTATATTCGCTTCTTTGTCCTTATGCCAGTTATGTGTGAGCATTGTCCAGTCATGCCACGCCGTTGGAACACCGGTAACGATGGCCCAATAATACTTTCCCAGCGTATGCTCCCGCAGCATCTGCGCTACCGCTTGACTCGCCTGCAAGGTTTTCGCAATGATCACGGCTCCTGCCGTGTTTCGATCTAACCGATTGCACACCGCCGGTTTAAAAGCAGCGCTCTCTTGACAGCCATGCTTCCTTAACATAGTTTGACAAATCTCTGTTAAAGAAAGATCACCAGGGTGACTTTTTTGCGAAAGCATACCAACGGGTTTGTTTACAATCAGTAACTGCGCGTCTTCATATAAAACGGGTACAGACGGTACTTCTTTTTCTACGACGCTACGTTTAACTTGTGGTTTGAATCCAAATTGAGCGAGCTGCGCATCGGTAAAATAAATACGAAGTATATCGCCTGTTTGCAGTAAATAGGCTAAATCGGCCGGCCTTTTCCCATTCACCTTAAGCTTTCGTTCCCGCTGCGCTCTAAAGAATATGCCCCGGCTCGCATGCGGAAAAAGCTTTTCTAAAAAGCGGATCAATTTTCGACCCGCTTCTTCTTCTCGTACAATCCATTCTAACATGGTAATTTATAAATCCACTTCTTTCGCCAGTTCCGTGGCAGAGGTTACTAGCCCAGCCAGCGATTGCAGCTGCGAGGGAATAATAATTTTTGTCGCTTTACCGTCTGCAGCGCGTTCAAAAGCTTCCAAGCTCTTTAAGGAAATAACGCCTGCGTCAGGGCCAGCATTTTTAAGCATGGTAATTCCGTCGGCCGTAGCCTCCTGCACTTTCCGAATTGCCTCGGCCTGCCCTTCCGCTTCCCGGATCTGTGCTTCTTTTTTAGCCTCCGCACGCAAAATCTCGGCCTGCTTTTCGGCTTCCGCCTCCAGAATGAGCGATTCCTTTTTACCTTCAGCAACCAGGATTTGTGATTGTTTTGTGCCTTCGGCACGCAAAATAGCTTCGCGCTTTTCACGTTCTGCCTTCATTTGTTTTTCCATGGCCTGCTGAATCTCTGCCGGAGGAATAATGTTTTTAACTTCTACTCGATTAACTTTAATGCCCCATGGATCCGTAGCTTCGTCTAAAATCATTCGCATCCGGCTGTTGATAATATCGCGCGAAGTAAATGTTTCGTCCAGTTCCAAATCGCCAATAATATTGCGCAGCGTTGTTGCCGAAAGATTGGCAATGGCCATCATTGGATTTTCGACGCCATATGTAAATGCTTTGGGATCGGTAATTTGGAAAAAAACTACGGTATCAATTTGAATTGTTGCATTATCTTCGGTAATAACCGGTTGTGGTGGAAAATCCGCCACCTGCTCTTTCAAATTGACTTTACGAGCTACTTTATCAATAATCGGAACTTTGAAATGCAGCCCCACGCCCCAGGTTTGCTTATAGGCCCCCAACCGTTCAACTACATAGGCATTCGCCTGCGGTACAATCCGAAAACAAGAGGCCAGCAAGAGAACGAGTAAAATAACAATAATGGTAATGGTAATCCACATATAGATCCCCTCCTTTACTTATGCGGCATGTACAACGACTTTAACCCCTTCGATACGATCGACAATCACTGTCATGCCTTTTTCCAGCTGCGCCGTTTCGTCTTCCAATTTGGCAGACCAGATCTGGCCGTCGATTTTCACCTGTCCCCGGCCTTCTACCGGCACAATCGTTTCAACAACAATGCCTGTTTTTCCAGGGATTGCGTCAATATTGGTTTTCTTCAAAACCGGTCCCAGGTACCGAATCGCAAGCGGTCTGGTCAAAATCATTGTGACAACGCTAACCACAATAAAAAGCACAATCTGAAGCCAAAGCGGGCCGCCAAACAGCGTAGCAAATAGCGCAATTAACGCTCCAAAAGCAAACCAAATAGAAGTGAGTCCCATTGTGATCGCTTCAATAGCAACCGATAAAATCAGAATGGCCAACCAAATATATTCCATCATTTTCAATATCCTCCCTGTGTGTAAAAATCCCTTCAAAATTCTTGCAGTCGTTCTATAAACGCCATACCATGCTATACATGAGTTCGCTGTAAGCGAACTCTAAGACGCAGCGCAGGCGATTGAAACTGCGATAAACTGTATGCTGCGTCTATTATACCATAAGTTTGGCGTTGCACGCCAAACTTAGTAAGAATTCCTTCGGAATTCTTACGGTCGTCCTGTGTGGGTATTATACCATAAGATTGGCGCGTAAACGCGCCAACTTAGCAAGAATCCTTTCAGGATTCTTGCAGTCGTTCTATGAGGGTATTATACCATATATGGTTATAAAGTCAACGAACGCGCTTTTAAATATGCAAAATCGCCACTGCCAGCTGGAAGTATATGAGAAGCGAGAGAGCATCGACAATAGTGGTAATAAACGGACTAGCCATAACTGCCGGATCCAGCCCTAAGCGCTTAGCGGCAATCGGCAGAATGCACCCTACAATCTTGGCGGCAATCACTTCCACTAAAATGGTAAGGGAAACAACTGTAATCACCAAAATCGTAATATCAGGATTATGCATTAAATACCGATCGACTAACAGCATTTTTCCAAAATTTGCAATCGCTAGCGTAACTCCGCATAAAATTCCCACTCGAAATTCCTTCCAAATTACTTTAGGAAGATCGCTAATCTCAATTTCTCCCAGCGACAATCCGCGGGTAATCATAACCGAGGCCTGCCCGCCCGAATTACCGCCTGTTCCCATAAGCATGGGAATAAAGGCCGTAAGCGCTACATAAGCAGCCAGCTTATCTTCAAAATTGCTAATGATCATGCCGGTAAATGTGGCCGAAAGCATTAAAAAGAGTAGCCAAGGAATTCGTTTGCCCCACATTTCAAGTGGCGTCGTTTTTAAATAGGGGTGATCGCTGGGGGCAATCGCCGCCATGATCTCCATATCTTCTGTGTTCTCTTCCTGCAATACGTCCACGGCATCGTCAATCGTGACAATACCCACCAAACGATTTTCGTAATCCACCACCGGGAGCGCCAAAAAGTCATATTTACTCAGCATCTGCGCCGCTTGTTCCTGGTCGTCATGCGTACCGATCGAAATGACATTGGTTTCCATAAACGTTTCTATCGGTGTCTCATCGGTATGGTTTAGCAAATCCCGAATGGAAAGCAGCCCCTCTAGGTGCCGCTGATCGTCAACCACATAACAGGTATAAATCATTTCTTTATTCATACCCGTTTTTCTGATCTTGTCAATGGCCTGCCGCACCGTCATGCTGCCGCGCAGTGCAATATATTCAATGGTCATTAAGCTGCCGACACTCTCTTCAGGGTACTGCAAAAGCTCATTGATCATTTTTCGCCGCTCCGGGCGGCAGCTGCGCAAAATTCTTTTCACGACATTAGCCGGCATCTCTTCTATAATATTTACCGTATCGTCCAAAAATACCTGTTCGAATACTTCTTTAAGCTCAACGTCGTTAAAAGCCTGAATGAGATCTTCCTGTATTTCATTATCGAAGTATACAAAGGCATCGGCCGCCAGCTCTTTGGGTAAAATTCGAAAAGCAATAAGCCGCTCTTCTTCCTCCAGATCCTCAAACAACATGGCAATATCCGCCGGCATCAGTGTCGATAAATAGTTACGTACCTCCATCGGTTGTTTCCCATGTATCCACGCCTTCAGCTGCAACACATCTTGTTCCTGTATTTGTTCCATGGTCCAAACCCTCCACACATGGCCTTCAGTTAATCAGAGGTTAGTTTCATAATTTTACGCTTAATCCTTTGCAACGCGTTGTCAATTGCTTTGGGCTTCTTGTCCATAGCCTTAGCAATCTCCATATAATCCAGTCCCTTTAAAAACAGCTGCAAAACCCGCTTTTCCATAGGGCTCAATGCGTCAATTATTGCGTTCTCCAGCTGATGAAGGTTATCTTCGTCCATCAGCACCTCTTCGGGAGAGCGCCCGGCTGCGTCTGGCAAAAGCTCCATTAAGCTCATTTCTTTTCCGTCTTCGTCATTCACCGATCGATCCAGAGATATATAAGAATTCAAAGGCCAATGCTTTAACCGAGACGAAAGGCGGACGGCCGAAACAATTTGTCTTTGAATGCAAAGCTGCGCAAAGCTTCTGAACTTCGTCATTTTTTGCGGTTGAAAGTCAACAATTGCCTTATATAAGCCAATCATTCCCTCTTGAATGACGTCATCTCTATCGGCGCCAATTAGAAAATAGGCCCTGGCCTTACTGCGCACCACTTCTTTATAGCGCTCCAGCAGTTCATTCGTTGCTTCTCGCGCTTCCTCGCTGCCCGGACCGCGGCGAATGGCATCAATGAGCTCTTCGTCTGTCATGGCTTCCCACTGCATTCTTACTTATCCTTCCCGCTGACGCAGCGCTTCAAAAATTAATATTCCCGCTGCCACCGACGCATTTAAAGAAGTCACTTTCCCTTTCATAGGCAGACTAACAACGAAATCACTCCGTTTTTTAACCAGAGGCGTTACGCCTTCATGTTCGCCACCAATAACCAGCGCTAACGGCCCCTTTAAATTGACCCGATAGACGCTTTCCCCGTCCATATCGGCGCAGGCCGTCCAAATACCTCTTTTTTTAAGATCTTCCACTAACTTGGCAACGCTGCTAACTTTGGCTACCGGTACATACTCCAAGGCCCCGGCCGCCGTTTTAGCCACGGATTCGGTAAGCCCCACCGCATGATGCTTAGAAACAATCACGCCATGCACTCCGGCCGCTTCCGCGCTGCGCAAAATAGCCCCCAAATTATGCGGGTCCTGAATGCTTTCACAAATGACTAAAAAAGGGGCTTCTCCCTTTTCTTCCGCTTTTTTTAAAATATCTTCTACCTCTACATACTGGGTCTGCGCGCCAATGGCTATCACGCCCTGATGATTGCCCTTTTGAGCCATTTCATCCAGCCTTGCCCTATCGGTTTCCTGCACGACAATGCGCTGCCCCTTTGCCTGCCTTATAATCGCCGCTAACGATCCCGTATGAGGGGGCCTGGTTACATATAGTTTTTCAATCGCTCTTCCAGATTTCAGCGCCTCCAGCACTGCATTTCTGCCATAAATCATTGAACTTTGATTGATCACTGCACGTTCTCCTTTTCTGTAAACCATTCGGTCGCCCGATGCATCAGCTCATAGAGCCGCTCACTTTGTCCCGTCACATATAAATACCCTAACAAAGCTTCAAAGCCGGTAGCCCATTTATAATCTAACAACAGCGCATTTTTAGGAACAGAAAGCGATTTCTGATTTCTCCCCCTCTTTAACACTGCCGTTTCTTTTTCATTTAAGCTGTCTAGCAAATATTTAGCCATTTGTGCCTGCGCCGAGGCTTTGACAAAATGTACCGCGTCCGTATGCATTAACTTAGGAGCCTCCTCCTTCGTCAGCACCAGCTGCGTGCGCACATACAGATCAAAAACGGTATCTCCTACATACGCCAGCGCCAAAGGGCTTACCTGACGAATATCCAGAGCCCGCTCGCCGATTTCTTGCCGCATCTGTTCCAAAAGAGTTTTCATAATCAGTTCTCTTTCTTTTTGGTTCCGGCCCAAGACGCATGAATTTTAAAACCCGCGCGCTCATAAATGTGCCGAGCCGGGTTATCTTCCGCCGTAAACAATGTCATATACTGAGCGCCGGCGCGCCGAAATTCCAAACATAAATGGTTAAACAAAACCGTAGCCGCTCCATAGCCGCGGTATTGAGAATGGATCGCAATCCCTAAAAAAAAGCCCCGTCCATGCGCATCCGGCACAATCGGGCCCGCAAAACCCACTATTTTACCGCCGTCCGAAACAATAAGCATCGGCCGCGGTCCGCCTTCGCGGTTCATTTCAGCCGGAATCTGCCAGTTCCACAAATCATTATTCAGGTCATCGACCAGGTCCTGCATACCATAATGCCGCGCAGGATCATACAGTTCAACAGTCAGCCCGCGGGAGTTCATTTTCTCTTCATACCGCGCTAACGAAGCCTTGGGATATACATAACGCGTTACATCCAGGTGATACGAATTTTGAATCGTAAAATCCTCAAATCCCCGATTTTTCAAAAACAAATGAGCATCGCTTCCCAGCCTCACGCCCGACGCATTCGGATGCCGATGCCCTTCGGTTCCCGGCAGTACCCAGGTAATATTCATCGGGTTAAAATACGAAACCTCAAGCTCTGTAAAAGACACTTGCCGCGCGGCGGCAAAACGCTGCATTTCCTGCTCTAATCCAGCCAGCAAAAGAGAGCCGATACCCTCTTGCCGGTAGCCAGGCTCCACCTCAATTAAAGTTAAGAAAAACCGTGTTGTAATACTGTCAAGAACCCCGCAAATAAACCCTCTTTGTCTGGCTTCATAGAAAGCAAATACATGATCGCCGCTTTTAGGCGGCGTTAAAAACAGCGCATGAAAGGCCTCTTGCGTTAGCGGTAAATACAACTGCTCGCCTCGCTGGCTCGCCTTATTATACATTATAAGCGCTTTTGACGAATTTGTTTTGGTTAAAGGAAAATATTCTTGCATTTTATCCTCCATTCTCTTGACTTTTGGTGAGAGAAATAGTTTAATAGAACTCGTATATTATATCACTTTTTTTTCTGGGAGGTCAACGTATGCTTCAGGATATAATACAAAAAAATGAAAAATTGGTTATTGGTCTCATGAGCGGCACATCAGCCGATGGCGTTGACGCCGTGCTGGTCCGCATTACCGGACACGGTGTTTTGACCAAAGTGGAGCAGCTTGCCTTTGTAAGCCCACCCTATACCCAGGAGGTTAGAGAACGGATTCTGCAAATGGCCGGCGGTCAATTTGGCGGCACAAAAGAAGCTTGTTTATTTAATGCCTTCATGGGAGAGCTTTTTGCCGACGCTTGTCTTATGCTCTGCGAAAAGGCCGGCGTTTCGCCGCAGGATATCGATTTAATTGGTACCCACGGTCAGACCGTATATCATATTCCTACTGCCGAGCCGTATTTGGGGCGCTCTATTGCAGCTACCCTACAGCTTGGTGAGCCCTCTATTCTTTGCGAACGGATCGGCGCTATTACCGTGTCTGATTTTCGCGTGCGGGATATGGCGGCCGGCGGGCAGGGTGCGCCGCTCGTTCCGTATACGGAATATATTTTATATAGCGATCCCAACCGGAACGTTGGACTACAAAATATCGGCGGTATCGGAAACATAACCATTCTGCCGGCAGGCGGACGCTTAGAAGATCTTTCGGCGTTTGATACCGGCCCCGGTAACATGTTAATCGATGCTGTGGTTTCCCGCATTACCCAGGGGAAGGCTCGATATGACGAAGGAGGTAAGTTGGCGGCAAGCGGTACGGTTAGCGACGCGCTTCTTCAGACGCTCATGCAGGATCCCTATTTGTATCAGGCGCCGCCTAAAACAACCGGACGGGAACACTACGACGAGGCCTTTGTCGATCAGATTTTCTCTTACGGTAAAGAGTTAAATCTCTCTGACGCAGACCTGATCGCGACAACCACCCAGTTTACGGCTTCCAGCATTGCCCACGCCGTATACAACCACTGCCAGCCCCAGCCTGACCGACTGATTGTAGGCGGCGGCGGTAGTTTAAACGCTACCTTAATGCGCATGATCAAAGAAAGTCTTCCGAAAACAGAGGTTATGACTAACGAAGATCTAGGCCTTGACAGCAGCGCCAAGGAAGCGGTTGCTTTCGCAATTTTGGCGAATGAAGCCATTTCCGGAGAGTGCAATAATGCACCGGCTGCAACAGGCGCGCACCACCCTGTTATTATGGGCAAAATTTGTCAATAAGGAGTCTTCTCACTATGTCATTACCGATTCCATCACGCTGCGCAATTTTACTGGAAGAAGCGCTGCAAAACCATGCCTTTTCCGGTGCGGCGCTTGCCATTGGACGTGGCGAACAGGTTTTTCTAAAACAAACCGTAGGACACGTTTCTTATGAAGAGGGAGCGGCGGAAATTACCGCCGATACCCTCTTCGATATGGCTAGCCTGACTAAAATTTTGTCTACCACATTTTGTGCCTTTCACATGATTCAAGAAGGATCCTTAAGCCTGCTCGACAGCGTTGCCGATTTTTTTGATCATGTGCCGGCAGACAAACAGTCCATAACCATACATCACTTATTGACGCATACGAGCGGTCTTCCTTCCGAGCTCCATTTATGGAAGTTATGTCAAACGCCCCAGGAAGCTGCGGAAGTGATTCTTCATACGCCGCTCGCCTATCCCACCGGTCAAGGCGTTTCGTATAGCTGTATGGGCTTCATTTTACTAGGTAAAATCATGGAAAAAATTACGAGTGAAACGCTGGATCAGCTGGCCCGTGAATGGACATTCGAACCTCTTCGCATGCACCATACCGGATATCTTCCCCTAGCGAATGAACTCACCAATGATCCGGCTAACATCGCTCTGACTGAATCTATGACGCTAATGGGACCCGGACAGCCGGGCGTGGTACACGACGAAAATGCACGCTTTTTGGGCGGTATTTCCGGCAACGCCGGCGTGTTCTCTACCTTAAACGATATGATCCGTTTTGCCGCCATGCTGTCCCGTGAGGGCCGTCCTCTGGTCTCGGCCCGGTTAATGCATTTAGCCAGCCAAAACTATACGCCCGGAACCGACGAAAACCGTGGACTGGGCTTTCAGCTGAGCGGACCGGCGCCTACTTTCTTTGGCGATCTGTTTGGCAACGCGGGCATCGGACACACTGGATTTACCGGTACTTCGCTGGCATTAGATCGTGACAGCGGCGTTTATGTGATTTTATTAACCAACCGGGTGCACCCCACAAGGGATAATCAGCAGCTCACCCGGCTGCGTCACCTCATTCATAACGCCGCCATAAGCGAGTTTACGTAAAAAAGTACCCTAGAGAACGCTCCAGGGCACTATATAGCGCTTCATTGTATCCATCGCTCTGCGCCTACCTCAGGTGCAGGGCGATTTTAATATTCTACTTCCATTAGCATTAAGCCTCCGGGAGGCGCGGTAAACCCAGCGTTGCGCCGGTCTTTTCCCGCCAGCATAGCTGGCACGTCTGAGGGATTTTTCTCTCCCATGCCAATTTCAATCAGAGTTCCCACAATAATGCGAACCATGTTATATAAAAATCCGTTGCCGGTTATGGTAATGCGAATTTCTGGTTCCAGCACCTCAATGTGAATCTCATACAGAACGCGCACCGTAGATTTTTTCATGCGGCGATTGGAGCAAAAGGCACGAAAATCATGTTCGCCCAAAAAGTACAGCGCCGCTTCTTTCATGCGGTCAACATCAAGCTTGTCCGTAACCTCATAAACCAGCTGCTTTTCAAATACGTTAGAAATATCGCTATTCCAAATGCGGTACTGATACGTTTTGCTTTTCACATGAAACCGGCTATGAAACCGCTCCGAAACCTTTTTCACTTCTGTAACCGCAATATCCTTAGGAAGGTACTGATTTAAATAATGAAGCATGGTTTCCTCCGGCATATCGGTTTCCGCATGAAAATTGGCAATTTGCCCATACGCATGCGCCCCTGCATCGGTTCGCCCAGAACCAATAATTTCAATCGGCGTACCGAGTAGCCGGCTTAATACAGCTTCTATTTTACCCTGAATTGTATTCTCCGTATTGCCCTGGCGCTGCCAGCCATTATAACGCGTTCCCAAGTATTGAATGGTGAGTCGGTAATTCGTCATGATATGCTGCGCCCGCCTTATGACCTATGAATAAAAACAGGCAAGCCTTCTCGCATGGGCGGCATGGATTCTCCCTGAATTAAGGGGTACACATACTCAATAAAGGCCTTGTCTAAATCTGTACCTTCCTTGGTGATCCAGGCAGCGGGTACCAACTTTTCTTGATTACAAACCTGATTCACGTCAACGCCTTCGTAGGTTATGGTATACGGATCCGCTGAGCTTCTTCGCATACTCACCATGAGCCCGCTCTTTCCTTTCAGCGCTAACCGAACTCCTTCCTGTCCGCATAGATCTGCCTCGTCTACGTCTACCAGAGACGCCATAGTGGCACTGCACCGCTGCGTAATATTCAGCTCTACCGAACGCACTTTAATGCCCAATCGATCTTTAATTATATTCTCTAAAACTTTGCCACAGCCCGTTAAATTTTTATGTCCAAATACATCGGCCCCGATTTCTTTTTCATACTCACAGATCAGGCGCCCCTCGGCATCATGAATGCCTTCAGAAACACAAATAATAATGTTTTTCTTCACAAGCAAAAGCGCTTGCAGCCGGCTTAGCATCGCTTCTATGTCAAAAGCGGTTTCCGGCAGATAGATAAGAACCGGATTGTCGCCCTCAAAACGCCGCGCCAATACGGAAGCGGCTGTTAGCCACCCGGCAGCACGTCCCATAATTTCAATAATCGTTACCGACTGCGTACTATATACTTCGGAATCCATGACCATTTGCCGTACCATGGCCGCTACATATTTAGCCGCACTGCCAAACCCGGGCGTATGATCCGTCAGTACCAGGTCATTGTCAATGGTTTTAGGAACCCCAAGGAACCGAATATCGCTGCCTATTTTATTTCCATACCGAGAAAGCTTGCTTACCGTATCCATGGAATCATTTCCGCCGATATAAAGCACATAACCAATCTGATATTTTTGCAGTTTCTCAAAAATAAGGGGATACACCGCGTCGTCTAAATTCTCCGGTAATTTATAACGGCAAGAGCCCAAATACGCTGCTGGAGTAGTACGCCACAGCCGAGCCTGCTCTTCCGGTAACGCGGTTAAATCTAATATATGTTCCTCTAGAAAGCCACTGATCCCATTTACCATACCATAAATGGTCCCAATCGCCTCCGGGTGTGCCTTTCCTTCTTTCCAAACTCCGTACAGACTGCTGTTTATTACTGCGGTAGGACCACCGGATTGCCCTACAAGTATATTTCGTTTCATTTTTATTCTCCCTTCCGGAGCGTTAGTGAAGGAAAGGCGAAAAGAGATCATTTCGCCAAAAAGTCCGGGTAACGCTCCAACACAAACTACCTTTGCTCTTGTTATTATACGAAAAGGCTAGAATAAAGTCAATTTGTGAAAGAAAAAAATTGAAATTTCATCTTGACAAATGCTCCAAAATGTATTATTATAATTAAGCATTTGCTTCCATGGCTCAGTCGGTAGAGCGACGCACTCGTAATGCGTAGGTCATCGGTTCGAATCCGATTGGAAGCTTTTTTTATTGCTCATTTTAGCCGTTCCTTTTGTTCGGCTGTAAAAACTAAATTTTTATACTACAAAAGAGGGCGTCCCCCCAGGGGATACCCTCTTTACTTTTTTAGCTCACTGCCTTTTTGGTGCGTTTACTGCACGGTATGGGCAGCCGAATTAAGCAATCAATCCATACGATTGCATAACCGAAATTAAGTTCTGCTTTGTCTTCTCCTGCATGGTTGTAAGAGGCAAACGACACTGGCCAACCTGCATGCCCATTTGATTCATGGCTTCTTTCACCGGAATCGGGCTGGTTTCTGAAAACAGGGCCTGAATCAACGGTAAAACCTCAACCTGAAGGCGCCCTGCTTTAGCGTAATCGCCCTCTAAGCAGGCATGCATCATGTCAGATACCTTAGCAGGCACTAAGTTTGCGAGTACAGAAATAACGCCGCGACCGCCCAAACTCATTAACGGAACAGCCAGCGCATCCTCTCCGGAATAAACCTGAATGTCCGGTCCGCCTAAGCGAATGAGCTCGCCTACCTGGTCAAAATTACATTCTTTAACGCCAACAACATTGTCGCACCGCTCCATCAACGTCACTACCGTAGACGGAGCCATATTCATACCGGTTCTTCCCGGTACATTGTATAGAATTACCGGTACCGATACCGCTTTGGCAATGTATGAAAAATGCTCCACCAATCCCTGCTGCGTTGTTTTATTGTAATAAGGGGTAACACTTAATAAAGCATCGACTCCTACCTGTTCTGCCATAGCGCTCAGCTGCGCGCCGTGTCTTGTGTCGTTGGAGCCGCATCCGGCAATAACCGGAATCCTATGCTGTACGGTATCAACTGTATGCCGAATTACCTCGATCTGTTCCTCATCCGTCATTACGGATGCCTCACCGGTAGTACCGGTAATAATAATAGCATCCGTTCCGCCCTGAATTTGGAATTCGATCAATGCATCCAGTTTTTGAAAATCGACGCCAGTTTCATTAAATGGGGTAATCAATGCTACGCCGGATCCTTGAAACACCGACTTTGCCATACTATCTCCTCCTTAACTGACTAACCTTAATTGGCTCTTCCTAAATATTCTCCGGTACGTGTGTCGATTTTGATTTTGCTGCCAATGTTGATAAACAAAGGAACATTGATAGTTGCTCCCGTTTCCAGGGTAGCCGGTTTCATAACGTTGGTGGCTGTATCGCCTTTAATACCGGGTTCCGTATGCGTAACTTCCAGTTCTACAAATAACGGCGGCTCAACCCCAAATACTTCGCCATTATGAGACAGAATTTTAACCTTTTCATTTTCTTTGACAAAACGAAGCGCGTCTCCCAGCTGATCTTTATTCAGACCAATCTGCTCGTATGTTTCGGTATCCATGAAGTAGAACAGGTCTCCGTCATTATATAAATACTCCATGTCCTTACGATCGATATGCGCGCGATCTACTTTTTCAGTAGGTCTGAATGTACGCTCAATAACGCCGCCATCGATAATGTTTTTAAGTTTAGTACGAACAAATGCCGCTCCTTTACCAGGTTTTACATGTTGAAACTCGATTATCGTATAAATATTTCCTTCCAATTCAATTGTTACGCCATTTCTGAATTCACCAGCGCTCAGTACGTCTGCCATAATTGATTCCTCCTAATTTTTTCCTTTTCGTGTACGTTAAAAACGTAAAGTATATACTGCTTAAGGACGCATACGTTCGGGTATATCCCCCCCGAACCTATGGTAACACCGTCTGAATCTATAGTTTACCTGATTCCCTGTCATTTTTCAACTGTTTTTTTTGAAAAATTCCGCTAACCGCGCAAAAGCGGCTTCATACGAAGCAAACCCCAGCCCGCTTACCTGATCGATACAAACCGGCCGGGTCACGCTAATGTGCCGAAACTCTTCTCTCTCTTGTATCTCGGACAGATGAACTTCGACAGCTGGAAGCCGCTCCGCGACAGAGGCCAGCGCATCTCGCAGCGTATAACTATAATGCGTTAGCGCGCCAGGATTGATTACCAAGCCATCTACGCCTTCGCGGTACGCATCTTGAATCCAGTCTACGAGTTCGCCTTCGTAATTCGATTGCAAGCACCGAACCGTAAAGCCATAGGAAATACCTGCTTCTTTTACATAGGCCACCAGCGCCGCGTAATTTTCCGTACCGTAAACCGCCGGCTCACGGATGCCTAAAAAATTCAAATTAGGACCATTTAATACCCATATGGTTTTACAAGCAGCCGCTTCCTGCTCCTGTATTTTCCTCTCCTGCTCTGCCAGGTTCTCTACCGTTTCTTCTATAGTATATTCTTTCGCTTCACCCATGCTCTGATTCTCCCATTTTTGTGTTGCCACCCATGCATACCAGGGTTTTCTTTGCGCTAATAACGCTGCAATTTTGTTGTACTTTTCCTGATCCGTTAAACCTTCTAGCAGCGGCCTAGTATGATCGCAGGCCAGTCTTCGGTATATGGCCTCGGCATCGGCGTCCAGCCACAAAACCCGCGCGCCATATTTTTGCAGTAACCGGCTATTAGCTGTCTGCACCGGCGTACCGCCTCCTAAGGCTATAATATGCCCCTGTTTCAATAATAGTTCCGCTAAAAGCTCTGTCTCTTTTTCTCGAAAATAGGCCTCCCCTTTTTCTGCAAAAATTTGCGACACCGACCGTCCTTCTCTTTTTTCCAGCTCCTGGTCCATGTCACAAAATTTTTTTCCGCAGGCGTTAGCCAGCTTCTGTCCAATCGTAGTTTTTCCCGATCCCATAAAGCCCATTAAAAACAGATTTTCTTCTTGCCCTTTATTCACCGCCAATTCTCCTTTTAGCCATCATTTGAAACCGTGCATGCATATGCTCTCTCTGCTTGGGAGTAAACTCCTGGCCCGTCCAAATCTCATATGAACGCAGGCCCTGGTAAAAGAGCATAGACAAACCGCCTACCGCCAGCCCGCCATGCTCTTTCACCTTGCGGCAAAATGCCGTTTCCAGCGGATTAAAAACCATATCAGCCGCATACTGAATGGGCGCATAAAAGGCCTCCTGCTCCACAGGCAGCCCTTCAACCTGCGGATACATGCCCGCAGAAGTCGTTTGCAGCACAATAGGAAACGCTTCTTTTTCTAAGTCCGCTTGATTCAGTACGCGGATTTTCATAGCCAGAGGCCGATTAAGCCGCCGTAAATTCTCTGTAAATGTCTGCTCTAATTGCTGCGCCCGCTCCTGCGTGCGATTATAAATCATGACTTCTTGCGCTCCTTGCAAATAGCAAACCGTTAACGCGCTGCAAGCCGCGCCTCCGGCCCCTAAAATCAACACGCGATTACCCTTAATGGGGAAATGATGCATGGTAAGCAGCTGCGTAAATCCGTCGACATCGGTATTGAATCCTTTATAGCCTTTTTCCGTCCATTGGAGCGTATTCACCGCTCCCACAAGCTGCGCGCTATAATCTAAATCGCAAACATAAGACATAACCGCCTGCTTATGCGGAATCGTTACATTAATGCCCCGAATGCCCAGCTGATGCGCTCCCTGCACCGCACACTCCAAACCGTCCGGCAAAACATGAAACGGTACATACGCAAAGTTATCGCCCCGCAGATCAATAAAAATCTGGTGAATCATAGGCGAAAACGTATGCGCAATGGGGTCGCCAATCACGGCCAAAAGCTGCGTGGAGCCGTCGACTCGCATAATAGCTTTCTTTTCCCGGTATCTCCGGATCCGTGTTTTTAAATTAAGCTGCATTTTGGCAATCATAATCCGCTCTAACCCGCGTTTTACCTTGGTAATCGCTTCGTCTCGCTCTTCCGAAATTGGTTTGACCAAGATACTATAAATCTTCCCTCGATTGCCGGCCCAAACATCCGTAAAAATTTGATCTCCAATAATTGCTAGCTGGGACGATTCCAGCTTCGTTCGATTTTGAATTTTTACAATATTGGTAGGAAATGGCTTATGGGCCTTCCAAACGGCGGGTACCTTTAATTTCTGAGCAAAAGAAAGTACTCTCTCTTTCTTGCCGTTAGAAATAATCCATATTGAAAATCCAGCTTCACGCAGCTCGTCCATCAGCTCCTCTGTGGATTGATTCGGCAATGGATCGTCATACGGAGCCAGCGTATTGTCAATGTCAAAGAGTAGCCCCCGAATTCCATTTTCCCAAAGCTCTTCATAATCTACATCAAAAATGGAAGATACATACTCCCGCGGCCTAAATGTATCGAACATACTTCTCTCCTCTCCCCCTATATAGGTTCAGCAATCGCATTATCTCATTTTTTCTTGCTTCACTTTATGATCAATAATATGCCGCGAGGCTAGTTCTGCTTTTACTTCTTCCAGGGAGACGCCCTTTTCAACCATAAGCACCAGCGCGTGATAATATAAATCCGCCAGTTCATAAATCAGCTCCGCATTGCCTTCGTCTGATTTAGCGGCAATAATTACCTCCGTGCACTCTTCGCCAACTTTTTTCAAAATTTTATCCAATCCTTTTTGAAATAAATACGTGGTATACGATCCTTCAGGCATTTCCGTTTTACGCTCCTGTAAGAGCGCATATAAACCGTCGGGCGAAAAAGGCTCCGCCCCCTTCTCCTGCCCGCTGTGCAGCGGGTAGTGAAAGCAGGAGGTAGTTCCCTCATGACAGGCCGGTCCCTTAGGGTCTACCTCTATGAGCAGCGCGTCGTTATGGCAATCCGCCGTAATCGCAACCACTCGCTGCGTATGGCCGCTGGTCTCTCCCTTGCGCCACAGGCAGCGCCGGCTTCTTGACCAAAAACAGGTATACCCTTCCTCCAGTGTAATCGCCAAACTCTCCCTATTCATATAGGCCAGCGTTAACACCTGTTTGCTCTTATAATCCTGTACAATGGCCGGAATCAGTCCGTTGGCATCCCAGCGTAGTGAATCTATATTGACTTCCATTGTTACTCCTCTCTTGATATGCTTATTGGCGAACCGCAATATGCTGCGCTGCCAAATACGACTTCAATTCCTGAATGCTCAGCTGCCCATAATGAAATATGGAAGCCGCCAGGCCCGCACTAACAAACGGCAGCGCCTGAAACAAGGCACTAAAATCTTCTTTTTTTCCGGCGCCGCCGGAAGCAATAATGGGAACTCGCAAAGACGAAAGCTCAGCAAGCATGGCAAGATCAAACCCCTGTTTTACGCCATCCGTATCGATGCTGTTTAATACGATTTCTCCGGCGCCTCTTGCAACGCCTTCTTGGGCCCACGCTATTAAGCTTCTTCCGGTATCTGTGCGCCCGCCGTGAGAACAAACGTGATAACAGCCATTTACTCTTTTACAATCAATCGAAAGGACCACGCACTGATCTCCATATTTTCGGGCTGCCTCTTCAATGAGCTGAGGTCTTGCCAGAGCCCCGGAATTTACGCTTACTTTATCGGCTCCACTGCTTAAGGCCATATCAAAATCGGCAACGGAAGCAATGCCGCCACCCACTGTTAACGGAATAAAAATCTGACTGGCAACCTTTTTAACAACGTTGAAGAAAGGCTTTCGTCCGTCGGCTGAAGCCGTGATGTCATAAAAAACAAGCTCATCGGCGCCGGCGGCATTATAAAATGCAGCCATAGCCGTGGGATCCGCCACATCCTGAATGCCTTCAAAGCGACGCCCTTTCACGACGCGTCCTTCTTTTACATCCAGACAGGGGATAATTCGTTTGGCTAGCATAGGTCTCCTCCTGTTTGCAGTACTTCTCGGAGATCTAAAATCCCCTCGTATAGTGCCTTGCCAATAATCGCGCCGGCCACGCCGGCTTCTTTTAGCTCAAGTATTTCATTCAAATAGGTGACGCCCCCTGAGGCAATGACCTCAATAGAAAGCTCCTGCGCTAACTGGCGGTACCAAGCCAGATTGGTTCCTTGCAAGGCTCCGTCTTTGCTGATATCCGTTACAATCACTGTCGAAACGCCTTGCCGCTGCAGCTGAAGACAAAAACTAAGAGCGTCAATATCGGTCACCTTCCGCCAGCCCTGTACGGCAACCTGTCCGCGGGCTGCGTCAACTCCCACCACAATCCGCTTGCCATAGCGATCTACCATTTGCCGTAAAAACACAGGGTCTTCTACGGCGGCAGTACCTAAAATCACTCGATCTACGCCTAAATCCAGATACAGTTTGACGCGCTCCGGCGTCCGTATTCCGCCGCCTACCTCGATTTGCAAATGGCTATTTTCTAACAGCTTCGTTATGGTTTTCTGGTTGCTCAGCGTTCCGTCTCTGGCGCCGTCCAGATCGACTACATGCAGTCTTCTGGCGCCGGCCTTTTCAAAAAAAGCAAGAATCTGAGCCGGGTTTTCAAAATAGACCTTAACCTTGTCATAGTCACCTTTTGTCAGCCGAACCGCCTGGCCCTGTAATAAATCAATGGCTGGCCAAATTTGCATACTAACCTCCATTCCGAAGCGCTTTAGCACGGAGGTCGCGGCGCAAATTTCAAATTTGCGCCTGCGAAAAAAGCTATTTGTGGCGCTTCGGCACAAATAGCCGTATGAAAAATCAGCTATTCGAGCTGATTTTTCATACTAACCTCCATTCCGAAGCGCTTTAGCGAGAAAGCAGCCGCGCAAAATTTGTTAAAAGCTGAAGACCTGCCGCTCCGCTTTTTTCCGGGTGAAACTGCATACCATATACCCTGCCGCGCCCAACAATAGCCGGCACCCGAATGGATTCGTATTCGGCATCGGCAAGTAAAACCTCTTGACACTGCTTCGCATAAAAAGAATGTACAAAATACATATGCCGGTTCTCAGGAAGCGGCGCTAGAATGGGGTCGTCTTTGACAATATGCAGCCGGTTCCACCCCATATGGGGAACCAAGGCGTCTTCCCGGGGTAAATCCGGGCGTAGCGGACAAACCACACCGGGAAGCAGCCCCAGTCCCTTATGTTCTCCGTACTCATAACTTTTTTCAAATAGCAGCTGCATGCCCAGACAAATGCCCAGAAGCGGTATTCCCTTTTGCGTTTGCTTATGAATCACCTGATCCAAACCAGAGTCTTGCAGCCGCTTAGCGGCATCGCCAAACGCACCCACGCCCGGTAAAATTAAAGCGTCTGCTTGCTCTATTTCTTCCGGTTTACACGTAATTGTATATGGAATCCCCTGATGCGCCAGCGAAGCCGATAGGGAAAATAAATTTCCCACTCCATAATCAATAATTGCAATCATGAGATAACTCCTATTTCTATAAAACGCCCTTGGTAGAAGGGATTTCTCCTTGCATCGCAGGATCTGGCGATACGGCCTGCCGCAGAGATCTTCCAAACGACTTAAAAATACCTTCTATAATATGGTGCGTGTTTTCGCCTGCCAGCTGCTTAATATGCACGGTAGCCCGTGCGTGCCGAACAAATCCATAGAAAAATTCTTGGACAAGCTCTGTATCGAACACGCCCACTTTCTCTGCGGTTAGCTGCATATCGTACCGTAACAAGCTTCGGCCACTTAAATCGATCGCAGTTAAAATTAAAGCTTCATCCATGGGTAAAATACAGAACCCATACCGCGTAAATCCCGTCATACCTTGCATGGCACGGTCTATTGCCATACCCAGTACAATGCCCAAATCTTCTACGGTATGGTGCGCGTCTACGTTTAGGTCTCCCTGACACTGAACCCAAAGATCCATGCGGCTTTGTTTGGTGAATACTTCCAGCATGTGATTGAAAAAACCAACGCCGGTATCTCCCTGAAAAACACCTTTTCCCTCTAAAGAGAGACGAAGGAAAATATCGGTTTCTTTTGTTTTTCGGTTTATTTCAATGCATTGATTATTCATTGCTTCCTCCGGCTTCCTCTACCATTGCATGCATTGCTTTTACAAACGTTTCCATGTCCTGCACCGTTCCAATACTTACTCGAATATAGTCGCTCACTATTTCGCCGTCAAAATGCCGAACCAATATACCCCGCTGTCGAAGCTGCCAATATAGCTCCTTACCGCCGATTTTGGGGTGTCGTAACCATAAAAAATTCCCTTTAGAGTCTGTAGATTCAAATCCTAAACGCCGTAACGCTGCCTGCGTTTTTTCCCGGGTGCTCATGATTTGCTGACAGGTCCACTGAAAATAGTCTTCGTCCAAAATGGCAAACGCCGCCATTTTCTGTGACAATGTAGAAATGGTATAAGAATTAAATGAATTTTTAATCCGATCCAGCGCCTGAATCAGCTCTGCGCTTCCCATAGCAAAGCCGACGCGGGCTCCGGCCAGCGCCCTCGACTTAGAAAAGGTTTGAATCACCAGTAAATTAGGGTAACTATGAATATAGGGAACCATCGATTCGCTTCCAAAGTCAACATAGGCCTCGTCAACAATAAGAAGTCTATCCGGATGCGCTTGCAAAAACCGTTCAAGCCGAGCGACCGGCACCGCTAAACCCGTAGGCGCATTGGGATTGGCTAAAATTACGGGACCGCTGCCGTTTTCATAGTCGTCCAGATCTAAAACAAATCCTTCGCGAAGCGGAACCACATGCTGCGGAACCTGAAATAACTGAGCGTATACCGCATAAAAACTATACGTAATATTCGCAAAAGAAATCGGCTGCTTTTGCGAAGTAAAGGCCATAAAACTAAAGGCGAGAACCTCGTCGCTGCCATTGCCGACAAACACCTCGCTGCTTTCCAGGCCATATCGAGTTGCAATTAGACTGCGTAAATTAGCAGCATTGGGAT
Organism: uncultured Clostridia bacterium; assembly: GCA_944383515.1. Classification (GTDB taxonomy): domain Bacteria; phylum Bacillota; class Clostridia; order Lachnospirales; family Bianqueaceae; genus CALWPV01. Next base: position 70,311 of record CALWPV010000026.1, read on the forward strand.
CTGGATAAAGCTGCATTCCTTGATTAGAAAAAGAAATCTGGTTAAGCCATACCGAACCCGGATAAGGACACTCATTCGTATTGAGCTTAATATACTGTAAATCACGTGGCTGTTCTCCGGGGGTATACGGCGCAGCATTTTGCGCCATAGCACTCCAAAACTGATTCATTCCCGCGATTCCTCCCGTATTTTTGCTGCGCGCGCATGTGCCTCCAGCCCCTCTGCTCTGGCGAAAGTAGCAATTTTATCGCTTACCTCGTGAAACGCCTCTCGGGTATAATACGTAATTTGTATTTTTTTCACAAAATCGTCTACCGAAAGCGGCGAAGAAAATTTAGCCGTTCCGCTGGTTGGCAACGTATGATTAGGACCGGCAAAATAGTCTCCCAATGGCTCCGGTGCATACGACCCCAAAAATACAGAGCCCGCGTTTTGAATCCGATGCAAAAAAGCAAAGGGATCTTGCACTGCCAGCTCCAAATGCTCCGGCGCGATCTCATTGGCAATATCGATTGCCTGCTGTATCGATTCGGCCATAAAAATTCTTCCATACGCTTTCAGAGAAGCCTTGGCAATGTCTTTGCGGGGCAAAGAAGCCAGCTGCTTTTCGAGCTCTTTTTGCGTTTCTTCCGCCAGCGTTTTACTGGTGGTAATGAGCATGGCACAGGCCAGCGTATCGTGCTCGGCCTGCGACAAAAGGTCTGCCGCCACAAAGTCCGGCCTAGCCGTTTCGTCGGCTACAATCAGTATTTCGCTGGGGCCGGCAATCATGTCAATATCGATCTGACCAAATACCATTTTTTTAGCCATGGCCACATAAATATTGCCAGGCCCAACAATTTTATATACTTTGGGCACCGACTCGGTCCCATAGCTCAGCGCGGCAATGGCCTGCGCGCCGCCAACGCGAAAAGCCCGGTCTACGCCCGCCACATAAGAAGCTGCCAAAACAGCCTGCGCTATTTCTCCATTCGGTCCCGGCGGAGAAACCAGCACAATTTCTTTAACCCCCGCTATTTTAGCCGGTATCGCGTTCATGAGCACGGTGGAGGGATAGGCGGCCGTTCCCCCGGGCACATAAATGCCAACCTTTTCAATTGGCTTAATCATCTGTCCCAGTACGGTTCCTTCTTGCTCATGCGTAATAAAATCATGCCTGCTCTGTTTTTCATGATACCGATAGATACGCTCTTTGGCTTCGCCAAGAACCGCTTGCAGCTGTGGATCCAGCGCCTCGTAAGCGGCGCGCATGGCCTCTTTGTCCACTTCTAAAACCGGTGTATCTGCACGGTCCAGCTTTTGATTATATTCACGCAGCGCTTCGTCGCCTCGCGCCTGAACCTGACGCAAAATTTCCTGAACGGTTTGATTCACCTGCTCATATTCAAATTGACTCCGATGCGGAAGCAAGCGCTGCCAATCTGTCTTAGGCATTGGTATAATGGGTATCATAAGTTAATTACCTCCTCCAGCCGTTTTATAAGAGTGTCTATCCTGTCTTGGTGAAATCGATAACTGGCCCGATTAACAATAAAACGCGCCGAAATTTCCATGAATCGATCGATCACCTCTAAATGATTTTCTTTTAAGGTTGTGCCCGTTTCTACAATATCAACAATTACATCGGAAAGTCCCAAAACCGGCGCCAATTCGATAGACCCATTCAGGTGAATAAACTCTGCCTCACGGCCGCGCCTGGCATAATACGCTCTGGCAATGGTCTCAAATTTTGTAGCAACTTTGAGTTTTCGGCTATAATTCTCCTGAAAATGCAGTGGGGCGGCCACTGCCATATGACACCGGCCCAGCCCCAAATCTAGCATTTCAAACACATCCGCTTTCTTTTCTTCAAGAATGTCTTTACCAGCTACGCCTACATCGGCCGCCCCGTATTGCACATACACGGCAACATCCATCGGTTTCACTAATAAATACCGAATCGATCTTTCTTCGTCTTCCAAAACCAGGCGTCTTCCTATTGCATCCATGGCCGGAATTCCATAGCCCGCCTTCTGCAACGCTTGATATACGGTATCTCCCAATCGTCCTTTGGGAAGCGCAATTGTAAGCATCGTTTACGTCCTTTCCTGCTGCCATAATTCTTCCAGCACATTCAGTTCAACCGCAAAGCCAATCGCCCGGCAGGGCCAGGACATAAACCGCATAGCCAATTTGTCATAGCGTCCCCCGGATAAAACATACTGACTGCAAGGCTTAACAAATCCCTGAAAAATAATGCCATTGTAATAACTTAACGGATTAACTAATGAAAAATCGAGAAGCACGGTGGGCATTTTTTCTTCTATTGCCGTTGCCGCAGGAAACCGCTGTACTAACGCGCATACCTCTTCCGCAGCCTGCTCCAGCTCTTTTCCCCAGTGCTCGTTTCGAATTTCTTCCAGCACCGTATCCGGCTTTCCACTTAGCCTAGTTGCCGCCAGGAGTCCACGCGATACTGCCTCCGGACAGCGCAGCTGGGTTAAATATTTTTTTAAATCATGAGGATTTTTTTGCGCAATATAAGAAATGATCTGTTCTTGCTCCGCTTCCGTCTGATCCAAATACCACTGGTTAGACAAAAGAAAGCCCATATGGGAAAGCACCAAAACCGAAGACGAGCCCAGCAGCGCCAAAATATGTCTTGCCAGTTCCAGCACTTCAAAGCCGTCGGACATGCCTTCCGGCGAGATTTCCTCCGCGCCGATCTGCCGGTGCAAACCATATTGGTGCGTTTTATTAGAAAACCGGAAGACATTTTCCTGGTAATAAATTCGATATAAATCTGCAGGCCGATACGCCGTTTGCTTCATTACCGACAACGTCACATCCGGACGCAGCGCATGGAGCTTACCATGCGCATCCGTAAACGTAAGCATATGATCCTTTTTTAAAAAGGCCCGGTTCTGATCAAACAGCGCATATTCGTCAAACGCGTCAAAACGCCGCCTTGAAAAGCCGGCCTGACGCAATAAGCTGATCATCTCTGCTTCTTTCCGCTCTTGCAGGCTTAGGTCCCATTTCCTTTGCTTTTCCATATACTCTACTTCCCATTCTAAGACAATTTAGAGTTTAATTATACTGAATTATCTGATATTTGTCAATTCCTAATCAACGGCTTTCATGGAATCCGTCATTCGAATCCGCTTGATTTTCACCCACATTAAAGCGTCAACTAAAAGCGAAAGAATGAGAGTAATGGCAATTGCCATAACAAAGCTAACCCAGGAAATTTCACGCCCAAACATGAGCTCGGGGCTTTCCGCAGTCACCACAATATAATAGTGTAGCCATACCCCTAATCCAGTACCGACTAAAGCTCCCAGAAAACTCAGAATATTGATTTCTCTGAAAATATAAGCGCCAACTTCGCGATAATGATACCCGAGTACGCGCAGCGTAGCCAGCTCTTTGAGCCTCTCGCTGATATTGATATTCGTTAGGTTATACAAAACGATCACAGCGAGAGCACAGGCCGCCACACTGATTACCACAACAATAAACGTTAAACTGGTAAGCAGATTGTCATAAGAACTTCGGCTCTGCGTCGTAAATTCACTACTGCTCACCGATTCGCAATTTAGCAGATCGCTAATCACCTGCGTTTGCTGCTCTTCGCCGATTCCGGATTGTACAAGAAGCAAATTCGGACTCACCGTACCAAATGCCTCCTGGTACAGTTCACTTCCCATATAAACATAGATCCCGACATAGTTTTCTGTAATGCCAGTTACTTCACCTTCTAAACTTCTCCCGTTATTTTTCTCCAGCGTAATTGTATCGCCCACGGAAACTCCCAGCTCATTCGCCAGTTTTTCCGTAATAATCAGAGAACGCCCAGAAAAGGAAAGCTCCTCTTTTTCTTTTCTATTGTACAAATGAATAAAGTCAGAAAGCGTATCCTCATTTTCCGTTGTCATCAGCGTAGCCGAAAGCGTATCGTCTTCTCCGACAATCGAAACCGAACTACTCATCACCTCCATATAAGAACGGTCTTGCAGAAAAGTCTGCAATGTATCGTCCTGCGTACCATCTGTAGTAATCTGTAAATCATACCGAAGTACTTCTCCGTACTGTTTATCTACCATTTGATTCATAGAATCATTGAGGCCAAACGCCGCAAGCATTAACGCCGTGCAGCCGCTAATGCCAATAATCGTCATAAACAAATGCTTTTTATAGCGAAAAATATTGCGCGCCGTTGCTTTATATGAAAAAGAAAGCCGCTTCCACAGCCAGTTCCATTTTTCCAAAAATATTCTCTGCCCCGCTTTAGGAACCCGTGGCAGCATTAAGTAAGCCGGCTTTTCTTTTAAAGAGTATAAGCAAGCTCCCATAGTGGCCCCTAAGGTGCAAAGAAATTCCGCCCCGCAAGATATCACGGCATAGAAAACGTCAAAACGCAATAACAACGGAGGAAGCTGAAACATGGTAGCATACGCGCTTTGAATCAGCGAAGGAAGCAGCCAAAAGCCCACGCCTAAGCCGATTAAACACCCCAAAACCGTTGCCAAGCCGCAATAAATCATATATTTAGACAAAATTTTGCCTTTAGAATATCCCAGCGCCTTCAGGGTTCCAATCTGGGTGCGTTCTTCTTCTACCATACGCGTCATGGTTGTCAGCGTTACCAGCGCCGCAATTAAAAAGAAGAAAACCGGAAATATTTTGGCAATATCGGCAACTTTTTCTACATTGATCTTATAGCTGGCATATCCCACATTGGAGCCTAAATCCAGCAGGTACCACCGGCTTTCCAGTTCGTCAAGCTGTGACTGAGAAGACCGTATCTGACGTTCTGCCTCTTCTAGCTCCTTTTCTGTATTGGCACGTTCTTCCTCCAGCTGCGTTACGCCTTTTTCGTATTCCGTCCAGCCCTGCTCTACCGATTGCAGACCCTGTTCATACTCTGTCACTCCTTGCCGGTAAGCAGCTAGCCCCTCTTCGTACGCCGTCTCTTGCTGCTCTAACGTTGTTCTGCCCCCGCTCAGCTGTTCTTGAGCCAGTTCCAGTTTTACTTCCGCTTCAATGAGCTGACGATTCGCATCGGTTAGCTGCTCTTGCGTTGCGTCTAGCTGCGCTTTTCCCGCATCCAGCTGCGTTTTAGCCTCTGCCAGTTCCTTTTCTCCGCTCGCAATCTGTTCTTCTAACTGCGCAATGCCATTTTCAATTTGCTCATACAATTTTACAATTTGCGACTCAGTTACATCTCCCTGACTCAAATAAGCAATCAGCTCGTCCAAAAACGCGGAACTGCCTTCCGGCAACAGTTCTTTTAGCTCTTCCAGCCGTGCTCGTAGCTGCTCTATATCGATTTGATTCCAATTAGTTAATTCTTCTTGCAGCGCAGCATAAATCTGCTTTAGCTGCTCCAGCTGCTCTCTAGCGGTTTGCAGATTGCTTTCCCCGACACGATACTGAATTACCGATTCCTGATACGTTTCATACGCCGCGTCATAAGCCGCTTTCCCGCTATCGTACCTGCTTTTGGCATCGTTATACTCTGTGACGCCACTTTCATACGTAGACTGCATGGCCTCCAGCTCTGCCCATCCGGCGTCCAGTTCGCTTCTGCCGTTTTGCAGCTGCGTCCAAGTCGCTTCTAACTGAACCTTGGCTTCCTGCAAATCTGACTCGCTCTGCTCTAATGTGGTCTTCGTATCCGCAAGCTGCTGCTCTGCCTGCGCTAATTCCTTCTCTGCCTGTGCTTTTCCGTTTTCCAGCTCCGTTTTGGCGCTTTCCAGCTCCTCCGCGGCCTCGTTATAAACCGATCGATACCGCGTTCCCGCTCTTTCATCGGCCACCGGCTGAATCACCTGCAGCTGCTCGTCAATATACTCTTCGTAGTCGTCTGAAAAATATTCGAACTCATTGGCCCCTGCTATTGTTAAATAAAAATCGGTATAAACGTCTAACGAAAAGCTCTCTTCACCCGTATAAAGAATGGCATCGACTTTACCGCTTCCAATGGTGCTCGATTCCTTTTCTACCGATATATAAAAAGGATCGGTAACAATACCGACAACTGTAAACTGGTCTACCGCCAATCCGTCTCCATTTTCAACAACAGAAAGCTCGGTTCCTATTGGGAAATCCACTCGATTTCCCAGCGCCTGTAAAACCAGACACTCATTTGAGGATTCAGGCATTCGCCCTTCTACCAGCGTCAGCTGATTGATGCCCTCGGAAGACGCATTCTGCTCCAAATCGCTGCCGATTACCCGGACAGCCATATTCTCCTCGAGAGGCGTTTCGAGCATAACATCCTGAGAATAGGCCTTGACAAGGCCCTCTACTTCCGGCAGCGAGAGTAAAGCCTGCGCGTCTTCTTCTGTTAAACCCAGCGTAGACTTGATAAACGCGTCGCATAAATTCTTTTCCGTATAGTACTGGCTCATAGACGCCTTTAAATCCGGCGTAGTGGATAAAATGCCCAGCAAAAAACCCACGCCCAGCGCTACAATGCCAATAATCGCGATAAAGCGACCAAAGCTGCCTTTAATTTCTCTCAGAATGCATCGACCGTAAGCCGTGCCGAAGCGTCGCTCACGTCCTTGCTCTTTTTTTACCATTCGATCTCCTCCACCGAAGTAGGATTCTCATTCAATTCCATTTTACTGACTTGACCATTCCTAATGTGGATGACTCGATCTGCCATTGCCGTCAGCGCCTGATTATGTGTAATGACAATAACGGTTTTTCCCGTCTCTCGGCAGCAGTCCTGCAAAAGCTTTAAAATTGTTTTACCGGTGTGATAATCCAGCGCGCCGGTCGGCTCGTCACATAAAAGAATTTTAGGGTTTTTCGCAATAGCTCTGGCAATAGAAACCCGCTGCTGCTCACCGCCGGATAGCTGCGCTGGAAAATTATACATGCGCTCCTGTAATCCCACCGACGCAAGCGCCCCTTTAGGATCCAGCGGATCCTTACAAATCTCGGAAGCCAGCTCCACATTTTCCAGCGCCGTTAAATTTTGTACCAAATTATAAAACTGAAATACAAAACCAACATCATACCGCCTGTAATCGGTTAGCTCCTTTTCGCTCAGTGTGCTAATATCGACGCCATCGACTAACATTTTCCCGCTATCGCAGGAATCCATACCGCCCAGCATATTCAGAACCGTTGTTTTTCCGGCCCCACTGGGGCCAACAATGACACAAAATTCGCCCTGCCCAATCTGAAAAGAGATATGGTCCGAAGCCGCAATTTTCTGATCGCCCATCTGGTAGTATTTGCAGACGTCTTTAAATTCAACAAACATAGGAGCACTCATTATTTCTAATCCTCTTTCCCCTGTTCCGGTTCTTCTTTACGATACCGCTTAAATCCCGGATGCCTTCCCGTTACTTTATATTGTGAACGCATAGAAATTAAACGATCGATATTCTCTTTTGAAATTTCCTTCTCGCCGCCTAATAAATGCGCCACTAAGCTGATTTTAGCCCAAAGCTCTAACGTTTCCATACGGTAATAGGCTGTAATCAAATCAGCGCCAACGGTCAGCGCGCCATGGTTTTCCAGCAGCATAACATCGTGCTCCTGCAAATACGGCCGAATCGCGTTAGGAACCTCTTCCGTGGAAGGTGTGCCATACGGCGTAACCGGTACGCTACCTACGGCAATAATGCTCTCGATCATGGTATAGCGATCCATGTCCAGATGCGCTACGGCAAATCCCGTGGCAGTCGGCGGATGCGCGTGAACAACCGCGCCTACGTCGTCACGCTCCTGATAGCAGCAAAGGTGCATTTTAATCTCAGAAGACGGTTTATAACCTTCTTCTGCCTCCAGTACCGTTCCCAAGCCGTCAATTCTCACCAGCTTGTCCGGTGTAATAAAGCTTTTACTAATACCCGTAGGCGTGGCTAAAAATGTGCCGTCGCCCAGACGAACGGACACATTGCCGTCATTAGCGGCGACCCAGCCTTGCTGCCACATTTTATGGCATACATCGCATATCTGTTCTTTTACTCCGTTTAATTCTTCTTTTGTCATTTCGTACTCCTCCTCGCAAATAAAAATCCGTTTGATTTCATTATAAGCTTTCCTCTAAAGAGCAGTCAAGCTAAAAGTTATGTCCTATTTATGAATATTTTTCTTTTTCTCTTGATTTTTTTCCTGATTCAGGATATAGTGAGAGATACATTAGATTATACTACCAAGGAGGTTCAATCATATGAAAGACGTATATGAAGACAGAATTATCTGTAACTGCAAAAAGGTATACTATTCCGACATTGTCAAAGCACTGCAGCAAGGAAGCAACCTTAGCGAAATTGAAGAAGAATTCAAACGAGTTCAGGAAATCACCAAAGCTTCCACCGGATGCGGCGGCTGCCACGACAAGGTTCTGGATGTCATTTCTGAAATTCTCAATCCTTGATATTTTCAGCATAGTAATAGGGCAAGGCGCTAGCGGCGTCTTGCCCGTTTTTGCTTAATGCACTTTTTTCATTCCGTTATGAAAATTCACCTCGTCCAGCGCTTCGCCAAATCGTTGGAAATGAATCACTTCTCGCTGCCGGAGAAAACGAAGCGGCTCTAACAAATCCGGATCATCGGTTTGCATCATTAAATGCTCATACGTTGTTCTGGCCTTTTGCTCTGCCGCCATATCCTCGTGCAAATTGGTGACCGGATCGTCCATCGACTGAAAATACGCTGTCGTGAAGGGAACCCCATTGGCATCAGCCGGAAATACGGCGCGTCCGTGCTGCGTAAAATACCCGGCCAGCCCCGCTTCTTGCAGCTGCTTGGGTGTTGCCCCCTCCATAAGCTGATACATCATGGTAGAGATCATTTCTACATGCGCCAGCTCCTCCGTGGCAATATCCGTTAACAGACCTTTAATTTTACCGGTTGGCATTGTATAGCGCTGATTCATATACCGCAAACTGGCCGCCAGCTCTCCGTCCGGTCCGCCCAGCTGCGCTGCCAGCACCTTGGCCATTTTCAAATCGCATCGCTTAATGTGAATCGGATATTGTAGCTTTTTTTCATAATACCACATGCTTCGTACCTCCTATCGTCCGGTCATAAAATTTTTCTGCCAGGGCCATGGCTCTTCCGTCCATTGCCAAGGAAACTCACTGCTCTGGTAGCCATTATTGATAATGGGCCCAAAGGCCTGATAATACTGCTCTTTCAGCTCCATACTCAGCTGGCTAAGGGAGTTGAAGTCTTCTAACGCAGCGCCGCAGTCTGGGTGCATATCCAGATACAGCTGTAAGTCATTGATTAAAAAATCGGTTCGCTGAATATCCCAAAGCAGCTTCGCGCGGTCTACCGGCATGGCGCATTGACATCCTCCATTGCCTCTGGCCTGCCGATTTCCTTGGGAATTGCCCTCCCACTGCCTATATCCATAATTCATTTTTAATTCCTCCTTAACATGAGCAGGACTTTCCTGCTTGCCATGGGTCATATAAATTATTGAAGGCGCTGCCTCGAAGAAGCGCTTCCTCCGGATTAACCAGCCCTGTATACGGCTGGGGGTTAACATAGGCCGCTCCCAGCGGTAAATCTTCGCACAGGCTATCTACCGCGCACTGCGGCTGCCTCTGCCTCGTCATAGTGCCATATCGCTGGTTGCTTCCACTTTGCGCGCCGCGCTGACTGCCACAGCATGCACTTCCCATTTGCCCTGTCGGCACGGTTCGGATCGGATAGGGCTCTGTCTTCCTACACGATGAAGAAGCGCCTCGTCCGCTCTCTCTTTCGGCGCCTTGCTGATAGGCCTGTTGCTGCTCCATATACTGCCGCGCCGTTCCCATATACATGCGCTGCTGATTGGCGCAAATTGCCATAATGGATTCCCTCCTCGTCTTTCAATTTTTTAAGAAGTTTTTCTTCTCTGGTTTTAAGATATGTGCCAGCCTTCGGGTCTGACACTCGAAATCAAGCATTACATACTGAAATGGAGATTACTATGCACCGCATCGGACTCTATCTTTTCTGTCAAAACAGCCCTCTTTCCGTTTCTGAACGCATTGCGCGGGCTATGGAATTATTTGATCCTTCTTTCCCGCTGGCGGGGCAAAAAATAAAAAAAACGCCGCGAGGAAAACCTGAGTTTAAACAGGAGGGGGCCTTCCTTTCAATTAGCCACAGCGGCAAGTACTGGCTGCTGGGGCTGGCGCATATACCCCTGGGGGTAGACGTGCAGCAGCCTCGTCCGGCCCGCTTCGAAGCGATTGCGCGTCGTTTTTTTCACCCGGAAGAAACGGCTTATTTGGCCTCCGCTGCGTATCGTGAATTTTATACCATATGGACTCAAAAAGAAAGCTATGTCAAACTTACGGGAACCGGCATTGATTCTGGATTTCGCCATTTCTCGGTATTTCAGCTTCCCGTTCATTTCTCTACCTTAACCTTGCCAGATGGCTATGTTATTTCTGCCTGCTCAACCACTTCGCACCAGCCCATATTAAAATTATTTTAAAAAACGGTTCAAAAGACTTGCTTTTTAAAACTTAGTGTGGTATAGTAATGACAAGATGCAAACGATTGTAAGCTTGTTTTTATGTCAATTGCTGTCTTACAATTCGCATATTTACACTGAGGAGGTTTTTCCCATGTACAATTTTCCTATCGGCGTCATCTTGGATTCATTCCGCACCGACATTCCTACCGCATTAGCGAAAGCGGAAGCTGTGGGTGCCAATGGTTTGCAGGTTTATGCTACCACGGGTGAAATGAGTCCTGAAAACTTAGTTGGCGCAAAAAGAAAAGAATTTAAAGATATGGTTGCTTCTCATGGTTTGGAGATTTCCGCTCTGTGTGGTGATTTGGGTGAAGGATTTACCAATCCCCAGAAAAATCCCGCTTTAATTGAAAAGTCCAAAAGAATTCTGGATTTAGCAGTGGAGCTGGGTACCAATGTAGTTACCACTCACATCGGTGTTGTTCCGAACGATCCCCGGCATCCCCGTTACGCCATTATGCAAGACGCGTGTGGTGAACTGGCTGAGTATGCTGATTCTCTTAACGCTCACTTTGCGATTGAGACGGGACCTGAAGTTGCTACCACGCTGCGCTGCTTCTTAGACGGGCTGCACAGCACCGGCGTAGCCGTTAATTTAGACCCCGCTAATTTTGTTATGGTAACAGGCGATGACCCCGTACGCGCTGTGTATACGCTGCGTGAATACATCGTTCATACCCATGCGAAAGATGGCGTTCGGTTCTATGCCGAAGATCCGATTGTTGTGTATAGCGGTCATTCTGCGGAAGACGTAATCGTTACCTCTGCTGCTTTTGAAGAAAAAGCACTGGGCGACGGCGCGGTGGATTTTGATCGGTATCTGCAGGCGCTGGAAGATATCGGATATCGCGGATATCTGACAATCGAGCGCGAAGTAGGCGACAATCCGGAAGCGGATATTGCGAAAGCCGTTGCTTTCCTAAAAAGCAAGTTTTAATAAACTGCAAAAAAATTGATAAAGGAGACGATTCCAATGGACAACAAACTTAAAGTTGCAATTGTAGGTACTGGTACCATTTCTAACATGCATATCCAGTCCTACCTGAACAATCCGAACGTAGATCTGTATGCGTTCTGCGATCTGGACGAAGAAAAAGTTAAAAGAATGGGTGAACAGTATGGTGTTACCCGTCTTTACACCGATGAAGAGACCATGCTGAAAGAGCTGCCGGAAATCGACGCCGTTAGCATTTGTGTATGGAATAGCAACCATATGCCCTGTACGGTTATGGCGCTGAACTATGGCAAACATGTTCTGTGCGAAAAACCCATGGCTACTTCCGCTGAGGAAGGCCGTCAGATGAAGGCTGCTGCCGACAAGGCTGGCAAGCTGCTGATGATCGGTTTTGTTCGTCGTTATGGTAATGATACCGCTATTTTCAAAGATTTCCAAGATCAGGATTACTTTGGTGAAATTTACTGGGCTAAAGCACAGTATATTCGTCGTAATGGTAACCCCGGCGGCTGGTTCGGTGAGAAAGCTAAATCCGGTGGCGGTCCTCTGATCGATCTGGGTGTACATGTTATCGACCTGACCCGTTATATGCTGGGCAACCCCAAACCGGTATCTGTTTATGGCGCTACCTTCCAGAAGCTGTTTGACCGCCGCAATCTGAAGACTCCGAAAGGATATGTTTCTTCTTCTCATACCGACCATGACATTTGCGACGTAGAAGATGCCGCTACGGCTCTGATTCGTTACGACAATGGCGCGGTTGTTCAGGTTGAGGTTTCCTTCTCCTTGAACGTTGAAAAAGAAAGCGGCATTATTGAACTGTTCGGTACCAAGGGCGGTGCTAAGATCGATCCCGAATTGAAACTGTTCAGCGAAGCAAACGGTTACATGACCAACACGACGCTGGAAGCAAAAACCGCTATGAACATGGGCGTTATCTTCCAGAACGAAATTAACCATTTCGTAGACTGCATTCAGAATGGTACGCAGTGCAAATCTCCTGCTGAGGACGGTATTACCTTAATGGAGATTCTGGACGCGATCTTCGAGTCTGCTCGTACAGGCCACGAGGTTATTATTGGTCAGTAATTGATCTGAGATCATTTCTTGTTCAACTTGGCAAAGGCGGATGCCCTGCACCTGCCTTTGCCATATCTGTATATTATGATTTTATCAATGAATCCGGAGGATTACCACTATGATGAAAACGGCTGTTAGCTCTTACAGCTTTATGCAGGCTCTCAAAAACGGAAGCCTGACGCTGATGCAGTGCATTAGCAAAGCGAAGGAAATTGGATTCGATGCAATTGAGTTTGTAGACTTCACCATGACCTCTACTCTGCCGGAAGGCATGAGCATGATGGACTATGCTAAAGCATTAAAAGAGGAATGCGATCGCGTTGGTCTGGTCATTACCAACTACACCTGCGGCGCTGATTTTCAGAATAACGACGTTGCTGAAGAAGTAGAACGGATGAAAGGCCAAATCGATATTGCTGAAACTCTGGGTGCTATCGGCTGCCGCCACGATGCTTGCTGGGGCGCTAAAGACGGCGTATACAAGAGCTTTGATTCTTTAATTCCCCGCCTGGCTGACGGTATTCGTCAAGTAACCGAGTATGCTGCCAGCAAAGGAATTAAAACTATGATCGAGAACCATGGTTTCTTCGCTCAGGACGCGCTGCGTGTAGAAAAGCTAATGGTAGCTGTTAACCATCCGAATTTCGGTTGGCTGGTCGACATGGGTAATTTCACTTGTGCTGACGAAGATCCGGCTATTTCTGTTGGAATTGCCGCTCCGTACGCCTTTAATGTACATGCGAAAGATTTCATTATTAAACCGGCCGATGGTCCGAATCCCGGAAAATACTTCATGCAGTCCCGTAACGGTAACTATCTGCGTGGCACCATTGTTGGTCAGGGCAATGTTCCGGTTAAGCATTGCTTAATCGCGCTGAAGAAAGCCGGCTATGACGGTTATGTAGCGATTGAATTCGAAGGCATGGAGGATTGTATTCTGGCTTTGGAAGCTGGTCTGGAAAATCTGAAACGCTATATCGAGGAAATTGGCTGATTTTCATAAAATAAGCTAAAAAAGAGGATACGAAATGTCCCTTGGGATATTCCGTATCCTCTTTTATTGATCCGTTACCTATACTTATACGCCAACCGTAATGATTTCTGAATTCTCTACCGCGCGGTCAATCTGCTCCGGTAAGCTCGTTAACGCTTCCTCGCTTTTCTGAATATCGTTCAGTTTAGGACGCGTTGCCGGATGCTTGGCTACAAAAATGGTGCAGCAATCTTCATATGGCAGAATCGAGGTTTCAAAGGTATCAATGCGCTTGGCAATTTCAATAATTTCCTGTTTATCAAACCCGATCACCGGTCTAAATACCGGCATATGGCAAACGGCGTTAGTACAGTATAGACTCGCCAGCGTTTGACTGGCCACCTGGCCCAGACTTTCGCCTGTAACCAAAGCCTGCGCTTCTTCCTTTTCTGCAATACGCTCCGCAATTTGCATCATAATTCTTCGCATAATAATGGTAAGCTGTTCATGCGGACATTTTTCATAAATGTCTAACTGAATTTCAGTAAACGGCACCACGTACACGCGGATTTTTCCTGCATATACGCTTACTCTCCGTGCTAGCTCCAGCACCTTTTCTTTCGCTCGATCTGTCGTATATGGGTGCGCATGAAAGTACACAGCACATAGCGTCAGGCCCCGTTTAGCCATCATCCATCCGGCCACGGGACTGTCAATGCCGCCAGACAACAGCAGCGCCGCACGGCCTGCGGTTCCCACCGGCATTCCGCCGAGCCCTGGAAGCGTTTTGCCATAAATATAAACCTGATTGCGCAGCTCAACCATAATTCTTACCTGCGGATCATGCACATCGACCGTTAGCTCCGGGCGAGCCTCTAAAATGCGCGCCCCCAGTTCGGAAGCAATTTCCATACTATTCATAGGAAACTTTTTATTCGCCCGCTTACAGTCAACCTTAAAACTTAACGCTCCTGTATACTCACGGTTTACATAGGCAAGCACAGCCTCGGCAATGGTATCAAACGTTAGAGACGTTTCCACCTCCAATACATCGACCGGGCAAACGCCAATAATACCAAAAATACGCTGAAGCCCTTCCAGCGCTCGCTGCATCCACAGCGGCTCATTCTCGGCCTCCTGAGGTACCGGAATGAATAAGCGCCCCTGCTCTTTCTCAATCCATAGCTTGCCCAGGTCTCTTAATGCATGTTTTATATTTTTAATCAGAGCATTTTCAAATAAAACCCGATTATTTCCTTTAATCGCAATCTCGCCGTACTTGACTAAAATACCCTTTCCCATGTTTCCTCACTTTCTAACAAAGCGGCGCAGCATTGGCACCACCGTTTTCATAGCGCTAACCAGGGCCTCCACATCGGCCTCTGTGTTATATCGCCCAAAGCTAATACGAACTGACTCATCCATAGCCTGCGCGCTGCATCCCAGCGCATAAAGCGTCGGGCTCTTCTCTCCCGGCTTATTCGATGAACACGCCGAGCCTGAGCTCACATAAACGCCATAATCCTCCAGCGCATGCAGAAGCACTTCAGAACGCACACCTTCTATCCGTAAATTCAAAATATGCGCGGCCCCCTCAGAAACATCTGGCCCATTAACTGTTACTGCCTCCAGCTCGCGCTGCAACCGCTCCAGCGTCTCCTCTTTCAGCGTCTGCATGCGCGCCGTCAAGGTTTCGTGCGCTTCCCACATTTCCTGCGCCGCCTCGCCAAAGGCGGCAATGAACGGTACATTCTCCGTTCCCGACCTAAAATGGCGCTCTTGCCCGCCGCCCACAAGTAGAGGCGGCAAAGACAGCTGCCGGCGCATATATAAAAAACCAATCCCTTTGGGGCCGTTAATTTTATGGGCGCTTGTGCTCATTAAATCAATCTGCCATGCCTTAGGAAAAACCGGATATTTGGCAAAGCTTTGAACCGCGTCAACATGAAATAAACAGTCTTTCTGTTTTTCGTGAATCAAGGGCCCCATCTGGTCGACCGGCTGTATACACCCTGTTTCGTTATTGACATGTAAACAGGTAACCAGAATAGTATCCGGCCTCAACTTGCTCGACAGGTCTTCTAAAAGAATACGGCCGCTCGCGTCTTGTTCCAGCGTCTCAATCTCATATCCCTGCGCCGCCAAGTACTTAAGATTTTCCCGCGTTGCCGCATGCTCCCCCTGACTCGTTAAAATATGCTTTCCGCGGTGCCTTAAACGCTGCGCGGCGCCGCGCAGCGCCGTAGCCGTACTTTCCGTAGCACAAGACGTAAAATAAATGGATTCTGGATCAGCCATGAGAATATCCGCCAGCTGCTTCCTAGAGCGGGACATATATTTTTCGGCGGCTTGTCCCATGCGATGCAGCGAAGAAGGATTCCCATAATCCTTCTCCAGTACCGTATGAATCGTAGCAATCGCTTTATCGCTTGGCCTAGTTGTCGCCGCGTTGTCTAAGTAAACTTCTTTCATGATCTGCCTCACATTGAATCATATTCATATAATGTCATGGCCGCAGCTACCATGCCTGCCGTCTCGGTCCGTAAAATCCGTGGGCCAAGCCCCACGGAGATAGCGCCTGCCTGCGTTAATGCCTGTACCTCTTCCGCGGCCAGCCCTCCTTCCGGCCCCACCCACAGAGAAACTGTGCGGGGCACGGGGGATACCGCGCGTAAAATCTGTTTCAGCGAGCAGTTTTTTTCTTCTTCATACAGCACTAAATTCAAATCGAAAGACGGAAGTAACGCTGCCGCCGACGACAAGCTTTGCACGCTATGCACGGCGGGAATACGTCCCCGGCCGCTTTGTTTAGCTGCCGATACCGCAATCTGCTTCCAGCGTGCAACCTTATTGTCTGCTTTTCGGCCCTCTAATTTTACAATGCTTCGACTCGTCGCCACCGGAACAAACGCGCTCACTCCAATTTCAGTCCCCTTTTGCAGAAGCCATTCCATTTTTTCTGCCTTGGGCAACCCTTGAAAAATGGTAATCTGAACCTCAGGCTCCGCCTGATTCGGGGTAGCGTGCAAAATCCGGCAGCGCAGCACCTCACCGTCTTGTGACAGAATCTGGCATTTGTAATCCATACCCTGGCCGTCGCATACCGTCAGAGTATCTCCCACTTCTTTACGCAAAACATGGAGGATATGGTGAACGTCTTCTCGAATCTCCAAAAATCCGTCCCGTACATCCTCCACGGATATAAAAAATTTAGGCATATTAACGGTGGCAGCAAATGGCAATCCAGCTACCCTTCTCCTTGATTTCGTCTATTTGATATCCATTGTTATGCAGCGCTGCCTCTACATCGGCCTGTCGCTCTTTAATAATACCGGAGCAGATAAAATGGCCGCCCGGTTTTAAGAAAGCAGGAATCTGTCCTGCTAAATGAATAATAACATCGGCAATAATATTCGCTACAATTAAATCGGCCTGTATATTTTGAAATGCCTCAATTTGCATGAGATCACCGGTTTCAATCTGCACCACAGAGCTCACCTGATTGAGCGCGGCATTCTCCTTGGCAACCAAAACCGCGTTGGGATCCAAATCCGAACCGATTACCTTGCCTGCCCCTAGTTTGGCACAAACAATGCCTAATATGCCACTGCCACAGCCAATGTCCAATACAACGTCTCCCGGCTTCACCAGATCTTCCAGCAAAGTCATGCACATGGACGTTGTCTCATGCGTACCGGTACCAAATGCCATACCCGGATCTAACGTAATACGAATCTCTTCCGGCTCTGCCGGCTCCTCTTCAATCCAGGAAGGCACTACATGAATATGTTTCCCCAGGCGAAACGGCTGGTAGTATTTTTTCCACGCGTTGGCCCAGGTTTCCTCAGCCATCAGTTTGGTTTCAATTTGGCAACTGCCGGCCGGCAAATACTCACGAATACCGGCCAGGCGTTCTTGTATCGTATATATCAGCTCTTCCAGCGCCGTTGGAGTTGGTAAAACCTCCTCCGAGAAATAACAGCGCACTAAAGCTTCGTCTCGTTTTAAATCTTGTAGCAGATCTTCATCAATGTAATCCCAGCTGGTCGGATCCTTTTCCTGCATTAAAATATCTTTGGGATCAAAGATCTCGACACCGCTGGCGCCTAAATCGATAAAAACCTGACTAACAGCCTCTACCGCATCTGTTACGGTATGCACTGTGATTTGATGGTAATTCATAGCTCTCCTTTAATCAAACGCATCCTTCATTTTCTTAAAAAAAGATTTAGGTTGGTTTTTCACCGAAGTTCCCATGGATTCCCCAAACTCTTTAAGAAGCTTTTTCTGGTGCTCTGTAAGCTTTTTGGGTACCTCAACATTGACCGTTACATATAAGTTACCACGCTGCGCATTATTACGCAAATACGGAATGCCCTTTCCACGCAGTCTGAAGCGAGTTCCTGTCTGCGTACCAGGCTCAATCGGATACTCGACCTTGCCGTCAAGCGTCGGAATGGTCAGCGTATCTCCCAGCGCCGCCTGCACAAAACTAATCGGTACCGAACAATATAAATCATAGCCTTCTCGGGTAAAAATTTCATCCGGCTTTACCATAACGGTAATATATAAATCACCGTTTGGACCTCCCTGCATTCCGGGTTCTCCCTTACCAGGCATCCGTACGCTCTGCCCAGCGTCAATTCCGGCGGGAATATTGATCTCGTACGTCTTTTTCACTTTAATGCGGCCAGTACCGCCGCACTGTTCGCATTTATCCCGAATAATCTGACCGGTGCCGCCGCAAGTAGAACAGGTGCGAATACTAGCCATGGTTCCAAACATGGTCTGCTGCTGTACCCGCTGCTGTCCGCTTCCGTGACAGGTAGGACAGGTTTCCGGGCGCGTACCTTTTTTAGCGCCGCTGCCACTGCACTCCGGACACGTATCGTACACCCAAAGATCAACATTTTTCTTACACCCAAATGCCGCCTCTTTAAAGGATATTTCAATTCGCGTCTGAACATCGTGGCCGGGCTGTGGTCCATTACGCCGCCCGCGGCTGCCGCCGCCAAAAATGTCGCTAAAACCGCCGCCGCCAAAAATATCTCCAAAACTGCTAAAAATATCGCTAAAGTCAAAGCCGCCAAAACCGCCGGCCCCACCGGCTCCGCCCTCAAACGCCGCATGCCCAAATTGATCATACTGCGCTCTTTTTTCTTTATCGCTTAATACCGCATACGCTTCGGAAGCCTCTTTAAATTTCTCTTCGGCTTCTTTATTACCAGGATTGGCGTCCGGGTGATACTTTTTAGCCAGCTTACGATAAGCCCGTTTCAGATCCTGATCTGTCGCGCTTTTGTCAACGCCCAGGACCTCATAATAATCTCTCTTTTCCGCCATACAAATCTCCCCTTATGATGCACTCAAAGGCGCCTTAAAAAAGGCGCCTATTGAGCAAGATATGAATGCTTATACTTCTTTAAAATCAGCGTCTACCACGTTATCGTCCGGACCGGCACCCGTTGCGCCGCCAGCGGTACCACCGCCCTGGCCGCCATTATCCTGCGGTCCATTTTGCTGATACATTTTGGTAGCCATTTCATTCAGTGCTTTGGTTAAAGCCTCTGTCTGAGCCTTCAGCTCTGCGGTATCCGCATCGGAAGGATTCTGATTATTCTTATTCTTCTCTACCAGGGCTTTCAATTTTGAAAGCTCTGTTTCGATCGCACTCTTATCAGAAGCAGGAACTTTGTCACCCAGCTCTTCCAAGGATTTCTCGGTCTGGAATACCATGGCGTCAGCTTCGTTCTGCGCGTCAATCGCTTCCTTCCGCTTCTTATCCTCTGCCGCATACTGCTCAGCTTCTTTAACAGCCTTATCGATTTCGTCATCCGACAAATTAGTAGATGCCGTGATCGTAATTTTCTGCTCTTTTCCGGTTCCCAGATCTTTCGCGGTTACATTCACAATACCGTTGGCATCAATATCAAAGGTAACTTCGATCTGCGGTACTCCACGAGGAGCGGCCGGAATGCCGTCCAGACGGAACCGTCCCAGCGTTTTATTATCTTTCGCCATGGGGCGCTCGCCCTGTACAACATGAATATCCACTGCGGTCTGATTATTCTCAGCTGTAGAGAAAACCTGACTCTTCTTAGCGGGAATGGTGGTATTTCTCTCGATCAGAGGCGTTGCTACGCCGCCCATGGTCTCGATACCCAGCGTCAAAGGCGTTACATCCAGCAGCAGAATGTCGCCAGAACCGCTTTCGCCGCTCAGCTTACCACCCTGAATCGCGGCACCAATGGCCACACATTCGTCCGGATTTAAGGTCTTGGAAGGATCTTTGCCGGTAATCTTCTTCACCGCGTCCTGAACAGCCGGAATTCGGGTGGAACCGCCAACCAAAAGTACTTTATCCAGCTGAGAAGCCTGCAGTCCCGCATCGCTTAACGCATTGCGTACCGGGGTCATCGTTCTCTCAACCAGATCAGCCGTCAGACGATCAAATTCAGCTCTGGTCAGCCGTACAGACAAGTTTTTATAGCCATCTTCATTGGCGGTAATAAACGGAATGTTAATATCCGTGCTTGTCATGTTAGAAAGCTCTTTTTTCGCGTTCTCCGCGGCATCTTTCAGACGCTGCATGGCCATTTTATCGGTAGAAAGATCGATTCCCTCTTCCTTCTTGAATTCCTGAATCAAATGATCGATAATTCTCTGGTCAAAATCGTCGCCGCCCAGATGATTGTCGCCGCTGGTCGCTAGTACTTCAATAACGCCGTCACCGATATCAATAATAGAGACATCGAAGGTACCGCCGCCCAAATCATATACCATAATGGTCTGCTCTTTTTCATTATCCAGACCATAAGCCAGCGCCGCCGCCGTAGGCTCATTGATAATACGCTTTACGTCCAGGCCGGCAATTTTGCCTGCGTCTTTAGTAGCCTGACGCTGTGCGTCATTAAAGTATGCCGGAACCGTAATCACGGCCTCGGTTACACCCTCGCCCAAATAGCTTTCTGCATCGCTTTTCAGCTTTTGCAGAATCATGGCAGAAATCTCCTGCGGGCTATAGTTTTTGCCATCAATCTCCGTACGGCTATCCGTACCCATTTTTCTCTTAATGGAACGCACGGTCTTATCCGGATGGGTAATGGCCTGACGCTTTGCCAGATCGCCTACTAAACGCTCTCCCGTTTTACTAAAAGACACAATCGAAGGAGTCGTACGGCTTCCTTCCGGATTGGTAATTACAACTGGCTTACCGCCTTCCATAACGGCTACACAAGAGTTTGTGGTTCCAAGGTCAATACCAATAATTTTTCCCATAATACATTTACCTCCCAATGGATTGATTTAGTTTGCAACTTTAACCAGGCTGGGACGAATCACGACTTCGCCAAGCATGTAACCTTTTTGGAACACCTCAACGATCTCGCTCTCCCCATACTGCTTATCTTCCACATGTTGCATGGCGTCATGAAAATGTGGATCAAACGTTTGTCCCAGAGCGTCCATTTGCTCTACGCCTAAATTTTTCAGTGCGCCAAGCATCTGGTTATATGTCATTTCTACGCCCTTTACAAAAGCATCTTCCCGATCGCCCGCCGCCGCTAGCGCGCGTTCAAAATTATCGATCACTGGCAGAATGGCTTCTACCACGTAGCTTACGCCGCGATTAAAAATTTGCTCCTTTTCCTTCGTCGTGCGTTTACGGTAGTTGTCAAACTCCGCCATGGTTCGCAGCCATTGATCTTTCATCTGCGCCAGCTTAGCTTCGGCATCGTCTTCCGCTTCCTGAGGTTCCTTTTCCGCAGCCTCGCTCTGGGAATCTGCCGGCATTTCTTCTTTTTCAGGCTCTACTGAAGGCTCAGCAGCTTTCTCTTGCTGCTCCTGCTCCGCAGCCTTCTTGTTTTTCAGGCTATCCTTCTCGTCCTTTTTCATATCCATCCTCCTCCTGAGAAGATTCCGGATCAAACAAATCCGGAAAATCATGTATCAAATATTCTAAGGCGGAAATCACCTTATCGTAATCCATTCTCATGGGCCCGACAACACTAATAGAGCCAATGCTTTGACTATTGTAGTGGTACGTAGCTGTAATAATGCTGCAGTCACGAAGCTGCTCTATTTGATTCTCAGAACCAATCCGAATTCGCAGCTTGCCATCACGGGCCGCTGTGTTTTCCTCCTCCGGCGCACTATCGCCGCCAAGTACATGGAGCATTTGATCCTTTTGCTGGAAAAACTCCATAATAGCTCTTGCTCTAGCAATATTGCTAAACTCCGGAAAATTCAATATATTGGCGGCGCCCGACGTAAAAATATCTACATCGTCGGCATACCGCATGGTATCATGAATCGCATTTAATAGGCTTTCCATCATGTCATGTCCAATATACATCTCACCCTTCATTTTTTGAATCAACGGCAGCGTAATTTCACTGACCGTCAAGCCACTCAGGTGTCGATTGAGTACATCGGATAACCGATACAATTCCTCTCCAGAAAGAGGCTGTTTTAAAGGTATCACATGATTGCGAACAATGTTGCCATCCGTCACCAATACCAAGATCACTGATTTCTGATCCAGTGGAATCAGCTGAATATGCTTCAGCTTAGCTTTTTTTAATTGCGGCATTGTTACAATTGCCGTATATTTTGTCAGAGCTGCTAACAGATTGCCAATCTCACGAAGCATGGAGTCCAGCTGCATGGTTTTTTCTCGTAAAATCCCTCGTAGCGCGTTAGCTTGAGCCTGACTCATCTGATCCCTTTCCATCAAATGGTCTACATATAATCGATAGCCCTTAGAGGAAGGGATACGTCCGGCCGACGTATGCGGCTGTTCAATTAGCCCCAGCTCCTCCAGATCCGACATTTCATTACGAATCGTGGCGGAACTGATTCCCATCGGAAACCGGCGTGAGATGGTCCGCGAGCCAACCGGCTCAGCTGTCTCCAGGTAATTCATGATGATCGCCTGCAAGATTTGCAGCTTGCGTTCACTCATATCCATTCTATCACCTGCCATCTTCCATTGTTAGCACTCAACACAGAAGAGTGCTAACATCTTTTTATAAGATAGCACTTGCCGGAATATTTGTCAAGTGTTTTTTCAAATTTTTTCTCTTTTTTATAGAAGAAAATCCACTAATACTTGGTTTGCCAGATCCATGCCGCGCTCTGTCAGGCGGAGCCACCCCTCCTGTTCTATCAAGAGTCCATCTGCTTTATGGCGCTGTATTGCGTCCGCATAAACCGACTCCATGGTGCGTCCAAACAGGCGAGCAAACTGGTCCTTTTGCACGCCACGCGTGCAGCGCAGACCTAAAAACATAAATTCTTCCATTTGATCTTGCTGGCTTAATACCTGTTTTTCCTCATGCAAGGCTTCTGGCGATGCCGAAAGCCGAATGTACTGATTCAGGTTTTGCGTATTCTGGAACCGCATTTCATCCAGGCAGGAAGACGCTCCCAGCCCCAGGCCCAAATAGGGCGCGCGGCGCCAATACCCCAGATTATGCCGGCTTT
This sequence comes from uncultured Clostridia bacterium, assembly GCA_944383515.1. Lineage (GTDB taxonomy): Bacteria > Bacillota > Clostridia > Lachnospirales > Bianqueaceae > CALWPV01. The sequence continues at coordinate 93,285 of CALWPV010000026.1, forward strand.
CGTACCCAGGCCTAGCAAAGTTTGAAATTTCGTATTGAAACAGCCCCGCCTCGGCAAGGAGCTCACGTGCCGCATAATACATGGCGCGCTCTGTCTCTTCGTCCGGAAGAGATAGGGTGTGCCTTTCGTCATAAAAAGGGGTTCCTTCTTCTATAATAAGGCTATAACAGGAAAGGTGAGCCGGCTCTAGCGCCAGCGCTTGTTTTAGGGTACTGATCCAGTCTGACAGCGTTTGATCCGGCAGCCCCATCATGAGATCGAGGGAAAGGTTGGTAAAACCGGCCTGCCGCAAAATCTCGTAACTTTCCCAAACCTGCCGGCGATTATGAATGCGTCCTAACTTTAATAATAAGGAATCCTTCATCGATTGGACGCCCATGCTAATCCGGTTAATCCCGTTTTCTTTCCAGCACCGGGCTTTTTCCGGCGTAATGGTTCCGGGATTGGCTTCCAGCGTTTGCTCTGCCTGCGCCGTGATCTGAAAGCTATCTTGCAGGGCCTGCAGCAGAGCGCAGATATAAGAAGGTTCCAGCAGCGATGGCGTTCCGCCGCCAATAAATACCGACGTAACCGGCTCTAAGCGCTTTCCTTTCCATGCGCGGATTTCCT
>CALWPV010000027.1 GCA_944383515.1 uncultured Clostridia bacterium
TATAGGAATTCACGGAATCACGGAAAAAGTACCGTTACGCTTAAAAGGTTTTCACGAAAGAGCGGAATAAAATTCCGCGAACTGTCTTTATAGAGTAAGAGACCACGGAAAACCAAGCGATAGCTCCGTCCCTGCTGAAGAATATAGATATAAATGTATTTTCGCCGACGACATTTTGCGTTTAAGTCGTTTAACTATTTCGTGGTCAGTAACTCAAAGTCATTATATCAGCGGAAAACGAAGCCTATTTTTCCGTGGTTATGACGAAGGGACGGAGCTAACGACGGGAAGAAACCGCCCAGTATTCCGTGGTTCCGTGAAAAGTATATATTTTAACGAAACGGCATGCTCATTTTTCCGTTATTTCGTTAAATTCGGTATGATCTTGACGGAACAGTCAAGAAACGTATTCCGTGATCATGTTAAAAGGACGGAGCTTAATACTATTATTGTTCCGTTATTCCGCTGCGGCCCTATATCCCAGCGAAACCACTACATTCATCTGCTGGCGCTTCCCCCCATTTTATGTCCAGCAATAACAAAAAAAGCCGCCTCTATCGGCAGCTTAAATTTTTAGCAGTTGTTCAATAGCCTTAGCCATACGCAGCGTAGGCTCATGAAAGTGGCCTCCCGGCATGCGTTCATAGGTGACGGAGCAAAACTGGCGCCAGTAGTCTACTAACGTTTCCGTACAAGTTTGCACACGGGCCATGCGCGCATTTCGCGTGCGATGCTCCCGCATCCCCAGAGAAACATATATTTTCTGCACCGACGGCGAGGGGGCATGTGCTCTTGCGTAGTCGGCCCACCTGTCGTACCACAGAGAACCGGAAACCGTTGCTATCCGTGAAAAACAGTCGCAGTGGTACATCGCGTACGCGGCAAACAAGCCAGCCATAGAATAGCCCGCAAGAAAACGCTGCGCCACGGAAAACGGCAGGCGACCCTCCGTCTCCGGGAGCACCTCCTGCGTTAGAGTTTGCAGATGCATGGCGGCGTGGCCGCCAAAAGGAGCGTTATTTTTGAATACCGCCTCCGCGGGCCAGGGAGACAGAGCATCATTCCAGTCGATAGCAGATACGCAAATTAAAGTAGCTCGTTGATAAAAAAGGCTCCCCAGCGTCTCGCCTTCGCCGGGGGCTACATGCATCCAGATAACAGGAGGCGTATTTCCAAAAATTTCAATCTTCATGGTTACAGTCAAATAGATCAGAGGCGCTGGGCCTCTGATCTATTTCAAACTCATTTATGGCTATTCAAGAAGCTCGGTTACAAGGTCGGGACGCGGCACCACATCATAATCAGCATAAGATAAATCATAGAAACAGTCTACAGAGACTCCTTCTTTGAGAGTCAAATCTAGCTGACGGTAGTCGTTCGAGAGCGCCTCTTCATAAGCGGCAAAGATCAACCGCTCAAAAGTTTGACGAGCATCGCTATTGATGGGATGGACGACATCGCGAAACGTTTTTGGCTTAATTTGCCGGCTGGGCATAGCCAGGAATAAAGAATCGCTGCCTTTCAGAATGCGAATGTCATGAATCACAATCATTTGATCCAGCGTAACGGCAGCAATCCCAAGCAATCGGCTTTGCGTATTTTCCAATCTTCTAATTTGAATCGCTGTAATTAACATGGTGATCTCCTTTCTGAAGCCGCGCGGCTACCGATTTTTGTCTAGCACCTGAAAATGCTAGTTTCTTCTGATACTTCATATTATACCGAAAAGATGCAGTTTTTTCAATTCCTTTGTCAAAGTTTTACACAAGGCAGGGTGGCTAACTAAGCGCCAGAAACGTTTTAATCAGGGCGCGGTTTTCGGGTTCGCAGTTCTGGTAGAGCTGGTATAAACGATTGCGATAAGTACGGTATAAGCTATCGCCTTCGGATATGTTAACGCAAACTTTATAATACGTATAGCCATCCACAACTTCCCAGTATTTAGTATATTCATCTTCCCAAAGATGAAACTCTTCTAAATACGTTTGCATAGACTCGAATTGCTGCGATTGATAATAGCTTTCCAAATTTTCAAAATGAATGGAAGGATCCGTCTGAGCCTCCAAGGACTGAATGCGTGAGAAAATCAGCATACAAACAACAATAATTCCACATAACGACAAAGCAATGAAAAAGATACGCCAGGCCAGGCGAAGACCGTAATTATTCATTGGCGCTGCCCAGCCTTTCTTCTATCTGCCCGGCCAGCACGCCGGCCGCGTCGCCTTCCCAAAATTCCTCTGTTCGAATGGCAAAGAGTTCATCCGGCGTAAGCTGCAGCGTATGCTGCAACGTCAGCGTTACCTCAGACGTAAACTCGGCGTGGAGCGCGTCATTAGGCGTAATTAAAAGCCGGTAAGGCGAATCCTGCGGATAGCGGTAAATCCGGTAGGCCTGGTATAAAATATCCTCCAGCTGACCGTTTAACAAAAACTGCTCCAGTAGCGCCGGATCTTCCATATTGCGCAGCGCATAACAGGCATCGCGAAAAGAGGTTAGCTCCAGATATAAATCCGCCGCCTGTTCGTAAATCAGGTAAGTGTCGCCAGACAGCTCATAGCGCTGCAGATACGTCCACATCCGGTCAAACTGCCGGTTGTCATAATAGGTTTGCAGCTGCAGCGTATGCAGCGGTTCGCGGCTAAGCATCTGCCTAGTTAAATATCGATCGGAAGCAGTCGTAAAAATCCAGTAAATCGTGAGAATGGTCACCAAGGTCACGCCCAGCGCAATCGCGCTAATCGACAAAATACGAAGCACCCGCTGTTGCACGGCCTGCTCACCTCCTTTACGCTTCGTTCCGAGTAGAAATTATAAACGCATGCTGAGTCCAATCCGTTTTTTGGCAATGTCCAGGCTAATCACCTTCACGTCCACAATATCGCCCACTTTCACCACATCCAGCGGGTGCTTTACAAAGCGGTTGCTCAGCTGCGAAATATGCACCAATCCGTCCTGGTGCACCCCAATATCTACAAACGCCCCAAAATCAATGACGTTACGCACTGTGCCGCGCAGCACCATACCTACCTTCAGATCCTCCATAGACAGTACATCCGTACGCAAAACCACCGGCGGCATATCGCTCCGGGGATCGCGCCCCGGCCGGCCAAGCTCGGTAGCAATATCCACAAGCGTTGGCACACCAATACCCAGCTTTTCCGCCAGCTGCTCCTGATCCATCCCCTTCAGCTGCACCAAGATCCGCGGCATACCCGCGCGCAGCGCGCCACTGGCCGATAGCTGCGCTATATCGTAGCCCATCAGAGTCAGCATAGTCTTAGCCGCTTCGTACGATTCGGGGTGAACGGCGGTATTATCCAGGGGCTCTTTACCGTCGCGAATGCGTAAAAAGCCGGCACACTGCTCAAAGGCTTTGGGCCCCAGCTTGGAAACCTTAAGCAAATCACGGCGGCTGGTAAAGCTTCCGTTTTGTTCGCGATAGGCCACAATATTTTTGGCAATGGTCTTGCTAATGCCCGAAATATAAGATAAGAGCGAAGGAGACGCCGTATTGACATCGACGCCCACTCGGTTTACGCAGTCTTCTACTACGCCTTGCAGGGCCTCGCTCAGCTTCTTCTGATCCATGTCATGCTGATACTGTCCCACGCCAATCGACTGCGGATCAATTTTTACCAGCTCGGCCAAAGGATCTTGCAGGCGGCGTCCAATAGAAGCGGCGCTGCGCAGCGACACGTCAAATTCAGGAAATTCTTCGCTGCCCAGTTTAGAGGCGGAATAGACGCTGGCCCCGGCTTCGTTGACAATCACATAGCTGGCCTTAACGGAGGCTGTCTGATTATATTCCGAAAGCACCTGCGCTATAAATTGCTCGGACTCGCGCGACGCCGTTCCATTGCCAATCGCAATAATCTTAATCGCGTAGGTAGATAAAAGCCACTTTAATTTCTGCTTGGCCTGAGGCACTTTGGCGGCTCCGGAAGTCGGGTAGATCACGGCCGTGTCAAGTACCTTGCCGGTAGGATCCAGCACGGCCAGTTTGCAACCGGTGCGAAACGCGGGATCAAATCCCAGTACGGTTTTACCGGTAATGGGCGGCTGCATGAGTAATTGGGCAAGGTTTTTCCCAAATACTTTAATGGCGCCTTCTTCGGCACGCTCCGTAAGGTCGGCGCGAATTTCGTTTTCAATGGAAGGCGCGATCAGGCGCTTATAGGCATCTTGAACGGTAGCCTGCAAAAACTCGCGGTAGCGGTCGGAAGGAATAACTTGATTTTCCAGGTAGGAAAGGATTTCCAAGGTTGGCGCCTCAAGCGACACCGTAAGCATTTTTTCGGCTTCGCCGCGGTTAATGGCCAGTACCTGATGGCCGGCAAGCTTGGAGACGGCTTCCGCGAAGTCATAGTACATTTCATAGACCGAGCTTTCGTCCGGCTTTTTGGCCTTGGTGAGGAGGCGGCCCTTTTTGCCGGTTAGGCGGCGGATGTAAAGGCGATATTCGGCCTGGTCGGCAATTTGTTCGGCTATAATATCGGACGCGCCGGCCAGGGCCTGATCGGCGGTGGTTATTTCTTTGGTTTCGTCAATGAAAGGAGCGGCTAGCTCGTCTAAAGGAGCGGTAGACTGCGGCGAGAGCAGAAGCTGAGCCAAAGGCTGCAGCCCGCGTTCTTTGGCGATTAACGCACGCGTGCGGCGTTTGGGGCGGAATGGACGGTAGAGATCTTCCACTTCGACTAAAGTGGCGGCCTGGCTGATTTTTTCGCGCAGCTCGTCGGTCAGCTGCCCCTGCTGGTGAATCGCTTCTATCACCTGCTCTTTTTTGGTATCGAGATTGCGCAGATAATGGAGGCGTTCATGAAAGCTTCGCAGGACCTCGTCGTTTAACGCGCCGGTCATTTCTTTGCGGTAACGGGCAATAAAAGGAATGGTGCTTCCTTCGTCAATGAGATTCATGACATTGGTCACTTGCCATTCTTGAAGCGAAAATTCTTGCATGAGTCGCTGGGTTATTGTCGTATTTTGTGGCATAATCGGTCTCCTTTTCAAATCTATGGGAGCATTATAGTCAATTTAAGGAAAAAAGTCAAACAGGGCCATAGCCGTAAAGTTAAAACAAAGTTAAATCGCCCCTTCCCTTTTGTAATGGAATTTGCTATAATAAATTACATCTTATTTATTTTTTCTAAGGAGGAAGATGTATGTACACATATCAAACCAAAGGAACTTGTTCTCGGCAGATTTCCTTTGAACTGCAAGACGGCAAGGTGCATAACGTTGCCTTTGTAGGAGGCTGCAATGGCAATCTGAAAGGCATTAGCAAATTAGTGGAAGGAAGAGACGCGAAAGAGATTATTGCTTTGCTCAAAGGCAATCTCTGCGGCAATAAGCCCACTTCGTGCCCGGATCAGTTGGCGCTGGCTTTGGAAGCAGCATTAGCACAGGAGGCGTAACATGGCGGCACGATCACGAGTTGCGAATCTGACAGAAGGTACCATTTGGAAAGAGCTTGTCCTGTTTGCTCTTCCGCTTATGGCTAGTAATTTATTTCAGCAACTTTACAACACGGCTGACTCGTTGGTAGTTGGCCGTTTTGTTGGCAGCACGGCGCTGGCCGCGGTTGGTTCTACAGGCTCAATAACCGGCTTGGTCATCGCCTTTTTTATGGGCATGGGAACCGGTTCTGGCGTTGTCATTTCACAGTATTACGGCGCGCGCGATTATGATAATCTGCATAAGAGCGTGCACACCGCGGTGGCACTGGCCATTGCGTTTGGTATTGGCTTAGCGATTATCGGTGTAATTTTAACGCCGTATATGCTGCGCTGGATGGGAACGCCCGACGACGTTATGGGCCAGGCAACGGAATACCTGAGTATCTATTTTATTGGTATTATTTCGCTTACGGTGTATAATATCGGATCGGGCATTTTGCGAGCGGTAGGCGATTCCAAACGACCGTTATACTACCTGATTGTTGCCGGTATCACCAATGTTGTATTAAATTTGGTGTTTGTAATCGTGTTTAATATGGGCGTAGCCGGTGTAGCATGGGCTACCATTGCGTCTCAGGTGCTTTCTTCTATTTTGGTTATCGCGAACTTAATGCGATCTCAGGGGCCGTTTCGTTTGGTTCTGAAAGATATTCGATTCCATAAGTCAATTCTGTTGCAAATTGCCAAGATTGGTTTGCCGGCCGGCGTACAGTCTATGGTTATTTCGCTTTCTAATATCGTGATTCAGTCTCGTATCAATTTATTTGGCTCGGCGGCTATGGCCGGTCATTCGGCTGCCAGCCGTATCGATTCTTTTGTTTACATGCCGCTGAACGCGATTTCGCTGGCAACGACAACATTTGTGGCGCAAAACTTAGGCGCGCGTAAAATGGATCGTGTAAAAAAAGGAACCACCACCTCCATTTTGTTAGGACTAGGCGTAACGATTGCGGTAGGCTGGATCGCTGCGCTTATTTCTGAACCTCTGATTCGCCTGTTTTCAGACGAACAACCCGTAATTGATTATGGAGTGCAGTCTTTAAGAATTCGTTGCATTACGTATTTTCTGTTTGTGTTTACAGACGTGTTAGCCGGCGTTATTCGGGGAAGTGGAAATGCGGTAGTGCCCATGACTATTTCTATGGTTAATATGTGTTTTGTTCGCATACTTTGGCTGATCGTAGCGATGCAGTTCTGGTATGACTATAACGTAGTGGTTTTCAGTTATCCGTTAACCTGGGGATTGGCTTCCCTTTGCTATTTCATTTATTACAAAAAAGGCAATTGGCTCAAAAAGTGGAAAGAAGCGAATGGCGTTTCTTGACCTGCGCTAAAGCGCTTCGGAAGGGAGGAAAGTATGGCAAGTATCATGGATGGCGAGCGGCAGTTTCATATTCAAACGCTGCCGGAAGAGGTTGGCCATTATGTTATTTTACCGGGCGATCCGGGGAGGGTGCCGGCCATTGCGGCGCTCCTTCAGGAAGCTAAGCAAGTAGCGTGTAATCGCGAATATAACGTGTATACGGGGCTTTTAGACGGTGAAAAAGTAACCGTTTGCTCTACCGGAATCGGTGGACCTTCGGCGGCGATTGCGGTGGAAGAGCTGGTGAAGTGCGGCGCGCATACTTTCATTCGTGTAGGTACCAGCGGCGGCATCGATCTTTCGGTTACGGGCGGCGATCTGCTGATTGCCAGCGGCGCGGTGCGCGGCGAAGGAACCAGCCACGAATATTTGCCTCCCGAATATCCGGCGGTTGCTAACTTTGAAGTGGTGAAAGCGCTGGAGAGCGCGGCTAAAGCGCTTTCCAGCGATACGCTGGGACAGGGCTACCATGTAGGCGTGGTGCATTCCAAAGACAGCTTTTACGGTGAGGTAGAGCCGGAAAACAGCCCCATGAGCCAGGATATTATACGGCGCTGGAACGCTTACCGGCGCTGCGGCTGTCTCACCTCTGAAATGGAATGCGCTGCCATTTTCTCGGTGGGGCTGGCCCGTGGCGTGCGGTGCGGCGCGGTATTGACGGCGCTATGGAATGTAGAACGCTCAAAAGCCGGTCTGCCCGATCAAATCACGTATGACAGCAGCCGGGCGATTCGCTGCGCGATAGAAGCGCTGCGTGCGCTGATCGCACAGGCGCATTCTTTGTGAGTTTTCGACAGAGAATAGAAAAATACAAAAGTCTCATTTTGACAAAACAGCAAAGCTTAGGTTTTCCTTACAATCGCAATTGCAATAGAGGGGGAGAACGTGTATAATAGACGCAGTTTCAATAGGATGAAATCCTGAAAGGGCTGCGGCCCGGATTCATATAAAGAATGGGAGATTAAAAATGACATCGGAAGAGCTGAAAAAGCTGCAGATTACAGCCTGCAAGGTACGAATGGGAATTATTGAGAGTACACATGCGGCGGCATGTGGGCATCCCGGCGGAAGTCTTTCTTCGGCCGACGTGCTTACGTATCTTTACTTTAAAGAAATGCGCGTCAATCCCCAGGAGCCAAACTGGGCAGACCGCGATCGTTTTGTTTTGTCTAAGGGGCATGCGGCCCCCGCGCTGTATGCCGTGCTGGCCGAGCGCGGATATTTTCCTGTCAGCGATTTAACGACGCTGAGAAAAGTGGGCAGCTACTTGCAGGGGCATCCGTGCCGAAGCGTCACTCCTGGTATCGATATGTCAACGGGAAGCCTGGGACAAGGCGTATCGGCGGCCGCCGGTATGGCACTGGCACTCAAGTGTCAGAAAAAGGATAGCCGGGTATATACAATTTTAGGCGACGGCGAGATTCAGGAAGGCGAAGTTTGGGAAGCCTTAATGTTTGCGTCCCACTATCACCTGGATAATCTCTGCGTTATGATCGATAACAACAATTTGCAGATTGACGGCTGGGTGAATGAAGTTATGAGCCCGTACCCGATCGATGAGAAGCTAAAGGCGTTTGGCCTAGAGGTCGAGGTGATTGACGGTCACGATCTTAACCAAATAGAAGCGGCTCTGGGAAGAGCACGGCAAACCAAAGGAAAACCTTATGGCATCGTCTTAAAAACGGTTAAAGGAAAGGGCGTTTCCTATATGGAGAATGTAGGCAGCTGGCATGGCAAAGCGCCGGACGATAGGCAGTTCGAGCAGGCGATGCAGGAGCTAAAGAAAAGCCTGGAGGTGCTGGAGAAGTGAGCGAACAAAAGAGAATTGCGACAAGAGACAGTTATGGCAATGCGCTGAAAGAGCTTGGTCATTTACATCCGGAAATCGTGGTGCTGGATGCGGATTTAGCAGATACCACGCGTACCGGTATTTTCAAGAAAGATTTTCCGGAGCGTCACTTTGATTGCGGTATTGCGGAGCAGAATATGCTGGCGGCAGCGGCTGGTATGAGTACCTGCGGGTTGGTGCCGTTTGTCAGCAGTTTTGCCATGTTCACTGCGGGAAGAGCCTATGAGCAGGTGCGAAACAGCATTGCGTATCCGCGGTGCAATGTAAAGATTTGTGCAACGCACGCCGGTATTTCTGTCGGAGAAGATGGCGCCAGCCATCAGTGCTGTGAAGACATCGCGCTCATGCGTACGCTGCCGGGAATGGTAGTGATTTGTCCGGCGGACGATGTAGAGGCCAGAGCAGCGGTGAAAGCGGCCTACGAATATGAAGGGCCGGTGTATTTACGCTTTGGTCGTTTGGCGGTACCGGTTTTCCATGAGGAAGAGGGTTATACCTTCCAAATTGGTAAAGGAGAAGTGCTGCATCCGGGTACGGATTTAACAATTATTGCCAATGGCCTTATGGTTAAAGAAGCGGTGGACGCGGCGGCCGTGCTGGAGCAAAAGGGCATTAGCACCCGCGTTATCAATATGGCCACGGTCAAACCGTTAGACGAAGAGCTGGTACTGGCAGCCGCCAGAGAAACGGGCCGTATTATTACCGCAGAAGAGCATTCCGTGATTGGCGGTTTAGGCGAAGCGGTTTGCAGCCTGCTGGCCGAAAAGTGTCCCACCCCGGTGCGCCGGGTAGGCGTGCAGGATGTGTTTGGGCATTCGGGTCCGGCGCTGGAGCTGTTAAAAGAATTTGGCCTCTCAGCCGAGCATTTAGTCGAAGAGGCGTTGTCGTTTATGTAAATGCAATGGAAACTCTCAGTTTTATCTGGTACAATAAGACTGAGAGTTTTTTTATTTCAATCACAGAAAAGGAGAGACGCTATGGAAATTCAGAGAATACAATTACAGCAGCTGGCTAACACGCGGGACTTGGCCGGCATGCCGGCCAAAGGGCAGCGCGCCATTCGCGCGGGGCGACTGCTGCGCAGCGGGGAGCTTTGGGGTGCCAGCCCGGAAGATGTAAGGCGCTTACAAACAGAGCATAACCTGCGCGTTGTGGTGGATTTTCGGACGCTGAAAGAGCAACAGGAACGCCCGGACCCTGCTATTTCTGGCGTTCGTTATATAAGCCTTCCTATTTTGAGCAACGAAGCCATGGGCGTGACGCATGAAAAAAAGGCAGATCAGGATGTTATGAAAATGCTTATGGGCAGCTTAGAGGAAGGCGGATTTGACAGCGAAGCCTACATGGCAGGTTTATACCGAAAAATGCTAGAGAGTGATTTTTCTCGTAATCAATATGGAGAGTTTTTTAAAATTTTGCTGCAGTGTGAAGACGGAGCGGTGCTCTGGCACTGCACGGCGGGCAAAGACCGCGCCGGCGTGGGCGCTGCCCTTGTGCTGGAAGCGCTGGGAACGCCCCGGGAGCAGATTATGCAGGATTTTCTCATGACCAATGCATTTACAGAAAACACAAGAGCGCAGCAAATGGCGCGCATCCGGGAGCGCACCGGCAGCGAAGCGGCGGCCAAACAGCTGGAAATTCTGTTTTCGGTGCATCCCTCGTATCTGGAAGCCGTTTGGAAGGCAATCGATACAGAGTTTGGCGGCTCTGCCGCGTTTTTACAGCAAGAAATGGGCGTGGGCGAGCCGGAAAGGCAAAGGCTTTTGCAGCTATATACAGAATAAAAAAAAGCAAAGCGCGCACAATAAGCGGTACTTAGAGAAAGGAGCGAAAGAAAATGGAGAGAGATCAGCGAAAAGTGGTGCTGGTAGGTACTGGCATGGTGGGCATGAGTTACGCGTATGCGCTACTTAATCAGCCCGTTTGCAATGAACTGATTTTAATTGATATCGACCGCAAAAAGGCGCAGGGAGAAGCCATGGATTTAAACCATGGTCTGCCTTTTGCGCAGTCGCATATGAAGATTCGGGCGGGCGACTATGACGAGTGCGCCGATGCCGACCTAGTGGTAATTTGCGCGGGCGTGGCGCAAAAACCGGGGGAGAGCCGTTTGGACCTGCTGCAGCGCAATGCCGACGTGCTGCGCGAAATTGTGCAGCCGATTGTAGCCTCGGGATTTCAGGGCATTTTTTTGGCGGCCACCAACCCGGTGGATATTATTACGCATATTATTCGTGATTTATCCGGATTTCCGCCGGAGCGCGTAATCGGCAGCGGCACAACGCTTGATAGCGCCAGACTGCGGTATATGATTGGTGAATATTTTCACATTGATCCTCGCGGCGTGCACGCGTATGTGGTTGGGGAACATGGCGACTCTGAATTTGTGCCGTGGTCGCAGGCGCTCATTGCGACCAAATCGGTACTTGAGCTTTGCGAGGAAGCGGTGGGCGGCTGCCAGTTTTGCGATTTGCAGGCCATTGGCGAGCAGGTGCGCACCTCGGCGCAAAAAATAATAGAAGCCAAAAAAGCCACCTACTATGGGATTGGCATGGCGCTTGTACGCATTACCAAAGCGATTTTTGACGACGAAAACAGCATTTTAACTGTATCGGTATTGGCCGATGGTCAGTATGGACTGCGCGATGTCTATTTGGGGCTGCCGGCCATTTTAAACCGCGGAGGCGTGCGCAGCATTCTAAATTTAAACCTTCTAGACGAAGAGCTAGAGCAGCTGGCGCAAAGCGCCAAAACGCTTAAGGAATTCTACGCACAGCTTAAAATTTGAGTATAAAAAACGCGTCGGAAAGACGCGGTCTTACATAAGCGAGTTAAAGAAATGAGACGTCTGAGGGCGTGTATAGAGTACATGAACCAGGCGCCTCGTTTTATTTTGGTGGTGTACCGCGCTTTATAGGGATATGAAATGGCAAGAGCTTGCAACCCATGGAATTTGGTGATACACTATCTTCATAAGGGAGGAACTTATGAAAGTTGCAATTGTAGAAGACATACGCCCCCATCAGGAGATATTAGAGCGTTACGTGCATGAATGGGCAGATCAGCGGCAGCAAAGCCTGCAGCTGTTTTGCTACGAAACGGCGGAGCAGTTTCTTTTTGCATGGGAAGCAAGCAGTGATTTTGATCTATTGTTTCTGGATATTCAAATGCCAGGTCTAGATGGCATTTCGTTGGCGCGAACTATACGGGCGCAAAATGAAAATGTACTTTTGGTCTTTACCACAGGTGTTGCTGAATCCATGCGCGAAGGCTACGAAGTGGAAGCGCTTCACTATTTACTTAAGCCACTGCGTAGAGAAGAGATTGGCCGCTGCTTAGATCGTGCGCTGCACAAGCGAAGAGGTGTGCAGTTTTTAATGGTTCACACCGAAGAAGGTGTTTTGAAGCTGGATCAGAGCAGTATTACGTATATTGAGGCTAGGGGACATAGCGCTATAGTAGGGCTGGCTTTCCATGAACCAGTGGAAGTTCGTGAAAATTTGGCGCAGCTCGAAGCACAGCTAGATGAAGGTGAATACGAGACCTGCCATCGCTCCTATCGCTGCCGTTTGGCGGCGATTGCTTATATTGATAAAATATGGGTTCACTTTGACGACGGCAGCCGTGTTCCAGTTAGCCGGCGCCGTCTGACCAAGCTGAGCCAGGCTTTTATTGAATACCACCGAGGAAAAAGTGTATGAATTATGTATGGATTTGGCTGGTAGCGATGTTGCTTTCACTGGGCCTTGGCTTTCTATTAGGTCGTGCGCTGATGCTTCGAAAACGGCGGCATATGGAACAATATGTATCTGAGGTGATGGAGCAGCATTTAGCCGAGGTACAAACCATGTATAGTCAGGTACGCGGCTGGCGTCATGATTACCGCAATCACATTCAGACGATGCAGGCCTATGTAGAAATGCAGGCATACGATGCACTAGCAGTGTATCTGCGAGATTTAACCGATACGGTAACTTTGACCGATCAGGTTATTAAAACAGGGAATATCGCTATGGATGCGATATTGAACAGCAAAGTATCTCTGGCCAGAGCGCAGGGGATTCACGTTGACATTTCCGCAGTGGTACCGACAGGGATTGTGATTTCCGACGTTGACTTATGTCAAATGATTGGTAATTTAATGGATAACGCAGTGGAGGCCTGTTTAAAAATTAAAAAGAAAGAAGATCGTTTTCTGCGAGTGTATATCGACGTGATTAAGGAGCAGCTTTACATTTACATTCTCAATGCCACACAAGAAAGCCCACGCAGGCTGGGCGGCCATAATTTAAGCAGTAAAGGAGGGCGGCATGGCTTTGGCCTGCAGCGGGTCGACCAGGTGATCGCAAAGTACGGCGGGTACCTGGAGCGGCAAGATGAGCCTGGTGTGTTTGCTACAGAAATATTTTTACCACTGGCGCATAAATGAAACCGTTTATGCGCTTTTTTGCTGTGCATTGCTTTGGCAGTGTATAGTAGAAATGGAAAGGAAGGTGGTGTGATGAAACACAATTCTATGGTGAGCAATATATTGTATTTCGTTCACTATTATCGAAAAGAGGATCCCATAGTGCTCTGGTTTAGTCTGGGAGAAATACTAGCGGGCGCGATACTTCCTTTTGCTGTGATCTATTATCCTAAGCTGGTCCTGGATCTGCTACAGCAAGGGGCTGGAATCATACGTGTTCTGACAGTGTTGGGCTCTTTTACGCTGCTGCTCATGATTCTCTATGGAGTGAAGGGGGCGCTGGAAGGCGGTAAATACTTTATTTACAACGCGCAGCGCTTTAATATGATGGGGAAGCTTTTTCTCAAGAGTCTGCGGCTACCCTATCACCAGGTAGAATCGGGTGAGGCACAGAAAGCTTACTGGAAAGCGTTTGAGGCGATCGATGGCGGCGACCAGTCTGCCAGTTCTCTCATGATTACTGCGGTTATTTCACTGGTCACCAATTTACTTTGTTTTGCGCTTTATGTAGCTACGCTGGGTATACTTAGTCACTGGATTACGCTACTCTTATTGGCATTGTCTCTGGCAGATTATGCGCTTTCCATGCGGCAGATCCGGTATCAAGAAACGCTGCGAGAGGCAAGAGCGACTGCCTATAAACATTTTGAATGCGTGCGCTCACTATTAGGCGATGAAACAGCGGCCAAAGACATACGCATGTATAATATGGCTCCTTGGTTGCGTGACTTGAAAAACGCGGCCATCGAAGAACGACGAAGCCTGAGCCAAAAGGAGCTAAGCAAGCAAAGCCTTTATGAAAAATTCTCCCTTACCCTTTCACTATTGCGCGACGTTTTGGCCTACGCGTATTTGCTTGATTTGGCCAGTCAAGGACAGATTAGTCCCGGCGACTTTGTACTTTATATTGGCGCGGTTATGGGATTTTCTTCCTTTGTACAACGCATTATGAAAGGCTTGGCCGATATCCGACAGGCGGCCAACTCGACCGAGTATTTGCGTGTATACATGGAATATCCAGAGGAAGAAGAAAGAAAAGGGGCTTGCCCGGCGGCCTCGCTTTCGATGCCGCCTAAGATTGAGTTTTGCAATGTTAGTTTTTCTTATGACTCTAAAAATAAGCCGGTTTTATCCCATTTTAATCTGACCATTCATGCCGGTGAAAAGTTAGCGCTGGTTGGTGTGAACGGCGCTGGCAAAAGTACGCTGGTTAAACTCCTATGTGGTTTATATGATCCGGACGAAGGGCAAATTTTAATTAACGGCGTAGACAGAAGAATGTTTTCTAAGGAGGCGTATCATGCGCTGTACAGCGTGGTGTTTCAAGAAACGCTGCTGCTACCGTTTACTGTAGGCGAGAATCTTGCAATGAGACCGGCAGAAGAAGTGGATGCTAGGCGAGCCTGGGAGGCGCTAGAGAAAGCGGGAGTCGCTTCCATACTTCACGCTCGCGGCGCGGATCTTTCTACATTGATGCTGAAAAAAGTATCGGAACAGGGGCTGGAGTTGTCAGGCGGTGAAGCGCAGCGGTTCTTGTTGGCACGGGCGCTATATAAAGACGGACCGGTTTTGGTGCTGGATGAACCGACAGCGGCGCTTGATGCGATTGCAGAAAGCCAAGTGTATGAACAGTATCAGCGGTATAGTGAGGGAAAGACGGCGGTGTTTATTTCACACCGGTTGGCCAGTACGCGGTTTTCCGACCGGATTGTGTTACTGGATCAGGGACGCATTGTGGAGAGCGGTACGCATGAGGAGCTGATGGTGCGTGGAGGTGCCTATGCGCATATGTATGAAGTACAAAGCCGCTATTATGAGGAGGAACCATGAATGATTTACTACGAAAGCTGACATGGCGCGAGCAGAGAGAGAACATTCGTCAGGTATGGAAGCTACAGCGCAGGCTCGACGCGCGATATTTTCCGCTGGCTTGTCTGTTGCACCTGATGGATGCGTTACTGCCTTACGCTGGATTATTTCTGTCAGCTTATATTTTAGACGCATTAGTACAAGGACAGTCTATAATGCCTATGCTGAGCGTGGTATTACCTGTACTAGCAGGGACTTATGGAATCAGTTTGGTACGTAGTTCGTTACAAGCACATCTTATGGTAAGAGAACGTACTATTGGTGATCAGTATGAGTATTTGCGGGAAGAAAAAATGCTTACATTAGATTTTGCGCAGGTTGATAGTCCGTTAATCCGGCAGATGCGTACACAAATGGCAAAAGACCAAAACTGGGGAATGGGTTGGCGTTCCGTGATCTGGTGTGGTAATTTTATGATTCGTTCTGTA
Organism: uncultured Clostridia bacterium; assembly: GCA_944383515.1. Classification (GTDB taxonomy): domain Bacteria; phylum Bacillota; class Clostridia; order Lachnospirales; family Bianqueaceae; genus CALWPV01. The sequence continues at coordinate 15,434 of CALWPV010000027.1, forward strand.
CTGAATTTGGTAAGTGCTGCGCTGCTGGGAACTTCTGCTCTGGGCGCGCTGCTAACGGCGCGCAGTATAGCTTTATGGGCGCTACTGGTTTTGATTGCTCTTTTGGTTACGGCCTGTGTGTGCGCTATGTTACATTATTTTACTTTAATGAATCGATTTATGTATCAGGAGCCTGGTGAAGACGAGATCAATTTTTGCTGGGATTTTGCGCAGGGACATGGATTTACCTATGAAAACGGCAAAGACGCACGAATATATGAAAGCTATGATTTGCTCAAAAAATGGACGGTTACGGCATGGCATAATCCAAGCTACCGATACCGGATGGTTCACGAAGGTGCAGCTGGACTAGGCGGTAGCTCGCTGTTTGAACAGCTGATGACAGGAGCATTAGAAGGGGCGTCTTATATTTTGATAGCTCTGCTGGCGCTGGGTGGCTATTTGAGCCTGGGTATGGTTGTGAGCATGGCCGGTTGTTTACGGAACTTTTTTGTGGGAGCGGCGCAGGTAGCTAATGCGATGAGTCAGCTCAGTAACTGCGCGCACCAGCAAATGAGCGTTTTACGTTTCTTAGAGCTGCATACCAGCATGTACCAAGGGAAGCTCCCGCTGGAAAAGCGGCGGGATAACCGGTATCAGATTGAATTTCGAAATGTTTCTTTTCGGTATCCAGGTTCAGAGAAATATGCGCTTCGGCATGTATCCCTACGTTTTACAATTGGTGAGAAGCTGGCAATTGTGGGACAGAACGGGTCAGGCAAAACTACTTTAATTAAACTGCTTTGCCGTCTGTATGATCCTGATGAAGGGGAAATTTTACTGGGCGGCGTGGATATTCGCAAGTTTAAGCATGAGGAATATAGCCGGCTCTTTGCAGTTGTATTTCAGGATTTTTCAATTTTTCCATTTAAGCTGGGGGAAACCGTTGCAGCCAGTACGCAGTACGATGGAGCAGAAGTGAAACGGTGCCTGCACGACGCGGGACTGGGTAACCGTTTAGAGACGTTAGGGCTTGATTCATATTTGTATACCCAATACGATGAGAAAGGCATTCAAATTTCAGGGGGAGAAGCACAGAAAATTGCGTTAGCTAGAGCCATGTATAAAAAGAGTCCCTTTGTACTTCTTGACGAACCGACGGCGGCGCTCGATCCGATATCTGAATATGAAGTGTATACAGGATTTAACCGCATTGCCGGAGGTCGAACGGCCATTTATATTTCTCATAGGCTTTCTTCTTGTCGTTTTTGCGATCAAATTGCAGTTTTTCATGAAGGAAGCTTGGTGCAGCTAGGAAGTCATGAAGCACTCATGGCCGATCCGCAGGGAAAGTATTACACGCTTTGGAATGCGCAAGCTCAATATTACCAAAAACATTATAAGCAATAGCCGGAGAAGCGCCCGAGCTTTTTTATCTGCCGTCTCTCTTGTCTGCAGATATCATACATCTGCTCCGTATCGCCCAAGTCGCAGCCATATCCACCCCGATGATCTGTTCGATTTGTGCATACAGTTCTTTGACCCTTCTATGGACGAAGACTATAAAAAATTTTTTGCTCAGTGCAATCAAGAGGATCAAGACTATTATCAGAAGATGCAGGAAACGCTAGACAATAACATTATCATTCGGCAGGAGAGGTGAGCCGTTGTCTACGGCGGCATTGGTCTGACTGCGAAACCACTGGCCAAGGCGGGTGGAGCTTTCTTTCTGGCATGGCGAAATCTGAAAAATGGTAAAAAAAGGATTTCGCCATGTCTTAATTTTATGACGAAATCCATCTACTATCTTATCAAAAACTGAAAAAAAAGTCTAGTCTTTTTTTTCTTTTCTGCTACAATAGTTTTTGTCACTATATAAGAAGGAGGATATCAACCGTATGCAGCCATTTCAGCGCGATGAAAACCAGCATTTAACCGAAACGCTGGAGATTGTCAAACGAAACATTGAGTTCTATACCAAGCGAGTCGCCGAGGTCAAAAAGGAAAATGACGAGCTCAATGAAAGCATTACTCCGCGCGATCGGGAGCTCAACAGCCAGATGTTCGTTCAGCTCTCAATCAGTACCGCCATTTTAGAGCATGTGCAAAATTCGCTTCGCAAAAATAAGGCGGCGTCCAGTACCCCTTATTTTGGGCGCATCGACTATGAGGAAACAAGGAGCGGGCTTCAGGAAAGCCTGTATATTGGTAAAAACGGTGTACAGGGGCCGGAGGATAGCATTGTTGTAATCGACTGGCGAGCGCCGGTTGCCAAGGTATATTACGAAAACGAAAATGGGGTCGGCAGCTATGCAGTGCCCGAAGGCGATCCCATGGAAATCGATCTGGTTCTTAAGCGGACATTCGATATTGAAAATGCGCATTTGAACGGCTATTACGACAGCGATATCGCCAGCAATGACCAGCTTCTGGTCAAATACCTTGCTAAAAACAAAGACATTGTGCTCGGCGATATTATCGCTACCATTCAAAAAGAGCAAGACCGTATTATTCGCGACACGCCCTATAAAAATATTATTGTGCAGGGCGTTGCCGGCAGCGGAAAAACCACGGTAGCCATGCACCGCATTTCCCATATCCTCTATAACTACGAAAAACGGTATGCCCCCGAAGACTTCTGCATTATCGGCGGCAGCGACATGCTTCTTTCCTACATTGCCAGCGGCCTGCCCGAGCTGGACGTACGCGGCATTAAGCAGCGCCGCACGGATCAGTTTTTGACCATGCAGCTGTACGAGGATTGGAAGAAAAAATATAAAATCATTCCGGCAAAGCCGGAAAATGACTGGAAGTGTCGCATGGACTATGTGCGCACCCTCGACCACTACCTGCAAAAGGTGTGGCTTAAGCTTCTGAGACCGAGAGCGATTAAAGATCCGCAGCTGGGCGAGATTTTGAGCCGGGATCAAATGTATGATCTGCTTCAGTTTCGGCGGGATTGGTCGCTTAAACGGCTGGAAGTTCTCTTGAACGATACCTTACAAAGACGCATTCGTCTGCTTACGGATTATACCCCTGACGATGCGGAATATGATCATTTTTGCGCTTTGCGCAAACAAAAGCTGAAGGAGTATAAGAATTACTTTAAGCCAACGAAGGAATGGTTTAACTGCACAGACACATATCGGCGTTTTGTGGGGCTCTATGCCGAGAAGAAGGGTATAGACGCCAGTGAAACACTGCAAAATCTAGATAAGGGCTATTTTGACGTATATGACCTGGCGGCTATGTGTATTGTGCGGCGCTGGGTAACGGAGGATATGCCGCCGGATACGTTTGGGCAGATTATGATTGACGAAGCGCAGGACTTTGGTGAAATGGTGTACTATGTGCTGAAACGGATTCAGCCGGGATGCTATTTTACGATTATGGGTGATGTTTCGCAAAATATTCATTATGAAATGGGTATGAATGATTGGGACAGCGTGCGGGAGTTTGTTTTTAACGGCAAAGACGATAGCTTTCAGATTTTGGCAAAGAGTTACCGTAATACGATTGAAATTTCGGAGTTTGCCGGCCATGTACTGGAAAAGGCGTCGGCCGGGCAGTATAAAATTGAGCCGGTGATTCGGCATGGCGATCCGGTGGGCATTGAGATTTTGAGCGAAGAAAAACTGCTGCCCCGTCTGGAGCAGCAGCTGGATGCGCTTAAGGAAAAGGGGTATCATACCATTGCCGTGATTTGCCGCACGGAAGAAGAAGCGGCGGAGCTTCGAAGCGCGCTTCATGTGCGGGAATTTACCCCAGGCGACGAGACATTTCAGCAGGGCGTTATGGTGCTGCCCATAGAGCTTACAAAGGGTTTGGAATTTGACGCCGTTATCCTTTGGAAGCCCGATCAGTCTCATTACGAAAATACCCCGAAAGAAGCTAAGTTACTGTATGTAGCTATTACCCGGGCGCTGCATGAGCTGCACCTGCTTAGCAGCGAGCCGCTGAGTCCGCTCCTGTCATAAGCGAAGGACGGCGGTGTGTGGACGGTGGTCGCTAACCACAATGGCAGGAATGGCGGCGTGGTCAATTTCAATAGGTCCCGCCGTCATGATATAGTCAATTTTGCGCTCAGGCACATCAGACGGATACGACAGATCTTCGCCGGGCGCAAGAAGCGCCGCGGCGTCTTGAAAGCGCGCGCGAAGCGGAGTAAGCAGCGGGCTGTCTGGCGTTAGGTTAAAGTCGCCCATAAGCAGCGTGGGCACCCCTTCCTCCCGGGCGTCAAGCACTGTTTGCACAGCGTTTTTGGCCTCGCCCTGGGCCAGCCCCATATGCGTGACGAGTACGGTGAGACACTGGGACAGGCCCGGCAAAGCAATGCGCGCGCGAATCAGGCTGCGCGATTCGTACCAGGTGGGCTCGTCTTTTACAGCGGGATCGGGAATGGTGAGTGTTTCGATACTTTCAAACGGATAGCGAGAAAGCAGGGCATTGCCATAAAGCCCTTTGCCGGCCACGTCGATGGCGCGGCCAAAGTAGTAGTACGGCAGCCTTGCTTTTTCAGCAATTTCACGGGCCTGGTCGGTAAAGCAGGGATCACTTACGCCGGGCGCGGTGTTTCGCACTTCGTTGAGCGCGACAATTTCCGCGCCGCATTGGCGAATTGCCTGCGCTACTTGATCTAAATCAATCAGCGAGGGGTCTTCCGCCTTGGGGGGCTGCTTTTTCAGCTTTTCTAAATACTCCGGCGTCATGGCGTCAAAGTCCTTCAGAGACTGTTTATCGCGGCGGTTAAAATCGACGCCGTGCTGAATGTTGAATGTCATAATAGGAAGTAACATTTGTTTTTTCCTCCTTATAATATAAAAATAGAATAGCCGGTTCGCCGGAAAGAGTGCCGGCAAAGTGAGGCTAGCTAAGGCAAAAACTAACCCTATTGAAAACGCAAATATGGGCATATAGATATAAATTCACCCTGTTTGCCTGCAGAAAAACAGCGATAGATATAAGCATTATCTCTTTTGCAGGCGAAAGTCTCGGGAAAGAGTGTGAAAAAATGTAAAAATATCCATAACCCCCATGATCTGGAAGACAAATTTATGCTAAAGCCGCTGCTATGGAGCGAGTAGAGGCAATGGACATACCGAAATTTCTTTTATATGCATAATAGCAGGGGTAAATGATACCTACTTTTTCCGTATACTTCTTTTTTAGGGGAAAACAGTGTCCGTCAAAGAAAGACGCAGC
>CALWPV010000028.1 GCA_944383515.1 uncultured Clostridia bacterium
GAAGCGCTTTAGCGCGAAGGTCGCGGCGCAAATTTCAAATTTGCGCCTGCGAAGGAAGCTATTTGTGACGCTTCGGCACAAATAGCCGTGTGAAAAATCAGCTATTCGAGCTGATTTTTCACACTAACTCCATTCCTATAATCAATCGCTGATTAAAAAGAAAGAGATGCTGCAACTTGGCAAGCATCCCTTTTCGTAGCCTTATGAGTGTCTTCTTCTAGGAGAAATAATAACCTTACGGTACGGTTCTTCTCCATCGCTATGGGTTTCAACCCCTCGATCAGGCTGCAAGGTAGCATGAATAATACGTCTTTCATACGGATTCATGGGCTCCAGCACCACACGATGACCGGTACGCTTTACCTTTTTCGCCAAATTGACGGCTAACCGCTCCAGATTCTGCTGTCTTCTTGCCCGATACCCTTCGGTATCTAGCTTGATCCGCACATGATCGGTACGTCCCTTATTTACTACCAAAGTAGCTAAATACTGAAGCGAATCCAGCGTGCTGCCTCGTTTGCCAATAATAACGCCCATGCCTTCTCCCTCAATTTTTACATCCATAATCCCTTCGGGAGAAAAGCTGGTTTCAATCGTATGTTGAATTCCCATGGCGCCAAGGACTTCGTCCAAAAACGCTTTTACCTTTTCTTGAACCTGATCGGCATCTTCAGGAATCTCATAAACAGGCGCCGCATACGCAGGCTTTGCTTCGCCAACTTCCTTCGGCTCTCTCTTTGTTTCTCTGGCCCGATTGGCCTGACGCAGTCGTTTTTCGATTGTGTCATCGATTACGACCTTCTCACCGGTTACGGTACGCATTTCTTCCTGCGGCGGCTGCTCTTCCACTTCCGTTACGGTAATATCGCTTCCCAGCGGCTCCGACGCTTCTAATACCGGGTCGGCGCCTTCTTTTAAAGTAGCTCTGATTTTGGCGTCGCGACGCAGCATACCAAGAAATCCCTTACTGCCTTCCTCTAAAACCTCGATATCGACCTGATCACTGGAGGCGCCCAGCTGCAATAATGCATTGGTAATTGCCTCATCTACTGTCTTCGCACTAACTACAACCGAGTTCATTTATGATCTTCCTCCTTCTTTTCTGTAGAAGCCTGAGCGTCTTGCTCTTTCGCTTTCTTTTCTTCCAATTGCTTTTTATACAGCTCTCTCTCTTTCTGTTCTTGCTTCATGGCAGCAATTTTGTTTCCTGCCATGCTGCTCTTATTCACTGTATGAGCCGTACCGATTCGATTTCCGGTCATTTTATCAATATTCGATTTAGAGGCTTCTTTAAGCTTTCTTTTCTCAATCAGTTCTTCTTTACGCTTTAATGCTTCCTTATATTCTTCACGGTCAATAATAGAATCCAAAATCATCTGACTAAAGATACTAAAAATGTTACCCGCAATCCAGTAAACACCCAGGCCAAGAGGCATGGAAGCCGTAAAGAATGCGGTCATGACAGGAAAAATATACGTCATCATTTTCATTGAGTTTTGTTGCTTAATCTTTCCATCTGCACTCGCCATTTTCTGGCGTTTTTCACTGGCGCGCTGCGCAAGCCAGCTTTGCAGGAAAGTAGTTCCGCCGGACAAAAGCGGAAAAATAATACCAATGCCTGTCCACCCGGGACTTTCTGAAAGGTTAAAGGTAAAGGCTCCAACGCCAAACGTATTGTAAGAAGCCTGCAGAGCGTAGTTAGCCTCAAATGTGGCATTGCCCGCCAAACCTGTTACATCTCTCAGCACTGTCCACTGTTCACGCGACAAATGGTATAATAAATCCATAATGGATTCTGTGGTATTCATGTCAAAATCTTGTAAAGAATTGATGACCGCCTGAAAGTTATTCGTTAAAATATCGGCATATCCCGATATTGACTGCACCTGAAGAGCCATACTGTTATAAATATCGCCAATCTGGTTAACATAAAACGGTACATTCCGTAAAATCTCGAACAAGGCAAAAAGAATAGGCATTTGAATCAGAAGAGGCAAACAGCCGCTCATAGGATTGGCCTTATGCTTTTTATATAACTCCTGAATTTCCATATTCATTTTTTGGCTGGATTCGGGATCTTTTTTATTCTTATACTTATTTTGAATCTGTTCAACCTTAGGTTGTAACCGTGTCATAGCACGGGACGAGCGCTGTTGCTTCATCATAAGAGGGATCATAAGAGCCCTGACAATGACCGTAAATAAAACAATGGTAATTGCCAACGAATGATTAGAGGTAAACATAGTTACCACATAAAACACTCCGTCGAAAATAAAGCTCAGCAAAAGCGCAAATGGTTTTAATAACCAGCTGGTAGTAGCTGCCAGACTAATAAAATTCAATGGCTTGCTCCTCTCTGTACTCGCGGCTATTACGGAACGGGATCATAGCCGCCCGGATGAAAAGGATGGCATTTCAAAATCCTGCGCACTGCGAGCCATGTTCCTTTGCATGCGCCGTATTTCCGAATTGCTTCATACGCATATGCGGAACACGTTGGATAAAACCGGCAGGTGGCAGGCTTAAGCGGCGAAATCCATCTGCGATAGATGTAAATTAAGCCCAGCAAAATAGTTTTCATCTCATCCGTTTCCCTTTACTATTCCTAGCTTTTTGCCAAGTTTTAGCAGCGAAACTTCCATATCTGTGCTCTTTTTATTCCTCGCTGCCCTTCTGGCCACAATCACAATATCATACCCGGGCGCAAAAGCTATTTCGTGAAGCCGGAACGCTTCTTTAATTATTCTTTTGACTCTGCTTCGCACGACACTATTTCCAATCTTCTTACTGACAGTGATCCCTAGGCGGCTCACCGATAGGTCATTCTCCAATACATACATCGCGATGCAGTAATCAGCTTTGGATCTTCCCAAGCTGTAAACCCGGCGAAATTGTAAGTTTCTGAGGCTTTGCATCATACATACGCCTCCTGTTTAAACACAACAGTAAGACTGAACCGATTTCTTTCCTTAAATAAAACAAACCGATTCAGTCTAATCACGAGCTCTTCTGCCATTAAGCAGTTAAGCTTTTTCTGCCTTTTCTTCTTCTTCTGGACAAAACCTTTCTTCCATTAGCGGTCATCATTCTTTTTCTAAACCCATGTTCTCTTTTACGCTGTTTGGTTTTCGGCTGAAAAGTCATTTTCATAGAGAATACACCTCCTTATTTTAGAGCACTCACTTATTATATTGATGTAATCGCCTTAAGTCAAGCCTTTTTCCCTAAAAAGAGCGATATTTCCTTGGTTTTGAAAACATTTTATCCACCGTTACATTTAGGTTATCCACAAAACTGGGGGTAGTTGTCCACATTTTGTGGATAAAACATATGTTCTACTGTCTTTCACACTGCATAGAATCATACTTTTAAGACTTTCAAATTGTGCATAACTTTATCCACAATATCAACATTCCTCCCTATTTTTTACAAAAGTATGACATAATTTCATGAAAATGAAATATTTCATTTTCAAGCCCGTCTTTTTTTACCATTTTAAAACAAATTTGCCATATTTTATAAGATCAGGCTCTGAGTTATCCACAAAGTTATCCACACGGTAAACAGTGTCTATTCGTATTTTTTCGCCATTTTACGCCTCTTTTATGATCAAAATATGCAAAAAGTGAATGGCATCGACAACCAATTCACAGTCTTCCTCCGAGTTATTCACATTTTGTGGATAACCATGTGATTAACTTTGCGCCTAACGCCTCTGAAAGCCCTATTTATCCACAATTAAGCTGTGAAAAAAGTTATCCACTTTGTCCACAGCTCTTTGTGGGTATCCTTGACGAATCGGTTATAAAAACTGCACGAATCTTACTTTTTTTATTGAACTGAGGTTTTATTTTTGATATCATATAGAGTGATTTATTGTCTCTCATTATTTCTTTAGGAGGTTTCACATTTATGAATTCTGATCCTGTAACGCTTTATGCTGGAATTAAGGAATTACTGAAAAATCGTATTTCCGAAGTCAGCTTTGAAACCTGGTTTAAAGATCTGGTGCCTGTTGCCGTAGAAAATAAATTGCTCATCCTGGAGACCTCTGTGCCTGTTGCAAAAGATATTATAGGCAATCGCTTTATGACGGATATCGAACAATGCTTTCAAGAACTTGGCTACCAAGATTTTCACTTTCAAGTGCTGGACGCCGGCGAGTACCAAAAGAAACAAGAAGCCAGCCCCCGTGCCAATATAACGGAAGATGCCACGGAGTTAGCAAAAAAAGCCGGGTTAAACCCCCGTTATACCTTTGAAAACTTTGTATCGGGAGCTAATAACCGGCTTGCCTACGCCTCGGCCGTTGCCGTTGCCGATTATCCGGGTAACACATATAATCCGCTTTATATTTGGGGAAGTCCCGGTCTTGGTAAAACGCACCTGATGCAGTCCATTGGTCACCATGTTTTGCAAAACGATCCCACGAAAAAGGTTTTATATATCGCTTCCGATACATTTATCAATGAAATGATTAACGCCATTTCCAGTAAAAGAAACGAAGATTTTCGTCAAAAATACAGAGAAATCGATGTGCTTCTAATTGACGATATTCAGTTCTTAGGGGGTAAAGAAGGTACGCAGGATGAATTTTTCCATACCTTCAATACCTTGTATCAGGCGAACAAACAAATTGTAATTTCCGGCGATCGTCCTCCGGAAGAAATTCAGCGGCTAGAAGAACGGATTCGCTCGCGGTTTAAATGGGGTATGATTGCCGATATCAAAGCGCCTGATTACGAAACCCGCGTGGCTATTCTGCAAAAGAAAGCGGAAGTTAACCATATTAATATTGATATTCCGGTTCTCAGCTATATTGCAAACAATGTGTCCTCTAATATTAGAGAACTGGAAGGCGCGCTTACCCGCGTTGACGGCTTCAGTAAATTATATCCTGACCGCCCCATTGATATCGAGCTGGCTCAGGAAGCCCTCAAAGACTACTTCGGATCGGATACGCAGCGCGTTTTAACGGTTCCGCGTATTATTGACATTGTTTGTGAACGGTACCATATTCGTGCCGAAGATATCCGTTCTAAGAAGAAACCAAAAGAAATCGCCTACCCTAGGCAAATCGCTATGTACTTAAGCCGTAAGCTCACGGAAGAGCCGCTGTCTAACATTGGTAGTTACTTTGGGGGGCGCGATCATACAACGGTCATTCACGCCTGCAATAAAATTGCCGACGACCTGAAGGGAAATCAAGGAGACGAGCTGCGGCGCGCGCTGGAAGACATGGAACGTCGTCTTACAGGGGAATAATTATACTTAAAATGCATTTTTATGCAATCAAATAAGTTATCCACATTTTTTGTGGATAAACCAACGTTTTTCTGTGGATAACGTGTGCATAATTTGTGGAAAAGTTCGTTTCCATTTGCTGGAATGTGATTTTTGTGGATATCTCGACATTTTTCCACACGTTTTTCACTAAGCTGTCCACACTGAAAAACCTGAAATTATAAGGCTTTACGTCACATTTTCACAAATTCACAGCCCCTACTACTACTACTACTAAAAATAACTTATATATATACTACTTACCCGTCGGTATCGATGGGATTCCATCGTCCTAAATCACACCCAACACATTGAAAGGAGCTTATTTTATGCTAACCATTTGTAATCGCACCGATCTGCTTAAAGGAGTAAATACAGTTTCCAAAGCAGTTTCTAACAAAACCACCAGCCCTATTTTAGAATGCATTTTATTAGACGCAGAAGGAGCCACTCTTACACTATTAGGAAATGACCTTGAACTGGGTATTGAAACGAAAATTGAAGCCGTTGTAAAAAAAGAAGGCTGTATTGCTGTTAATGCCAGAATCTTTTCAGAGATTATTCGTCGTTTACCAGACGAAGACATTAAAATTGAGGTAGACGATACCTATACCATTACTATAGAATGCGCCCGCTCTAAATTTAATATTGCCGGACAATCGGGAGACGATTTTCCGCGTTTACCGCAAATGCAAACTAAACAGCAAATTATCTTGTCTCAGGGAACCTTCAAAGACATGATTCATAACACAATTTTCTCTACCGCTCCGGAAGACAGCGGCCGTCCTATTTTAACAGGTGAACTTATGGATATCCGCGACGGATATTTATATTTAGTGGCTGTAGACGGCTATCGTATTTCCATGAGACGTACGCAAGTTAACTGCTCTGAAGAATTTAAGGTAACGGTTCCGGGCAAAGCGCTTAATGAAATTCATAAAATTTTGGAAAACGAAGAAGACTCCTTAATGACAGTAAACTTTACAGGGAAGCATGTTATTTTCCAAATGAATGATACAACGGTGCTCACACGCCTTTTAGAAGGGGAGTTTTTGCAGTACGAACGCAATTTGAATATGGAATACAAGTCTAAGGTAACCATTAACAAAAAAGAGCTGTTAGACAGCGTTGACAGAGCCGCGCTCATTAGCCGCGAAAATAAAAATAGCAGTCCTATCCGCCTTCAAATAGAAAAAGACAAAATGATTATTACTTCTAATGCGGAAAATGGAAGCGCTTATGAAGAAGTAGCGCTGGGACTGGAAGGAGAAGAACTAGCCATTGCCTTTAATCCTCGGTACTATATGGACGCGTTAAAGGCTATAGAGGAAGAGACAATTAGTATTTTATTCTCCTCTTCTTTATCTCCGTGCATTATTCAAGATCCTGATGCAGAGGATTATAAATACTTTATTTTGCCGATTCGACTTCATTCTTAAGAATAAAGAGGGGGAAGAAACATAATGAAACTTTGTCAAATCAAAGGGCCATATATTCAGCTAAATCAGCTGTTAAAGCTGGAAGATCTGGCTAGTACCGGCGGACAGGCCAGAGCTATGATTGAAGAAGGGCAGGTTAAAGTGAATGGTGAGGTTACCTATGTTATTCGTAAAAAGCTGTACCAGGGAGACACGGTAGAAGCAAACGGGCAAACGCTGAAGGTGGAGATAGAAGAAGAATAATGTATGTAAAACGGCTGATGCTAAAAAATTTCCGGTGTTATGAAGAATTAGACGTGGAGTTATCGCCGCATATCAATATTATTCACGGAAAAAACGCACAGGGAAAAACTAACTTATTAGAAGCCGTATACTACTGCGCAACGGGCCGTTCACACAGAACTTCTTACGATAAAGAATGCATTCGCTATGATCAAAGCGAAGCCATGATTAAAATCTGGTATGAAAAGTACAAAGAAGAGCAACTGGAAATTCATATTCGGAAAAATGGCCGTAAGTCCATTGCGGTCAATGGGTATCCCGCTCGGAGAATTAACGAGCTTTTCGGCTGTTTTCAGGTTGTGCTTTTTTCTCCGGAGGATCTGTCTTTAATTAAAAGCGGTCCGGCGAAACGGCGAAAGTTTATGGATATGGAAATTTGCCAGGTCGACCCGGTCTATTTGTATCAGCTGCAGCAATACAGCAAAGTACTTCGGCAAAGAAATCAGCTGCTCAAAGAAATTGCAAAAAAAGCGGCGACAAAAGATACAATTTTTGCCTGGGACGAGCAGCTGGTAAGCTATGGCGTTAAAATTATGGAGCGCCGCCGCCAGTTTACGGAGCAGCTGAGACAGTATACCAGCCGCATCCACCGGCAGATTACTCATGAAGAGGAAACGTTATCGATTACGTACGAAAACAACGTTCCTATCGCTGCATCTGATTTTCAGCGTAAGCTGGAAGAAGATTTAGCGAGAGATATTCGGTTTGGCAGTACGGCGAGCGGGCCGCACCATGATGATTTGGCAATGTGGATTAACGGCGCCGATGTGCGTGTGTACGGATCGCAGGGGCAGCAGAGAACAACGGCGCTTTCTATGAAGCTGGCCGAGCTTTCCATGATGAAGGAAGAGACGAAGTATAGCCCGGTGCTGCTGCTAGATGACGTGATGAGTGAGCTGGACCAAGAGCGGCAGTGGCATTTGGCGCAGTATATTCAGGAAAATCAGACGATTTTGACCTGTACGGGTATTGAGGACAGTATTCGGAGGCTGCCGGCCGGCAAGGTGCTGGAAGTGAGAAAGGGAAAGATAGTATGAGCCATTTTTTTGCTTATATGGCAAGAATGAAGCATATCCAGCGATGGGGGCTGATGCGCTGTAGTCAGGAAGAGAATGTGCAGGAGCATAGTTTGCAGGTGGCAATGATTGCGCATTGTTTGGCCACCATAGAGAATCAGCGGTATGGCGGCTGTTTCAATGCGGAGCATGTTATGGCACTGGCGGTGTTTCACGAGACGGCGGAAGTAATTACAGGCGATCTGGTAACGCCGGTTAAGTATTTTAATCAGACAATCGCGAAGGCGTATAAACAGGTAGAAAACATTGCGGAAGAAAAGATGATTGGCATGTTGCCCCAGGAGATGCAAAATGTATATCGTCCTTTAATTCAGCCGCAGGAGGAAGCGGAAAAGCGATTAGTTAAGGCTGCCGACAAGCTTGCGGCGTATGCCAAATGCGTGGAAGAGCTGAAAATGGGGAATATGGAGTTTTCTAAGGCAAAAGAGAGTGTTTTGCGATCGATTCATGCCATGCATGTGGCGAGCGCAGAGGATTTTCTGGAAGAGTACATGCCCAGTTTTTCTATTACCTTAGACGAGCTTAACGAAAATTAAAGGTTGACTTTAAGGGGGCATTGTTTTATAGTAGTTCTGTTATAGGGGGGTGCTTGTTTAAACGGGTACTCAAAGTAAAAACTAAGGAGAGGTTAAAATGAAAAACAGACATTTTTTTACGTCTGAATCGGTTACGGAAGGCCATCCGGATAAGATTTGCGATCAGATTTCCGACGCAATTTTAGACGAGATTATGGCTAAGGATCCGATGGGACGCGTCGCTTGTGAAACAATGGCGACAACAGGTATGGTCATGATTATGGGGGAAATCAGTACGCGCTGCTATGTAGATATTCCTAAAATTGCGCGCGACGTGATTAAAGAAATTGGGTACGATAATGCAGAATATGGGTTTGACTGCAATACCTGCGCGGTTATGACGGTGATTGACGAGCAATCGGCCGATATTGCGCTGGGCGTAGATCATTCTATGGAGAATAAATCCGGTTCGGAAAACGAGGCCGATTTATTTGGCGCCGGAGACCAGGGAATGATGTTTGGCTATGCCTGCGACGAAACGCCGGAGCTTATGCCGCTGACTATTTCTCTTTCGCATAAGCTGGCCAGACGGCTTACAGAAGTGAGAAAGTCGGGGTTAATGCCGTATCTGCGTCCCGATGGTAAATCACAGGTAACGATTGAATTTGAAAATGATATTCCTAAACGGATTGAAGCCGTAGTGATTTCGTCGCAGCATAGCGCGGATATCGACATGGAAACGCTGCGCCGCGAAATTAAAGAAAATGTAATTATGCAGGTGCTTCCGCAAGATATGGTGGATGAGAACACGAAAATTTATATCAATCCGACAGGGCGATTTATTATTGGCGGTCCGCAAGGGGATAGCGGTTTAACCGGGCGTAAAATTATTGTCGATACATACGGCGGTTATGCGCGCCATGGCGGCGGATGTTTCTCTGGAAAGGATCCGACCAAAGTAGACCGCAGCGCAGCCTATGCGGCGCGGTATGTAGCGAAAAACATTGTTGCCGCGGGTTTAGCTAAAAAATGCGAAATTCAGATTGCGTATGCCATTGGCGTATCGAAACCGGTTTCGGTTATGGTAGATACATTTGGCACCGGTCAATATAGCGATGAAGAAATTGCAAAAGCAGTGGTAGAGAATTTCGATTTGCGTCCGGCGTCTATTATTAAAGAGCTGGATTTAAGAAAACCGATTTATAAACAGCTGGCGGCGTATGGTCATATGGGCCGCGAGGATTTGCATGTGAAATGGGAGGAAACCGATAAGGTAGAGGCCTTAAAGGCGTACTTCGCATAAGCAATGGAGGATTGCAATGGATCTGATGGAAGCGATTTACCGGCGGAGAAGTATTCGTCGTTTTTCTCCTCAGCCGGTGGAAAAGGATAAGCTTTATGAAATGGTAAAGGCTGCGCGCATGGCGCCACAAGCGTCGAATATACAGCCTTTGCAATATATGATTGTGCATCAGAAAGAATTGCTGGAACCCGTATTTGCGTGCACAAGGTGGGCGGGCTATCTGGAGCATTATGCTCCGGAGCCCGGCTACCGGCCCACGGCATATATTGTGGTGCTGCTGAATGAAGAGATTAAGAAAAACGGCAACGATACCGACGCGGGGTTGGCTATTGAAAATATGCTGCTGGCGGCGGTAGCGCAGGATCTGGGAACCTGCCTGATTGGTTCTGTTGACAGGCAAAAGATTAGAACACTGCTGGGAGTGCCTGAGCAGTGCCAGATTCATTCCATTGTTGCTGTCGGGTATCCTGCGGAGCAGCCCGTTTGGGAAGAAATGCCGGCAGACAGCATTCGGTATTATCTGGACGAAGAAAAAAGATTGCATGTGCCCAAGCGGCATATGAGCGATATTTTATTACCCATTCAGCCTCATTTAGAGGACTGAGAGTTTTAATTAAAAAATGGAGGCATAGCAGATGAAAAAAGTAGCTGTAATTATGGGAAGCGACAGCGATTGGAGTGTAGTGCAAAAAGCGGTTATGGTGTTAAAGTCGTTTGAGGTGCCGCATGAAGTTCATGTTATGAGCGCGCATCGCACACCGGCAGCTGCTAGTCAGTTTGCGGCATCGGCGGAAGAAAACGGATTTGGCGTAATTATTGCGGCTGCCGGTATGGCAGCGCATTTGGCAGGCGTTTTAGCAGCGCATACGACAATTCCCGTCATTGGAATTCCGATTCAATCGGGAGGTCTTGGTGGTTTGGACGCGCTTTTAGCGACTGTACAAATGCCAACCGGCATTCCGGTGGCTACGGTTGCCGTGAATGGAGCGGCTAACGCGGCTCATCTTGCTATGCAGATGCTAGCTTTATCCGATAACAATTTGGCCGAGAAGTTAAAAGCAAACAAACAGAAGATGCAGGAAGAAGTGCTGCAGAAAGATGCAAAAATGCAGCAAATAGCGGAGGAGATGTAAACGATGGGTGGTATTTTTGGCGTTGTATCTCAGGGCGACTGCACTATGGATTTGTATTTTGGCATAGATTATCATTCTCATTTGGGCACGAAAAACGGCGGTATGGCCGTTTTTACAGAAAAAGGGTTTGATCGCTCTATCCATGGGCTGGAGAATTCACAGTTTCGAAGCAAATTTGAAAACGCGGCGGCCCGCATGCACGGCCATGTGGGTATTGGGTGCATTAGCGATTCGGAGCCTCAGCCTTTAATTATTCGCTCTAAGCTGGGACATTTTGCGATTACCACAGTTGGCAGAATCAATAACTTAAAAGAACTGGTAAAAGAGCTGTTGGAGAAACAAGGCGCCAACTTTTTAGAAATGAGCGGTGGTGAAATCAACCCAACCGAAGTAGTGGCTACGTTAATCAATCAGAAAAACTCGATTTCTGAGGGAATTCGGTATGCGCAGACGCGGATTGACGGATCCATGAGCCTGTTGGTGGCAAATGAAAAAGGCATTTATTGCGGGCGCGATTTAGTAGGGCGAACCCCTATTATTATTGCGCAGAAAGACGACGGCAGTTTATGCGCGTCTTTTGAATCGCATGCCTATTTGAATTTGGGCTATCGCACCATTCGTGAGCTAGGGCCCGGCGAAGTCGTCTTTTTGTCTCAAAAAGGCGTAGAAAGTAAAATTCCGCCGTACCACAAGAAAAGAGTATGTTCTTTTTTGTGGACGTACTATGGGTATCCAACGGCAACGTATGAGGGCGTAAATGTTGAGGAATCGCGCTATCGCTGCGGAGCCATGATGGCGGAAGCCGATAAAGATAAAAATTTAGAACTAGATAGCGTTGGCGGTATTCCGGATTCCGGACTGGCGGCGGCCATTGGGTATGCCAATGCGTCGGGAGTTCCGTTTAAACGTCCGTTTATTAAGTACACGCCAACATGGCCGCGAAGCTTTATGCCTACGCAGCAGAGCGTTAGAAACTTAATTGCTCACATGAAGTTAATCCCGGTGCATGAGCTGATACAGGACAAAAAATTATTGTTTATTGACGATTCGATTGTTCGGGGCACGCAGCTGAGAGAAACGGTTGATTTTCTTTACAGAAGCGGCGCTAAAGAAGTGCATGTCCGTCCCGCATGCCCGCCCATTATGTACGGGTGCAAATATATCAATTTTTCAAGATCTACGTCAGATATGGATCTTATTGCCCGCCGCATGATTGTAAAATTAGAAGGCGGCGTTCCGTCGGAAGAAAGACTAGCTTTGTATACCGATACCAGTACGCAGGAATATAAAAATATGGTGGAAGAAATTCGCAAAGAAATGCATTTTACCAGTTTACAGTTCCCCAGCTTGGACATGCTGGTGAAGTCTATTGGCATTCCGGAATGTGAGCTGTGTACCTACTGCTGGAACGGAAAAGAATAAAATGGAGGAAAAGGCATTATGTTTGCACTGCCCGATCATTATATAGATCAGTTAGAAACACCTTGTGTGGTCATTGACGAGCGCGTGGCGCGTGAAAATATTGCCAGAATGCAGCGCAAGGTAGAAGAGGCGCATTGTAAGCTACGTCCGCATATTAAAACGCATAAAATGCCCTATTTTGCTAAGCTTCAGCTGGAAGCCGGCGCTTCAGGAATTTGTAGCTGCAAAATTTCCGAAGCCGAAGTAATGGCCGACGCGGGAATTGACGATATCTTTTTGGCGTATCCCTTAGTCGGGAAGCCGAAAATACTGCGGGCAATTCTTCTTTCGCAAAAAATAAAGCGGCTCATTCTGGCTGTAGACAGTATAGAGCAGGCGGCGGCGCTGAATGAAGCGGCGCAGAAGGCCGGCGTGGTTTTAGAAGTGCGTATGGAAGTAGATACGGGCGCCAAGCGTACCGGCGTAACGGCTTCTGATCGAATAGCGCTGGCAAAGGCACTTCAAACAATGGATCATTTAAAAGTGACGGGTATTTATACCTTTAAAAGCTTGGTATATCACGGAGAGCCTACAGAAGATAATCGGGCAGCCGGTCAGGAAGAAGGCGAAATGCTGCGTCAAATCGCTCAGGAAATGAAAGAAATCGGCTATGAGCATTTAGAAATTAGCGGCGGTTCTACGCCCACCGGACTGTATGTGGCAGAAAGCGGCGCGGTTGACGAAGTACGTCCCGGAACCTATATTTTTAATGACTATATGCTAACCAAAGAGAAGGCGGCAACGCCGGATCAGGTTGCCGTGCGCCTTTTCGCAACGGTGGTGAGCGTTCCTTCGCCAGAGTACGCGGTAATCGATGGAGGCACCAAGACATTTCCCATGGATATTATGCTGGATCAAGCGCCCTATTACTATACATCGTATGCAATGGTACAGGGAAGAGAGGACCTGCAGCTTCGACGTATGAATGAAGAGCATGGAATTTTAACCAGTACTACCGGAAAGGTTAACTTAAAAGTAGGTCAGGTGCTGGAACTCATGCCCATTCATGTATGCACGGCTATTAACATGCAAAATAACGTATATATCTACGACGGCCATTCGCTTCGCAAAGAACGGGTTGCCGCGCGAGGTATGTTATTTTAATAAAAAGTAAAGGAGAGATGAATCATGGATATTTATGAGGTATTGAAAGAAAAAGGAATTACGCTTCCTCCCGCGCCTCCGAAAGGCGGTTTGTATAGCTCCGCTAAGGAGTTTGGCGATAAGCTGGTTTATATTTCCGGTTGCGGCTGCAATATCGGAGACGAAGTAGGCGTTGGCAAATTGGGCAAAGAAGTAACGGTAGAAGAAGGACAGAAATGGGCACGCAATTCAATGCTCAATGTGCTTTCGGTACTGGATGCCAATGTAGGACTGGATAAAGTTAAAGGCTGTGTTAAAATTTTAGCTTTTGTTGCCAGCGATCCTGATTTTTATGATCAGCCTGCGGTTGCCAATGGAGCCAGCCAGTTGCTCATGGACATTTTCGGCGACGTACCGTCTCGTTCTGCGGTAGGTATGGTTTCTTTGCCTGGTAATATGCCGATTGAAATTGAAGCGATTTTCGAGTTAAAATAAAATATCGACGTATACCAAGTAAACGGAAAATAAGAAAACTCTATGTGAATGGATAAACCATTTGCATAGAGTTTTTCTTTTGTTTTAGTATGGTAATAAATTTTTGTAAAGTGAAATTATGAAAATTTAATTTACTTTTTACACTGTCATGATAGAGAGCTAACAGAACGTATGTTATATTATGACTGCAAGGAAACGCAAGAAATCATTGATAATTTGGAGGATGAAAAAACATGGAACTCTCGAAAAAGCAGACGGCAACTCAGTCGCAAAAACTTATGGTCTTTGTGTTGACCATGGCACTGTATGGATTGGCAACCTTGTTTACCGAATTAATTCCTAGTTTTCAGGCTGGTATTGTGGAATTTTCAGTGGAATACTTCTTGTTTATCCCACTGACGCTGGCTATGCTGTTTGACCCGCTTTCGGTGGCGCTGGGCGCGGCTACCGGTGAACTGGTATTCAGCGAGATTATGTTGGGTCAGTTCGGCGGCCTGGGCGAGTTGGAAAAATTCTTGACGGTAACCATAGGTGTGTATGTTGCCGGACGGATGGTGAAAAACCCGAAAAACTATAAAATGGTAGGCATTGCAGCCATTACGGGAACGGCGCTGCAATTGCTCATGGGAACCATTGTGGATATTTTGAAGGTACAGTTTGCCGTAGAGGATTTTGAAGCGGTAGCCGGCCTTCCGGAAAGCGTGTTTGCCACCGAAGGCTTTGCATTTCTCAACGACCTGTTGTTTTCCGGTATTCTGTTTTGCCTGCTGCCTACCCTATTCCTGGTGCCAAAGCTCTATGGCAAAATAGAGCCGCTGCTGGGAATGCGTCCGCGTGATAAAAAGACCTGGCTTGGCGGGATTAACGCTAAAGTGGTTATCGGCTGTATTGTTGCTTTTGCCGTAGCGGCCGGTGCTGAACTGTTGGCTACCAGCGGTACCCCACTGATCGAATGGGAAGCCGGCTGGGCAGAAAGTGGAACCGCGTTGGCAATTGGTCTTGTAGTCGCTGCCGTCATTGCTGTTGCTGCGATTGTTGCGCTAAAAGTCAAGGCTGAAAAGAAACAGGCAGAGGAACAATGAACATTATTGAGATAGAGAATTTAACTTATTCCTATCCCGCTGCCAAAAGTCCAATTCTGAAGAATATATCGCTTACGGTTGAAGAAGGGGATTTCCTGGCGGTCGTTGGGAACAACGGCTGCGGGAAGTCCACTTTTTGCAAAACCTTAAACGGATTGATACCCCACTTTATCGACGGCGATTTTGAAGGGAGCGTAAAGGTGGGAGGCATAAACACCTTGGAATCGGATGTAGGGACGCTGGCTTGTAAGGCGGGATATGTTTATCAGGATTTTGAAAATCAGATTGTCCGCCCTACCGTGCTGGACGACGCCTCCTATGCCTGCTTAAACTATGCCATGCCGGATTACATTGAAAGAGGACGGCAGGCGCTTTTCCTCTGCGGGCTAGAAGGGCGAGAAGAAGATTATATCTGGCAGCTTTCTGGAGGACAAACTCATTTGCTGGCGTTGGCAGGCGCCGTTTCCCTGCGGCCGGATATCCTGATTCTAGACGAGCCTATCGCTCAGTTGGATCCCGGCCATGCGGATAAAATTTACGGTGTACTGAAGGAATTAAACAAAAAGTATGGCAAGACAATCATTGTTATAGAGCACCACACGGAATATATTGCCGATTATTGTAAACATGTGATGCTAATGCGAAACGGGGCTATTGCGTGGAAGCTTCCCACAGCCGAAGCACTGCGCCGGGTAGAGGAACTGCAGGAATGCAACATTTTTCCTCCGCAGGTCACCATTGCCGCTCACCAGATGAAGCTGAATGGAAAGCTACCGGAAAATCAGCTTCTGCCCACCACCATATCGGAAGGGAAAAACGCTTTTCAACACTTGTCGTATCATTTCTCTGCCTTTACGAAGCAGAAAGAGGCAGAGATCGGTGAGCCTGTTGTGCAGTTTCGTGACGTATCCATTGCTTACCGCAGCGTCAAGGGAGACGACCGGATGGTGTTTAACGGCCTGGATTTGGAGATTCGCCGGGGAGAAAAGATTGCCCTGATCGGTTCCAATGGCGCGGGAAAATCTACCTTAATGAAGCTGATGGTTGGACTGCTTAAACCAGGTACGGGCGATATTCTCCTGAATGGCGAAAGCACTCGGAAGAAAAAGACAGAACAACTGTCCCGAAGCATCTCCCTTGTTTATCAGAATCCGGAAGAAATGTTTATAAAGGACTCTATCCGTGCCGATATCGCCTATGCAATGCAGGTGCGGAATGTTGAAAACTGGCAGGCGCGCACCGACGAGCTGCTGGCCCGTTTCCGGCTAACAGAATTGCAGGATCGAGACGGCCGGCTTCTCTCCGGCGGCCAGATGCGCCGGGCGAGCCTTGCCATTGGCATTGCTCTGAATCCAGGTATTTTGCTGTTGGACGAGCCAACCGCCAATCTGGATATTGCTACCCGCAAGGAAATTATGCGTACGCTAACGGACATGAAGGATATTACCGAAACGGTAATGATCGCTACCCATGATATGCAGTTGGTCTGTGAATGGGCGCAGCGGATTGTCGTGCTCTGCCGGGGCCGGGTAGTAGCCGACGGTTCACGAGACGAAATTTTTGGAAATCAGGAAATCCTGGACACCGTAGGGATCCGGCCGCCGGAGATTTTTTCTATGGGGCAGGCGCTGGACAGCAGGGCCTTCTGCTATACGGTAGAGGAATTTCTACATAGCTTTGAGGAGGTGTGAGGGCGGCAATGAAAATGAAAAAGAAGCTCTCTGAAAATATTCTGGATAAATTCTCCATTGACTTTCTTCGCAATCAGGTGCTTAAAAACGCCTATGGCAATGACGACACGGTAATTGCCAGGCTGGATCCGCGGATTTTGTTGGTATGGTATTTGATTTTCGGATTGGTTCCCTGGTTTGTGAATAACCTTTGGTTTTTAATGGGCTGCTTCCTTCTGGTATTGGTCACCACTGTTCTGGCCCGTGTGGCAGGTCTGGTTCTACTGCTGTTCGCGGTTGGTGTCTTTACTCAGACGGGGTATTTGCTGGTGGTGTCCTTTCTTTTCGGCGGGGATGCCTCTACCATTGTTCCGCTGCTAATCCTCACCCTGAAGGTCGCCACCTGTTCGTTGGCCTCTGTTACGGTATTTTCCGGACTGGATCCGGATCGGCTGTCTAACGGGCTAATGTGGTATGGCTGCCCGGAACGGCTCTCCTTTTCTATCTCTTATGCCTACCGTATTCTGCCTATGCTAATGGAGGAGTTTCAGAATATTCTTCTCTCCTTCCGGATGCGGGGGAATCCGCCGGCGCACGAAAGGTTCTGGGGAAAGGTTCAGTACCTGTTCTATCAGGTCAAAGTGGTTATGCACGCTTTTTATCCGCTCATGCTCAATACCGCCAAGCGTTCCCGTACAACGGTGGAAGCGCTGGAGATTAAAGGATACCGTTATGCCGCGGTCAATAAGGCGGTGAAAAAGATGAAGCTTGCTGCTCTAAAAGTCACCTATAATGACCTGCTGTTCTTGGCAATCTCTTTCCTCTGGATTGCGATTTCTATTTTGTTATCCACATTATTTTAGAAAAGAGGCGGTACTTTGAAACTGGATTTTCACACTCACGGGAAACTGGCAAAGCGTTTGCCGTTTTCCACCCAATATACTGACTGGCTGTTCGGTGAAGCAAAGGCCGCTGGGCTGGATGCTCTGTGCCTAACCGAACATTTTAATACGCTACAATTTGACGAATTATACGGTTATCTTTTGCATAAAAGCAAGCGGGAGGGAGACACCCTTTTGCTGGAAAACGGGCTGCGAATATTCCCAGGCATGGAAACAGATATCGCCGAGGGCGGACATATTCTGTCTTTGGGATCGGCCGAAGCCATTTTAGAACTCAATCAACGGCTGGCTCCACACAAGCAGCCAGGGCATTTTCTCCCTTTTGAAAAGCTGCTGGATTTATTCCAGGAATACAACATATTGGTAGGTGCCGCCCACCCTTACCGGGAAGGAGGGCATATCCCGGAGCTTCCCCAAGAACAGTTGGAACGGTTGGATTTCTTAGACTTAAACGGTAAAGATGTGGCGAAAGACCGGAAGCGTGCCGAGAAACTTACACAAGCGCTAGGGGAACGGCTCCATAAACCGGTAGTCAGCGGAAGCGACACCCACCAAGCGGTGCAATATGGCTGTATTTGGACAGAATTTGCAGAGAATTCCATTACACTGGACGGGCTGTGCCGTCAGATCTCAAAGGGAGCTTATCGGATTGTCGTTTCACCGCAAGCTGCATTTCAGGTAAAGACCGCCTGTATCCTGAAACGGGCGTTAAAGGAGATTCACGCTTTAGGTGGGGACTATGTCAGCGTCCTGCTGGACAGTGAAAAAGGTATGTAAAGGACTTTTTTCTTGAACAGAGTCTGGCTTTCTGCTATACTGAATAACATAAGGGCTTTATGAGACAAATTGCATTGTGCAGAGCTCTGATTTGAGTAAAGAAAGAGTATAGGAGG
The DNA here is from genome assembly GCA_944383515.1 of uncultured Clostridia bacterium. GTDB lineage: Bacteria > Bacillota > Clostridia > Lachnospirales > Bianqueaceae > CALWPV01. Next base: position 18,618 of record CALWPV010000028.1, read on the forward strand.
AGTCGCGGCTGATGACTTTACAGTTTCCCCAGATGCCAGAACAGATCACCAAAGCTGAGTCCAGAATTCTGGACTATATTTCCAATAATCCGGAAGAATTCTTGCTTTCTTCCATTGGGGAAGTAGGGGAAAAGCTGGATGTATCGGGTACAACGATTTCTCGCTTTGTGCGTCGTCTGGGTTGCGGGGATTACAAAGAACTCAAGCGTCTGGTGGCGGATCAGAACATTTCAGAGGGTCCGGCTGTTAAGCTAATGCAGACATTGCATTCGGAAGAAGCGTTTACCGTGGACAATTGGTTTCTGCGTCAGCAGATGTACCTGCAAAAAACGCTAGAGGGATTGGAGCAAGAGGAATTTCGGAAGGCGGTTTCGGCGCTTTGCTCTGCACACCGGGTATTTATCCATGCCAAAAGCGCGTCGTCCTCATTAGGACAGCTTCTCATGTTTCGTCTGTGGCGGCTTGGAATTCAGTCTATTCTGCTGCCGTCAGGCGGTTCGGAAGTGCTGGAAGGGCTCTCGCAGGCGAAGGCCGGCGATCTGCTGGTCATGTTCAGCTTTTCCAAGCTCTCGCAGGAGGGGAAGATGATCTTGGAATACCAGAAAGAAGCCGGTTATCAGACGCTCGCGTTTATCTCCCGGGCGTTTGTTCCCGAAGAAGAACGGGCAGATATTCAGCTGTTCGCCTATCGGGGAGAAGTAAAAGAATATCATTCAATGACGGCACCTGCGGCGCTGGTGGATGCACTGGTAGTGGCGGTATCCGAACAGATGGGAGAGGCCTCCGTAGAAAAACTCTCCCACCTGTATAGTATGAAAAAAACATATGCGCCTAACCGCTGAATCCCTGGTAGTCAGAAGACGGAGATACTTGACCGTCATCCATAAGATTTTGTCCCTGGTCCTTGGTTCGGATAAAGGCTTTTTTCATGTTATCAGAAGCAACGGCGGCTTTGTCCAGCACCTTTACATTCTTCACAAATTCTCTTGTTTTGATTTTGCTTATGGTCGATTCCCTCCATATGAGGGGTTGTTAGGCAATACTAATTTCATATGCATCTGCTCCTTTCAAATAATAAGCAGCCATACACTGTAGTGCATGACTGCTATGTGGATATTTTGAAAAAGATTTTTGCAACCTGATACAAATTTCTGTTCTAAAATCTCTATCATTATAAAAATATCTCCATCATTTCAAAAGAAAACGATGGAGATACTGTATTTTTGTATTCTTTTATTTTTCAAGACACTCCGAGTCAAGCAGGAAATCGTAGATATTTACGGTCAGGATACCATATTCATCATAGTGCGACGGCACAATGTCTTTAGTAATAATTATTTTCTTAAAAGAATCGTCAATTTTTCTGAATGGTCTGATTTCCTGAGCGCGCTTTGCCTCATCAGGCAGCGAATATGCCGACTGAATATAATATCTGGAAGAGCCAAGGTTACAGACGAAATCTACCTCCAACTGTTTGCGAGTTACTTTTCCTTCCTTATCCTTTTCTGCAATAGGGAAGACACCCACATCTACGCTATAACCACGCATACGAAGCTCGTTGTAAATTACATTCTCCATAGAATGGGTCTGCTCGAACTGACGGAAGTTAATCCTTGCGTTGCGAAGACCCAAGTCGGAGAAATAGTATTTCTTAGGTGTTTCGATATATGCCTTGCCTTTGATGTCAAATCGCTGTGCCGATTCAATCAGGAAAGAATCTTCAAAGTAATTCAGATACTTTTTTATGGTATTGGCGGTAATCTTTGATTTTTTTACAGTCTTAAAAGTGTTTTTCAGCTTTTCCGGATTGGTTAGTGAACCGATAGCAGAGGAAAGAATATTCAGAAGATCTTCCAGTTCACCAATGTTTTTTACTCGGTTGCGTCTGGTAATATCTCGAATGTATATCTCATTGAACAAATTCTGCAATGCGGCTGCCTTATCGTTTGCTCCCTCACGGAGTACAACCAGAGGGATACCGCCGTAAAGCATATATTCAGATAAGCCCATGTATTTATCGCCGTTATAAACGGTCATAAACTCTGCAAAGCTCAGAGGATACATATGAACCTCATCGCCACGACCGGCAAACTCAGTAGCAATGTCTTTGGATAGAAGTTTTGCATTACTTCCAGTCACAAATACGTCCATATTATCCTTGCGGAGATAGCTGTTCAAAACAGCTTCAAAGCAGTCCAACATCTGAATTTCATCAAGAAGCAAATAATACATTCCATCATCTACGACTCTGGAACGGATATACGCCATAAATTTTTCAGGGTCAACGCCACGCTTTTCTTTTTCAATCTGAATAAGACTCTCACCAATCAAATAAAGATCATCTGCGGAGTCAAAGGCAAAGCGAATGATATGGTCGGCGTCTACACCATTATCCAACAAATGGTGGTAAAAAAGGTTATTCAGCAGATAGGACTTGCCGCATCTGCGAATACCGGTAATGACTTTAATCAGTCCGTTGTTTTTTCTTTTTATCAATTTATCTAAATAGAAATCTCTGCGAATCTCCATCGCAAAACCTCCTTGGAAAAGATTTTTGCAACCTAATACATTTTTCTATTCTATAATATCACAAAAACAGGACTTAATCAATAAGGCACAAAGTGTTTGGAAAGGATTTTTGCAACTTTTAACAGTTTTAATTTCCGAAAAACTGCATATAGTATATGTAATCCATAGATTTCTATGTAAAGGCAATCCGAAGATTGCCCCAGGCAGTATGCCTGTTCGTTGTTGGTGTCAAAGCGGATAACAGGGTGTGCTTCGTAATAGTCCTGTTCGATGATCATGTTCTCCAATCCAATCTTCTTGGCTTCTGGTTCGGGCTGTTCCTCGTGGGAAGCCACTAGATACGCTGCACAGGAATGATGTCCTGCGCTTTGCAGGGAACTTTGTACTTTTCCTTCTCCTGGCGCATCACGGTTTTGATACTCTTAATCATGAGCTTTGTATACCTCCTAGTACTGCAACGGAAAACGGGGGTAAATCACTACCACTCTTTGATATTTTTACGGTATATTAAAAAACTGTTCATACTTTTATGTTGACATTGAGAAAATGAAAAGCTATACTATTAAATAATTAAAAGTGGAGGTGTATAACAATGACAAGAAAAGAAGTTGAAGCAAGATATCGCGGCATTACGGCTAAAATGATGACGATTTTGCGGGACCATAAAAGTGCAATCGATCAGTATGTAGACGAAACAAGATTGCATAAAAGTCAGCACCGGCTACTAATGAGTTTGGCCGCGCTGGGCGATCCGGTTTCCCAGAAAAAACTGGCGGATTATTTAAATATTACGCCGGCGGCGGTAGCGGTTACCTTGAAAAAACTAGAAAAAAATGGTTTGGTTACTAAAACGATTTCAAATGAAGATAATCGTTTTAACAATGTGACGATCACGGATAAAGGAAAAAAGATTGTTAAAGAGAGCCAAAAGGTTTTCCAAAACACAGACGACGTCATGTTTAAAGACTTTACAGAAGAAGAAATCCTACAGTTAGAAGGATTCATGGATCGAATTCAAAAAAATTTGTCAGATGTATTATAAAGAGATATACAAGGCTTAGTTGTATATTGCGATAATGAGAAAGCGGCACGGTTATTTTTCGTACTGCTTTCTTTCTTGTAGGGGAATTTTTATTGGAGGAAAAGAGTAGTGAAACGATGGATACAGTATGTTAAGCCATACTGGGTATATTTCGTAGTTGGGCCTATACTCATGATTGTAGAGGTATTAGGTGAGATTTTTATGCCCAGATTTATGGCTCAAATTATTAACAATGGTGTGGCCAACCAGAACGTTGGCTATATTGTTGGAATGGGTATTTTAATGCTGATTACCGCCCTGCTCATGATGCTTGGCGGAGTAGGCGGCGCTTACTTTGGCGCCAAGGGCGCCATTAGTTTTGGTGCCGATGTACGGCGCGATGTATTTGCTAAGGTTCAAACATTTTCATTTAGTAATATCGACAAGTTTTCAACGGGGTCTTTGGTTACACGCTTAACGAACGACGTAACGCAGATTCAAAACTTTACGAATATGCTGCTGAGAATGTGTTTGCGTTCTCCCGGTATGTTAATTGGCGCGCTGATTATGGCAATCAATTTGAACGCCCGCTTAGCGCTGATTTTAGCCGTTATTATTCCGATTATGGCCGTTACAATGGTAATTGTTATTACCAAAGGCTTTCCGCGGTTTGGTATTATGCAGAAAAAAATTGATGCGCTGAACGTGAGTGTTCAAGAGAATTTAACGAATGTGCGAGTGGTTAAATCTTTTGTACGGGAAGACTTTGAAAATAAAAAATTTCAAACTGCTAATCGCAATTTAAAAGAAGCGGGCCTAAGGGCTATGAACATGGTTATTTTGACCATGCCCTTAGTTACCTTTTTTATGAACTTTACTTCCTTAGCGGTTGTTTGGTTTGGCGGCCAGCAGGTAATTGTAGGCGATATGCCGATTGGTGATTTAACGGCCTTTATTACGTATATTACCCAGATTTTGTTTTCTCTTATGATGCTTTCTATGATTTTTATGAACGCGTCAAGAGCCATGGCTTCTTCCAGGCGTTTAAAAGAAGTACTGGACGAAAAGGTTGATTTAAATGACCTAAACGCGAAGTATCCCGAGAAAGAAGTTACGCAGGGACGTATTGAATTTAAAAACGTTAATTTCCGGTACTATAAAAACAGCCAGGAAAAGGTACTAGACCAGATCAATCTGACAATAGAACCGGGCCAGGTTATTGGTATTATCGGATCGACCGGCTGCGGTAAAACAACGCTGGTTTCTATGATTCTCAGACTCTATGATGTCGATGAAGGACAGGTGCTGGTCGATGGCGTCGACGTTCGTGAGTATAATCTGAGAAATCTGCGCAAGGGCGTAGGTATGGTTTTGCAAAATAACGTGTTGTTTTCCGGAAGCATTAAAGAGAACTTATTATGGGGCGACGAAAACGCTACCGACGAAGAAATTTATACCGCGGCCAAGCACGCGCAGGCCGACGGTTTTGTGCGCAGCTTTACCGACGGATACCAAATGGAGCTGGGACAAGGCGGCGTTAACGTTTCCGGCGGGCAGAAACAGCGTCTTTGTATTGCCAGAGCGCTGCTGAAAAAGCCTAAAATTTTAATTTTGGACGATAGCACCAGCGCCGTGGATACCGCGACAGAGGCCAAAATTCGTGAGGCCTTTGCCAATGACTTAAAAGATTCAACCAAGATCATTATTGCACAGCGCATTTCTTCCGTAAAAGATGCCGACCAGATTATCGTAATGAACGAGGGACAGATTACAGGAGTTGGCACTAACGACGAGCTGTTAAAGAATAATAAAGAGTATCAGGAAATCTATTATTCACAAATGGATAAGGAGGTGAGCGCGTAATGCCGCCAATGGGAGGACCGGGAGGCCGCGGCCGTGCGTCGATGGAGCCTCGTAAACCCAAAAACACAAAAGCCGTCATTAAGCGGTTATTTGAGTATGTGGGTAAATATAAGATTAAAGTGATTATTGCGCTCACTTTTGTCGTGCTGCGCACGCTTTCAACGCTCGCTGCGTCATACATGCTGCGGCCTATTATTAATAACTATATTATTCCCGGCAGCGGAACGCAGATGCTGGGAGGACTAGCAATGGGCCTGGCCGTGCTGGGCAGCATTTATTTAATCAATATTATCTGTACGTATGGGCAGTCTAAACTGATGATTTACGTATCGCAGCATTCGATTGAGGCGATTCGTAACGATTTGTTTAGCAAAGTGCAGAAGCTGCCGGTTCGTTATTACGATACGCATAGCACGGGCGACATGATGAGCCGGTTTACCAATGACGTAGATAATATCGGTATGATGCTGGACAGTACGCTGGTGAGTCTTTTTTCAGGTACCATTCAGCTGATTGGTACCATGGCCATGATGATCTACACGAATATTTGGTTAACGCTGATTACCATTTTCTTTATTCCTATTTTTACCAAAGCCGGCGGCACTATTGCTAAACACAGCCGCAAGTATTACAGCGCGCAGCAAGCCGCGCTGGGATCGGTTAATGGATATATTGAAGAAATGGTAACCGGTCAAAAGGTTATTAAAGTCTTCTGTCATGAAGATCAGTGTGAAGAAGAATTTAACGCGCTCAATCAAGATTTGCGAGATAAGCAGATTAAGGCGCAGTTCTTCGGCGGCATTATGGGGCCGGTTATGGGTAATATGAGCCAGGTTAGCTACGCGGCAACGGCCTGTATCGGCGGTATTCTCTGCGCCCTGGGCCGGTTCGATATTGGCGGTCTGACCGTATTTGTCAACTATTCCAGACAATTTAGTTTTCCGATCAGCGAGATCTCCATGCAGGTCACCAACATTTTTTCGGCCTTGGCCGGCGCGGAGCGTGTTTTCGCCATGATGGACGAAGCGCCGGAGCCGGGCGATGTGGAAAATGCCGTAGCGCCTGCGCATATTGACGGCCATGTGGTATTAGATCATGTGACCTTTGGGTATAATCCGGATAAGACAATTTTAAAGGATATCAATATAACGGCAGAACCCGGGCAAAAAATTGCTTTTGTGGGTTCAACCGGCGCCGGAAAGACTACCATTACCAATTTGCTGAATCGTTTTTATGACATTCAGGAAGGGTCGATTACCATTGACGGCATCGACATTAAAAACTTTAAGCGGGACGTGCTGCGTCAGAATATTGCTATGGTGCTGCAAGACACGCACTTGTTTACCGGTACGGTTATGGAAAATATCCGGTTTGGCCGCATGGACGCGACCGACGAAGAGGTCATTCAGGCTGCCAAAACCGCAAGCGCGCATTCGTTTATTATGCGGCTGGATAAGGGATATGACACAATTTTGGAAAGCGACGGCGCTAACTTGTCACAGGGGCAGCGCCAGCTTATCAATATAGCCCGCGCCGCTATTAGCAAAGCGCCCATTTTGGTGCTTGACGAGGCCACCAGCTCGGTAGATACACGTACGGAGCGCCATATTGAACACGGTATGGACCGCCTCATGAAAAACCGTACCACCTTTGTTATTGCCCACCGCCTGTCCACCGTGCGCAACGCCGACGCCATTATGGTACTGGAACAGGGAGAAATTATTGAACGGGGTAATCATGAGCAGCTGCTCGCGCAAAAGGGCCGCTACTATGAATTATATACCGGTTTAAAAGAACTGGATTAAGGAGGATTCAAATGGCAGAAAATAAGGTTGTAGACCGCAGCCAGATCGAAGAAAAATACAAATGGGATTTAACCAAAATGTATGCAAGCGACGACGCCTGGCAGCAAGAACTAAGCGCACTGGACGCGCTCATTGAAAAGCTGCCCGCGTACGCGGGAAAACTGACGCAGTCCGCGCAGGTACTTCGCGAATATCTGGACGCGCAAGAAGTGGTTGAACGCAAAATGTCAACCCTCTGTTGCTACGCTTCGCTCCGCCGCTCGGAAGATACCCGGGATCAGCAGGCGCAGATTATGGTGTCGAAAGCGCAGAGCAAAATGGTAAAACTGGGCGCGCTGCTTTCTTTTGTAGAGCCAGAAATTTTGTCCATGACGCAGGAGCAATACCAGAGCTTTTTAAACGACCCGGCATTGCAGGACTATCGGTTTACGCTGGAAGATTTGTGGAGAAGCAAAGCGCATACGCTAACGGAGCCGGAAGAAAAGCTGCTGGCCGGTATGGGAGAAATTGCTTCGGCTCCCGGAGACATTGCCGATATGCTGCAAGACGCCGACATGGTTTTTGATCCGGTAGAAACCGAAGACGGACAGACGCTGGAGGTGACCGGTTCTAATTATATTTTGCTGCAGTCGTCTCCGAATCGCGAAATTCGCCGCAAAGCGTTTAAAAACTACTACAAAGGCTTTAAACAGCATATCAATACGTTTACCGCTACCTACTCGGCCAGCGTGAAAGCCGACGTATTTGAGGCTTCTACACGTCATTATGAAAGCGCCCGCGCCATGTCTATGGCAGGAGAAAATATTCCCGGCACCGTGTATGACAGCCTGGTAGAAACCGTGCATCGCTATTTGCCCGCTATGTACCGCTATGTGGAACTTCGCAAGAAGATTTTGGGTATAGACGAGCTGCACTATTACGACGTTTACGCGCCGCTCATGGGCGAGCTGGATCTTTCTTATACCTATGAGCAGGCACAGGAAATGGTGAAAAAGGCTGTTGCGCCGCTGGGCGAAGCATACGGAAAAATTGTGCAGAAGGCCTTTGACGAACGCTGGATTGACGTAATGCCTAATACCGGCAAAAGCGGCGGCGCGTTTTCCTACGGCACGTATGACAGCGCTCCCTATTTAATGACAAACTTTACGGGAACCATTGACAGCGTTTCCACAATTGCGCATGAAATGGGACATTCCCTGCATTCGTATTTGTCGAATCAAACGCAGCCGGCTCACTATGCCAATTACACCTTGTTCGTGGCAGAGGTGGCGTCTACGGTTAATGAAAACCTGATGATCGAGCAGCTATTGGCACAGGATATCACGCCTCAAATGCGGCTTTATCTGCTGAACCAGTATTTAGAGAACTTCAAAGGAACCGTATATCGGCAGACCATGTTTGCGGAGTTTGAAAAAATTGCGCATGAGCAGATTGAAAAAGGCGAAGCGCTGAGCGCCGAATATTTATCCGATCTCTACGCCGATCTGGTCAAACAGTATTTTGGGCCGTCGCTGGTTATGGACGAGGAAGTGCGCTATGAATGGGCGCGCATTCCGCATTTTTACAGATGCTTTTATGTTTATAAATACGCAACAGGCTATTCATCGGCCGTAGCGCTGTCAGAAGCCATTTTGCGCGATGGCGATAAGGCAGTAAAACCGTATTTGGAATTCTTATCCATGGGCGGCAGCTGCTATCCGCTCGATAGCCTTAAACACGCAGGAGTCGATTTAAGTACGCCTGCGCCCGTAGAAGCCGCGCTGCAGAAATTTGAAAAAATTGTGGAAGAAGCGGAAAAAGTCTACGAGCAGCTTCAGCAATAAAATGAGGGCTCGTGCCCTCGTTTTAATTAAATAATTGATAAAGGAGAGGTAAAAATGGCAAACAGAATTGTGTTAAACGAGACTTCCTATCATGGAAGCGGCGCGATTGAGAACATTGTTACAGAGGCGCAGGGACGCGGCTTTCAGAAAGCATTTGTGTGTTCCGATCCCGATCTGATTCGCTTTGGCGTAACCGGTAAGGTTACCGATTTGCTGGACAAAGCCGGTATGGCGTACGAGGTTTATTCTGAAATTAAGGCTAATCCCACCATTGAGAATGTACAGCATGGTGTGGCAGCTTTCCAGGCAGCGGGCGCCGATTACATTATTGCCATTGGCGGCGGTTCCTCTATGGATACGGCCAAAGCGATTGGCATTATTGTTCGCAACCCTGAATTTGCCGATGTGCGTAGTTTGGAAGGAACCGCGCCCACGAAAAATCCTTGTGTACCGATTATTGCCGTACCCACTACCGCCGGCACGGCCGCGGAAGTGACCATTAATTATGTAATTACCGATGTAGAAAAGAAACGGAAATTCGTTTGCGTAGATCCGCATGATATTCCGGTTGTTGCGATTATTGACCCGGATATGATGGCTTCTATGCCCAAAGGTTTGACAGCGGCTACCGGTATGGACGCATTAACGCACGCTATTGAGGGATATATTACCAAGGCAGCTTGGGAAATGACCGATATGTTCCATTTGAAAGCCATTGAAATTATTTCCCGTTCCTTAAGAGGCGCTGTAGACAATACCAAAGAAGGCCGCGAAGGCATGGCGCTGGGACAGTATATTGCCGGACAGGGATTTTCTAACGTAGGCCTCGGCATCGTTCATTCTATGGCTCACGCTTTAGGCGCTGTGTATGATACGCCTCATGGCGTTGCCAACGCGATTTTGTTGCCGACGGTTATGGAATATAACGCCGATGCTACCGGTGAAAAATATCGCGACATTGCGAAAGCCATGGGCGTTCCCGGAACCGAGTCTATGAGTCAGGAAGAATATCGCAAAGCAGCAGTCGATGCGGTGCGTCAGCTGTCGAAAGATGTAGGCATTCCTGCCGATCTGAAAGATATTGTTAAAGAAGAGGATCTGCCGTTTTTGGCTGAATCTGCCTTTAACGACGCCTGTGCGCCCGGCAATCCGAAAGAAGCTTCTATTGAGGATATAACGGCGCTGTATAAGAGCTTAATGTAAAAAAACGGAGCTGCCATATCTATAATTTTCATGGATATGGCAGCTCTATTTTATGTAGCTCAAGCATTAAAACCGATTATAAGAGCATAATGAGTGTTCCGGCAACGATCGCGACCAATCCCAGTGCCGATTTTTTAGAAAGACGTTCATGAAATACAAAATAAGAGAAGAGAACGGTAACCAAAATGCTCAGTTTATCAATAGGAACAACAAGGCTAGCAGGGCCGTCTTGCAGGGCCCGGTAATAACAAAGCCAAGAGGCGCCGGTAGCCAAACCGGACAAACAAATAAATCCCAGTTCGTTTTTCTGTACTTTTTTAACAGAAGAAGATTTATGAGTAACCAAAACCATTAACCAAGCCATCAGCAAAACAACAATGGTACGAATGGCAGTTCCTAAATTGGACTCAACGCCGGAAATACCTACTTTGCCTAAAATAGACGTAAGGCTGGCAAAGACGGCGGAACCGACCGCATAAAAAAACCAACGGCGGTTAGAAGGAGTACTGGTTTGTCCTGGCTTTTTTTCAATCATTAAAAAGGTGCCAACCGCAATGAGAATGATTCCTAAAACACCAAACCCGTTAATGGGTTCGTGAAGAAGGATAAGGGCTAGCAGCATGGTCAGAATTACACTCGACTTATCAATAGGAACCACTTTATTGATATCGCCAAGCTGCAAAGCTTTAAAATAACACAGCCAAGAAGCACCTGTTGCTAAACCGGATAAAATTAAAAAGATCCAGGTGGTTGTGCCTATTGAGGTTATTTGACCGGCAGACCCCACAATGCCAACCATAATCCAGGAAAACAGCAAAACAATAATGGTGCGAATGGCGGTAGCCACGGTGGAATCGGTTTCTCGAATCCCACATTTAGCTAATATGGCGGTGACACCAGCAAAAAAGGCTGATCCAAAAGCAAATAGAATCCACATAGTTATTTTTTTCCTTTTACAACGCTGGACATACCATACCCAATAAGGCGAATGGCCATAGCAATAAGGTCTTCCAGCGGTAGTTTTTTTCCATCGGCAACCCATTGCCGATACAGCAAAGTAGAATTAGCGCCAAAATAGGCAAAAACCAGGTTTTCTTCATACTCATTAAGATCAAAGGCACCACGATTGGTTTCACGCCGATAATTCATGATTCTTTGATTGATTTTTTCCCAAACGGGTTGATAACTGCCGCTGCATAACAGACGTTCATGTAAAAGCGGCAGCCGAGCAGCATTTTCAAAGAAAATGCGAATTAAGCTGCAAATATCATACATGTTATCGTAAGAAACATTTTGTTTAATGAACTGGAGCGCAATTTCTTCCTGCAGCTCAGTTAATAAGTCATCTAACCCGTTATAATGCAGATAGAATGTTTTGCGATTGATATGGGCACGGCTGGCCAGTTCTTTTATAGTCATCTGGTCATAGTCCATTTCACAGATCATATCCTGAAAAGCCTGATGAATGGCATGTCTGGTTTTGCGCACGCGCAAATCTTCGGATTTTACCTTTTGCATCCGTTGGTTCTCCCTTCATAAAAAACAACACCAAAAAGCTATATGTTGCTTAATCCTCATATCCTTCCATAACAGACCATTGATTTTATTCATCATGCTTATTATAATACAAGCTAAAGAGAAAAGCAACACAATGGAATTAAATACAAAGTGTTACTTTTCCTAATTGTTGATTAAAGAGGGGGAGTCCGTATGAACAGTATATTATATTTCCGTTGACGCGTTAGGAGAAATTGGCTGGGAATCGGGAACCTTTAAAAAAGAAGGACGTCCTGACGCCCATGTAATAGAGGTACTAACGGAAAAAGCGCCGGCGGTACAATTAACTGGACATTTTTGCAAGAAGGCGTAGTCGACGAGCTCAGTTTAATGCTGGCTCCGGCAGCAGATGGCGATCCGCATTCGGTTACCGTATTTGAGCAGTCACCATTTTTACGTGAAGAAAGTCACCCCATCGAGTTTCATTTGAAAGACATAGAGCGGCTTAATGAAGACGGTCTTCGACTGATTTACACTGTAAAATAAGACCTGTTACAAAGGCTATCGCATTTATGGATTAGCATAGATGCGATAGCCTTTGTATGTATCTTGTAACGAGCGTTTAAATGTGATCCCACATGTAGCGAGCCGTTTTTAAACAGGATTCCGTGGCCGAGCAGCATTCTTCGAGTCCTTCAAACTCAATGGAAATATATTTGTCGTAGCCAGACCGCTTAATAATTTTTAAAATGTTCCAAATATCTAAATCACCCTGCCCCAGAATAGAGCCGCGCAGAAGGGTTTTTCCGCTACACGTTGAAAACCAGTGGTCATGATAACAGCAAGCCGGATCTTCGGTAATCATTTGTTCAACCGGGCGGATATAAAAATCTTTTAAATGAATAACCTCTGCATAAGAAATACATTTTTCAACGGAAACGTCGCAAATTTCGTCAACACTGCGGAAGTTGGCAACGTCCATAGTCAGACCCAGGTTGGGGCGATTGGCCGCCTCGATAACGCGAATGATGCGATCGGCTCCGTTGACATAAAGACCGTGGTTTTCTAATGTAGTGTTAAGACCAAGACTGGTCGCATAGTCAGCCAGCTCCTGAATGGCGGCGACTAAACGGGGAAAATCTTTTTCAAACTGCTGAGGGGTATTATACCCCAGGGGATGCCGTCCGGCACAGGTATCACAGCGCATTCTTTTAATGCCTAGCATAGTACAGATATGCATATATTTTTTGAATCGCTCCATTTCAGCGCGTACCTCCTCTTTGGTATCTTTCATTACGCAGGTGCCTAGTGAAAGCGAAGAGAGCTCCAAATGCCAGTAATCGGCGCGGGCCTTAATCTGGGTAACTAACTCCGTGTTGATCGTGCCGTCTTCTAAAAGGAAGGGAATATCAAACGGAACTAACTCTAAATGCTCGCAGTTATGCTGAGCTGCCCAATCGACAATATCTAAAATTGTCATAGTACCATCCTTTTGGTGAGCATTCAGTGAGAAGCAACTGATTCCGAGTTTCATGACAAGATCCTCCATTCCAAAGCGCTTTAGCACAGAGGTCGCGGCGCAAATTTTAAATTTGCGCCTGCGAAGGAAGTTATTTATGGCGCTTCGGCACAAATAACCGTGTGAAAAATCAGCTATTTGAGCTGATTTTTCACACTCTCCTCCTTGGGTTGATTGGTAAGGCATTAACAATGCTTGAATATATGCGAAGTATATAATTCTTATAGCAATATGTCAATAGTTTTTGGTAAAAATATAAAAAGACAATACAATAGGCTCTCTTTTAAGCAGACAAGTGGGTCGCTTAGAAGAGAGCCTATTCATTGATTTAAAGATTTATTCGTTTGGCAACGCGTTGTAGTCTTCGTCGCTTACGGGTTCCAGCCATTCATTAGCCGTATGTTCCCCGGGTACTTCAACGGCAATATGACTAAACCAGGAATCTTTTTTTGCGCCATGCCAATGCTTTACATTAGCCGGAATGGTTATAACAACACCTGGGTGCAATGAAACAGGCGCCTTCCCCTCTTCCTGGTACCAGCCCTCGCCGGCAGTGCAAATTAAGAGCTGGCCGCCGCCTTTTTGGGCATGGTGAATATGCCAGCTATTACGGCACCCCGGTTCAAATGTTACATTGGCCAGAAAGACCGCTGTTTCCTGGGGATTGGTTAACGGATTTAAAAACGATTGTCCACTAAAATACTGCGCATACGCGTCATTGGGAGTACCTAAGCCAAATACATTGATTTCATTAAACTGATCTTGATTTTCTATTTTCATTTTTACCCTACCTCCATTTTAAAGCATAATTCAGTGAACCTAATGCCATTATAATGCGGTAGGGCAGAGGTGTCCAATACTTGTCTTCTATTTTAAATTATGCCTATTTTGAATAAGGATTTTTTGCTATTTCTTCTTTTTGACAATTACGCCTGCAATCAAAATAATAGCAGAGGGAAGAATAAAATATACGGCATTGGCTACAATCCAGACATAAAAAGGCGCTGAATTTAATGTGCTCGAATATTGACTATAGTCGACTATAGTTTTAATAACGAAGCAAACGATGAGAACTAGACCGGCTATATTGCACCATTTGGCAAATTGCTTTTTCATACTTTCTCCCTTCCTTTTTAGTAGTAAATGGTAAAAAGCCGTATAACTAGCAGAATTACTAACCATACGGCTTTATGTTTACCATTATTGAGAAATGAGGCATCGGGGTCTCGAACCCCGAACACCCAGATTAAGAGTCTGGTGCTCTACCAATTGAGCTAATGCCCCAACGACTTAACATTATAGCACCTAGCAAAACTAATGTCAAGTTTAACCAATTTTAATTTTGGTCAACCTGGGTAGGAAGGACTCGAACCTTCGGATGCAGGAATCAAAATCCTGTGCCTTACCGCTTGGCGACTACCCAATAAAATCGGACAGGGTGGGTACTGGGGCTCGAACCCAGGATCTCCAGAGCCACAATCTGGCGCCCTAACCAACTGAACTATACCCACCATAAAAGTAGTCTCTTTGCATGAAAGGGACAACGTGCCTGCAGGGATTCGAACCCCGGACACGCGGCTTAGAAGGCCGCTGCTCTATCCAACTGAGCTACAGGCACATAAATTTACCTTGGATCGGGGTAACAGGACTCGAACCTGCGGCCTCCTGAACCCAAATCAGGCGCTCTAGCCAAACTGAGCTACACCCCGGAAGTCGGCTCCCGATCAATGCGTCGCTAACCATTATACAAGATTAAGGTAAGGATGTCAACTGTTTTTTTAAATTATCGTCATAAAAAAGCGTCGGCGTCTAGAATCGTTGCGTCAGCCTTGCCGCCAGACAGCTCAAGAAGAGCAAAACTTTTTTTGCTGCCGCCACGCGGCTGGGTAAGAGAACCCGGATTTAACAGGAGCAGACCGTTTTCTTTTTCGTACAAGGGAACATGGGTATGGCCAAACAGCACAACGTCTGCTTTCTGCTCGCGCGCTTGTTCGCGCAGATAATCCAGACTAAAATTAATCCGGTATTGGTGTCCGTGGCACATGAAAACGTGGCAGTCTTCTATGGTAAACTGGCGCGAATATGGCGCGGGGCAGGAAAAATCACAATTACCGCGTACACTGCTAAACGCTAGGGAATACGACTGTGCGTAGTGCTTAGCTAATTTGTCTAGATCGCTGGCGTGGTCGCCCAAATGCCAGACGCCATCGATATGGGTGTGCCATTTTTCAATGATAAAGGCCGCGTCTCGAATGGCGCCATGTGTATCGCTTATGACTAAAAACCGCAAACCGCAAACCTCCTTTAATCTAGCAGATGGTGAGACTGAAACAGCTGAATCAATGCGCGAAGCGCTTTGCCTCTATGCGAAATCGCATGTTTTTCTTCGGCCGTCATTTCTGCAAAGGTCTGCCCTGCCTCGGGAATTAGGAAAATGGGATCATAGCCAAATCCGCCGTTTCCTTTAGGCTCATGAGCAATGAGTCCTTCTACGGTTTCTACTACCGACAATTCCTGTGCCTTCGCAGCAGCGGAAAAATCGCCGGGAATTAAACGAGCAGGCACAACCGCAACCAGTGCGCACACGTATCTGGCCGTCCGCTTATCGTCGGGAACCTCTTTCATGCGGTCCAGTACTATTTGGTTTTTTATCTCGTAAGGCGTATCTTCTCCCAGCCAGCGCGAAGAATAAATGCCGGGTTTCCGGTCAAAAAAATCAATTTCAATACCAGAGTCATCGGCAATGACAATGGAATCCTGCCCTTTTTCGGCCAGCGCATCACTTACGCTACGCGCTTTAATTAGCGCATTGTCTAAAAAGGTAGTACCGGTTTCTTCAATCGAAAGCTCTACGCCGGCCTCGCGCATGGTCAGTACATCATACCGCGGGTGCAGCATATCTTTAATTTCACGAACTTTTCCAGCATTTTGCGTGGCAAAAATAATCGTTTGCATAAGTATTCTCCATTCCTATTTAATCCTGCGGCGGTAATAAACGCGCCTTAATTTGGTACCAGTAGCAGGGCCGCCCCACAGAAGTAGCAGCGGTCTTTTTGTCAACATATCCGGCAGAAAGTAAAATTTCCAAATATTTTCGCGCTGTCACTCTGGAAACCGCCAGTATATTTGCCGCCTGGGCGGCGGTACATTGATGCTGCTCACAACGGAGCAAAAACGATAGGAGCTGACGGCAAAGGAGCAGCTCTGACGGCGACAATGCCAGCGACGGCATGGTTGCAGATGGCTTGGCCTCGGAAGAGGCCGGCGTATAAAAAAACAGATCCAGCTGCCCTTGGGTTAAGGCTTCGCCGGCGGACAGCCCCTGTTTAAGGGCCAAATAACGCCGCAGGCTCCGGCGAAGCCGGCGGCTTTGAAAGGGTTTAAGAATGTAATCAATGGCCCCTAGCTGCTGTGCGCGTGTGAAAGAAGAGGGGCGGGTATCGGTTGTGACAGGTAGAAAATCGGTACTCTTTTTTTGACGCAGCGAAAGTAAAAGCTGTGTCACTGCCGCACAGCAAGATTGTATTTCTGCCATGAGAAGATCGGGATACGGCGGCCGACAGGCGGGAAGCGCCGTATAGAGCTGTAGAAGAACCCGCGTACCGGCCACGGCATGCCAAGCGTCTTGCAATTGGCGCAGCGTAGCGGTATCGGGATCCACAATCCACACGATTAGTCTCATGACAGTTTCCTTTAGCTTTTATATTAGGAGTCTGCGGAGCCCTCCCAGAAGCCGCCGCTTTGCGTTTCGGTATCTACCGGTTCTAACGTAAGCGTAGCGGTAATGGGCTGATCGGTGTTACGGCCGCGAATCACGGTAACCGTAACGGTGTCGCCTTCCTGGTGAGAAAGCAGAATGGAATTAACGTCTTCCATACTGGTTAGCTGTACATCGTCGATGGCGGTAATAATGTCGCCGTTTTGTAAGCCGGCTTGCTCGGCCGAGCTGCCGGAGCGGATCGAAGAAATGACTAACCCGGAAGGAACATGGTACAAACTGGCCATGGAAGACGAGAGAAAAATAGAATCTTCAATGCCGCCCAGGCTCAGGTGTTCAACAAATCCTTCGGATAATAAAGAATCGATTACCTCTTGCGCATGATTAATCGGAATGGCAAAGGCAATGCCTTCTACATCGGTTAGCGCAATTTTATTAGAAATAATGCCAATGACAGCGCCCGTTTCGTCGAAGAGCGCGCCGCCGGAATTGCCGGGATTAACGGCTACATCAGTTTGAATATAGGGGTTGGTTACTCCGTTTGAAAGCGTTAGCTCGCGTTTGGGGTAACTAATGACTCCTACCGTTACAGAGTTTTGGTAGGCGATATCCTGCGGACTGCCTACGGCAATTACGGTTTGCCCGGTGCGCAGCTGGTCGCTGTCGCCTAGCTGCGCTACGGTAAAGCGCTGCAGCATGTCGGAAGAAAGAACGCCTTTTGAAAGAGAAAGAACGGCGATATCCGATGTTTCGTCAGAACCTACCAGCCGCAGAGAAATAATATCGTTAGCCTCGGGCAAATAAAGATAAATTTCGGTTGCGCCCGCCACAACATGCGCATTGGTTAAAATGAGAAATTGATTGGCATCTTCTTGAAAAACAATACCGGATCCCAGTCCCTGGCCGGAAACGCCATCTTCTACTACGTTAACAATAATCGTAACAACGCTGGATTGTACCTGGGTGCTGGTTTCGGTAATCGCGGGATCTTGCTGAATTACAGAAAGCTGTTTTTGAAAAGAATTGCCGGTATAGCCCTGATCTGCCAGCATAAAGGAATCGGCGGCAGACCCTTTGGTCATATAACGGCGCGCCATATAGAGGCCGCAGCCCAGAAGCAATCCCGCTGCCAGTGAAAGCAGCAGGCTGATCAGAAACACGCGCCCCTTACGGGGACGAGAGGGCGGCGTCTGAGAAGGTGGTTTGGACATAGATTTCCTCCGTTTTAAAAAATGGCGGAGAGCACAACGCTCTCCGCGAGAATGGTTTACTTATTCTGCCGACGTAAGCTCATCAATTGGCGGAACTTGCAGTGTCATACCGGGGTACAGACTAGAATCTAGCGTCATACCATTATATGCTGCAAACGCTTCTATTAGATCTAAATCTCCGCTATCATAAAGCGACATAACAATACTGTAGAAATAGTCGCCGTCTTGCACCGTGTAGGTAGAACCGGTCTGCGCCGTTGTCGTACTGCTGTCAGAAGTTGTAGCCGCCGAGCTGTCGCCGGTTGTGCTGCTGTCGGTGGTAGGAGTAGAAGTGGTCTGCGACGAATCCGTAGTTAAGGAGCTATCTGTCGCGCCGCTGATATCAACCGAAGAATCCGTACCGGCAGCAGAGGAATTGTCTACGACAAGGGTACTGCTGTTGGTGGACACATTGTTTACAGTGCTGGAAGAATTGTTATCATTACCACCGCTAAGAGCCATAATAATCACTACCAGAAGAACAATAACGAGAACCGCCGCCCCAATAATAATAGCTAAGCGCTTCGGGTTGCTTAATAACTTGTCCAGAAGGCTCATATCTTCTTCGTCTTCGTAGTCCTTCGGATCTTCGGTAATGGGTGAAAACCGTTGTGTCTGCTGCCGTATGCGCTGCGTCTGCTGACGCGCGGTAGCGGAAGCTTCCTCTTCCCGGTCTGCTTCTTCCCCTGCCACATCGTCGGGCTCGGTTTTTCTAATGGAGCGCGGAATATGGGGGAGGACAGAGGTTTTCGTGTCGGTAGAGGCCGGACGCTTCTCGTAATTTTCTTTGCGAGGAATGGTGGAGGTGCCGCGCTTAGGCGCCTCGCCAGGGGCTTCCTCTACCCGAAGAACCATAATTGTCATATCTTCGGGGCTATGTTCGCTGGCGGCTTTCATGAGCATGGTTGCCAGCGTGTCTACGGTAGCGTCTTTCAGGAGCCGAATAATTCGCTCCATTTCTTCGTTGTCGATGGCGTCGGAAAGACCATCGGTACACAGAATAAACGTATCGCCGGGATAAAAAACAAAGTATTTGGAAAACGCCTCGTCTTTGGCGTCGTATACGTCGTCCATACCCAGGTAAGCCGTTAAATGAGAATCGCGTTTATGAACCTCGGCCTGCGACTGAGAAATGACGCCCAGACGGTACATATCGCTGGATTCCAGATGATCGTCTGTAATCTGGAGCATGCGCCCGCCGCGCACTACATAAATGCGGCTGTCGCCCAGGTGAACGGCCAGACCGCGGTTGCCGTGCAAAAACAGCCCCGCGAAAGAAGACCCCATTTCGTCGAGTCCCAGCTCGTTTTTCTGACGCCGAAGGTCACGGTTGGTTTCAACAATAGCTTCCCAGATACGGTCTTTTTCAATTTTACCAACATCGGCCAAAGCCGTTTGAAGACGCTGGGCCATTTGCATTACGGTTTGGCTGTTTGTTACACCCAGCTGGCGATTGTCAGCCGTACCGATTTCGGAGTCGCACACCCCGTATATTTGGAAATCCGCATGAGATACTTTGTTAATTGTGGATTTAGTGTCGGAGCCAACATTGACAAACCGACCATTAACGTACATATTATCAAGATTTAAGTCTTTCCCCGTTGACGAAAGGGCATACGCCGCGATTTTTAACTCTTCACTCATTGGTGCACCACCTTTTCTTTATCTATATTTGAAATGCTATTTGTAAATTGGTTATCAACCCTGTATTTTCTATAATAGCGTATTCCCTACCATTATATACTAAAGATCGAGGAAGTTCAACGAATTTTTCCAAAAAACCGCCCTGCTCAGGCACTTTTTACAATTTAGAAATTAGCGCGATATTTCATGGCCCGCGAGGAGACGAACCTGCTTTTATTACGGTGTATATACTAAAAACAGCAGGAGGAGAGGAGGAAAAGCAATGCCATATTATCAAATGATATCGGTGCCGCAGGCATACCGGCTGCTGCACGGTCCCTATGGAACGCGTATTTTAGACGTGCGCGATTCATGGGCGTACGAAGAAGGGCATATTCCGGGAGCCGTGCATGTTCCTATGGCGCAGGTAGGCTACCGGGTACCGCGCCTAATGCCCGGCCGCCAGAGGCCTATTTTAATTTATTGCCAGGGCGGCGGAAAAAGCCGGGTAGCCGCGCAGGTACTGGCAGTACTTGGCTATCGCAAGTTATACTGCATTGACGGCTTTCCGCGCCCGCTCTTTGGCTCGGCAGCCGGCAATTAAATTGTAATTTTCTTAATACAAACTTAAAAAAATCTATTGACAGCTCTGCATAGAGAGGTTATACTTGGTTAGATTTTCTAAGTAAAAAACAGGAGGATACTATGGGAAAAGATCCGTTCAGACATGAGCTGAATCATTTGTTAGTATCCACCTATCAGACAATCGAAAAAGCCGAACAAAAATCAATCAACAAAGGCAGCGCTGTCAGGGTTTCTATTGCGGAAATTCACCTGATAGAAGCGGTAGGTCGCGGAAAAGGCCCTAAAACAATTTCCGCGCTAGCGGCGCGGTTAGGCATAACCTTGGCATCGGTAACGGTAGGCGTTAATAAACTGGTGAAAAAGGGATTATTGCAAAAAAAACGGAGTGATAAAGACGGGCGCGTCATGTGTGTAACGCTCACACCGGCCGGCCGGCGCATCTATCGGCGACACGAAGAATTTCATGCCTATATGGTGGATTCTGCAATTTCAGGACTGACAAAAGAAGAAAAGTATGTTATGCTTAAGGGTATTCAAAAATTACGCGAATTTTTTGCTGCGAAATTGGAGGTTTGAATGAGTTTTACAGTATTGGGAACCGGCAGTAAGCTGCCGGATACGGTGGTAACCAACGATGATTTGGCAACGTTTTTGGATACAAGCGACGAGTGGATTACCACCCGAACCGGTATTCACAGACGGCATGTGCTCAAACAAGAAAAACTAATCGATCTGGCTACGGTAGCGGCGAAAAATGCGCTGAAAAACAGCGGCGTAACGGCAGACGAGCTGGATTTGATTCTTTGTAGTACCATTCAGGGCGACTATGTTTCGCCGGCCTTCGCGTGCGTTGTGCAAAAAGAGCTGGGCGCTACCTGTCCGGCCTTCGACGTAAACGCCGGGTGCTCAGGATTTATTTATGCGCTCGATGTGGCCGACGGCTATTTCGCGCGGGGGCGCGCTAAAAAAGTGCTGATTATCGCCGCCGAAGCAATGACGCGGTTTACCAACTGGCAAGACCGCAGCACCTGCGTGCTCTTTGGCGACGGCTGCGGCGCCGTGGTTCTGGGAGAAGGCGACGACCTGCTCTCTATAAAAATTACGGCGGAAGGCAATTTTGAAGCGCTCAACATTCCCCACACGCAGGGAAACTGTCCCTATACGGAGCTAGACGGCAAAGAAAGCGTGCTCCATATGGACGGGCAAAGCGTTTTCAAATTTGCGGTTTCATCGATTTGCCGCGATATTAAAGACGTTACGCAGGCAGCTGGCCTCACGTTGGACGATCTGGACTACATGGTTCTGCATCAGGCCAACTACCGCATTATGGAATCCGCCGCGCGGCGGCTAAAAATTTCCATGGATCGGGTGCCCAGTATTATTCATGAAACGGGGAATATGTCTTCTGCGTGCATACCGATTGTTCTGGATCAATTAAATCGCAGCGGAAAACTTGTTAACAGCCGGTATATTGCCCTTGCGGGTTTTGGATCCGGTTTTACCACCGGGGCCTGTGTCCTTCGGTGTCATAAATTTTAAAGTTAAATTTGGGAGGAAAGCAAAATGACAATTTTAGAAAGACTCAAAAAAGTTATGGAAGAACAGAACGTGGGCGGCGACGTAGAGATTACTATGGATACCACGTTTGAAGAACTGGAAATCGACAGTCTGGATCTGGTAGATTTGACCATGAACTGTGAGGACGAGTTTGGTATTGAACTGGATCCTGACAGCGCGCCGAAAACCATTGGCGAACTGGTAGAAAAAATTGCAGAACTGACTGGCGAAGAAGCGTAAGAGTGTAAAAAGCGGCCTGTATATCTCATGTATAGGCCGCATTACCTTATAAAAGGGCTACTGCATGCTTCGGAATGGAGGACAAATGATTACAACACCGATATGTGATATGTTGGGAATTGAATATCCCATTTTTCAGGGAGGCATGGCCTGGATTGCCGATAGTCAGCTGGCAGCGGCCGTCTCCAATGCCGGAGGACTGGGCATTATCGCGGCCATGAACGCGAATGCGGACTGGCTCAGAGAGCAGATTCATCAGGCCAGAAGCCTAACCGATAAGCCGTTCGGCGTGAATATTATGCTTATGAGCCCGTTTGCCGACGAGGTGGCGCAGCTCGTGATCGACGAAAAGGTACCCGTTGTTGTTACCGGCGCGGGCAATCCTTCTAAATACATTAAGGCATGGAAAGCGGCAGGCATTAAGGTGATTCCGGTTGTTGCCTCGGTGGCGCTGGCCCGTATGGTAGAAAAACGCGGCGCCGACGCTGTGATTGCCGAAGGCGGCGAATCGGGCGGCCACGTGGGTGATTTAACCACCATGACGCTGGTGCCGCAGGTAGTAGACGCGGTGAAAATTCCTGTTTTAGCGGCAGGCGGTATTGCCGACGGACGCGGCATTGCGGCGGCCTTTATGCTGGGCGCGCAGGGCGTACAGGTGGGTACCCGTTTTCTGGTTGCAACCGAATGTAATGTGCACCCCACCTATAAAGCCTGGGTGTTAAAAGCAAAAGATATTGACACCATGGTAACCGGACGCCGTCTGGGCCACCCGGTGCGGGCCATTCGCAACCCCTTTACCAGAGAGTATTTGAAAAAAGAATATAACAGTAATGTTTCCGACGAAGAGCTGGAGAGAATGGGCACGGGCTCGCTGCGTAAAGCGGCCGTAGAGGGTAACGAAGAAGAAGGAACCTTCCTGGCCGGCCAGGCAGCGGCCATGGTAACCAAAGAACAGCCGGCAAAAGAAATTGTAACCGAAATGTTCGCCCAAGCTGAAGAAGTATTAAAAGGAGCAACAAAGTGGCTAAAATAGCATTTTTATTTGCCGGTCAGGGCGCGCAGTACCCGGGCATGGGCCGTGATTTTTACGAAACCAACGAAGCGGCGCAGCGCGTGTTTGAAATTGCCGATCAGCTGCGCCCGGGAACCAGCGCGCAGTGCTTTGCCGGCTCTAAAGAAGAAATGGCCATAACCAAAAACACGCAGCCGTTGGTATTTACGGTGGATCTGGCCATTGCCGAGGCGCTCCGCTCTCGCGGCGTCAAGGCAGACGCGGTAGCCGGTTTCTCGCTGGGCGAGCTGGCCGCGCTTACGTTTGCCGGCGCGTTTACCAAAGAGCAGGGCTTTGCCCTGGTGCAGAAACGGGCGGCGCTTATGCAGAAAGCGGCCGAAGAGCATCCGGGTAAAATGGCGGCGGTGCTCAAACTTCCTTTCGAGAAAGTGGAAGAGATTTGCGCGCAGGTTGGCGAAATGTATCCGGTCAACTATAACTGCCCCGGGCAGGTATCGGTGGCGGGAGCCGCGGACCGCATGGATGAGCTGGTGAGCCGGGTAAAAGAAGCCAAGGGCCGCGCGGTAGTGCTGGCCGTGGGCGGCGGTTTTCACAGCCCGTATATGCAGGAGGCCGCGCAGGCCTTTTTACCCGAGATTCAGGCCGTAGGCATGCAGGAGCCGCGTGTTCCGGTATATGCCAACCGCACGGCTAAGCCGTACGCAGGCGACATGGCGGCGCTTTTAGCCGATCAGATACAGAGCCCCGTTTTATGGCAAAAAACATTGGAAACCATGATGGAAAGCGGCATTGACACCATGATCGAGGTGGGCCCCGGCAAAACGCTGTATGGTTTTGTGCAGCGACTGGCGCCGGACTTTACCGTTTTCCATTGCGACACGGTACAAAGCTTAAATGAAATCGTGGAAACGCTGGCATAAGCCAAGCAATTCCCAATAATAAGGAGATCTAAAGCATGTTAAAAGGAAAAACGGCCGTTGTAACCGGCGGTTCCAGAGGGATTGGCAAGGCAATTGCTTTACATTTTGCCGCGCAAGGCGCGAATGTGGCGATTCTCTATGCCGGTAACACGGCGGCCGCGCAGACGGCAGAAGAGGAGCTTTTGGCGCTGGGTGTACGCGCTAAGGCGTATCAGTGCGACGTTTCGGATTTTGAAAGTTGCAAAACCATTTGTAAACAGATTACGCAGGAATTAGGCCCGGTAGATATTTTAGTTAATAACGCGGGCATTGTGCGGGATAAATTGGTGCCGCTTATGAAGGAAGACGATTTTGACGCCGTGCTGGCCACCAACCTGAAGGGCGCTTTTAATATGACAAAAAATCTCTATTCTAACTTTATCCGCAAAAAAAGCGGCCGGATTATTAACATTACCTCGGTGGTAGGGCTTATGGGCAATCCGGGGCAGGCTAATTACGCCGCGGCCAAAGCCGGGCTGATTGGGTTTAGCAAATCGGTGGCTAAGGAGTTAGCGGGTAAAAACGTTACCTGCAACTGTATCGCGCCTGGCTTTATTGAAACGGATATGACAGCCAATCTAGACGAGAAAACGCGCTCGTTTTATGAACAGAATATTCCGCTTGGCCACATGGGACAGGCGGCAGATATAGCGAATTTGGCCGCCTTTTTGGGCTTGGATGCGGTCGGGTATATTACCGGTGAAGTGATTCGGGTTGATGGTGGGCTGTGTATGTAAAGCAGTTAAAATTGGGAGGGAGATGATGTGGCTTGGAGCTTAGAGTAGTT
>CALWPV010000029.1 GCA_944383515.1 uncultured Clostridia bacterium
GAAGCGCTTTAGCGCGAAGGTCGCGGCGCAAATTTCAAATTTGCGCCTGCGAAGGAAGCTATTTGTGACGCTTCGGCACAAATAGCCGTGTGAAAAATCAGCTATTCGAGCTGATTTTTCACACTACCCTCCATTCGAGCTGATTTTTCACACTGCCCTTCATTTAGGCAAGCGATGGATATTCCGGATTTTGTAAGCATTGCCAGGTAAAAATAGCTTTATTCAACTTCCGAAAAAAATTCTCAATCGAAAAAGTCCAATGCTTGACATTTGCGGATAAGTGCTTTAAACTGTAGATTACGTGTTTATGGGATGAGTTTCTCGTGAAGACTACAAGTCTATGGTAAAAGGAGTAAGAAATGAGAAAAGCTGTTAAATTTGGAGGAAGCTCGCTGGCGGATGCCGTTCAATTCCAAAAGTGCGCAGAAATCATTAAGGCGGATCCTTCACGCCTGTTTGTAGTGCCTTCGGCGCCGGGTAAGCGCCATGCGCATGATACCAAGGTGACCGACATGCTTTTTCATTGTTTTGCTTTGCAAAAAAAGCATCCTGACGAGGCACTGGAATATTTTGAACGAATTAAAGAGCGCTACGACGA
The DNA here is from genome assembly GCA_944383515.1 of uncultured Clostridia bacterium. Lineage (GTDB taxonomy): Bacteria > Bacillota > Clostridia > Lachnospirales > Bianqueaceae > CALWPV01. Next base: position 599 of record CALWPV010000029.1, read on the forward strand.
AATCATTCGCGAGCTGCACCTGTCTTATTCGCTGGAAGAAGAATATCAATTGATTAGCGAAAAAATTGGCGCCGATATAACAGAAGAATATCTGGTTAGCCGTGGAGAATATTTAAGCGCCAAAATTCTGTCGGCGCTTTTGGGGTACCCCTTTTTAGACGCCAGTCAGTGTGTTAAATTCGACGCGACCGGTAATTACGACGAGCAAAGCACGCAGCTTGCTTTTTACGAGATCAAAGACTGGCCCTGTTTTGTCATGCCTGGATTTTACGGCAGCTACCCGAATGGAGAAATTCGAACCTTTTCCCGCGGCGGCAGCGACATTTCCGGAGCTATTGTCGCCAAAGCCATGGAGGTAGACGTATACGAAAACTGGACCGATGTCAGCGGATTTCTCGCGGCCGATCCTCGCATTATTCCGCATCCGGAAACAATTGAAGAAGTTACATACAGCGAACTGCGAGAGCTTTCTTATATGGGAGCCAGCGTATTTCATGAAGAAGCAATTTATCCGGCGCGCAGCGCGGGCATTCCTATTAACATTCGCAACACCAATCGGCCGGGCGACGCTGGGTCGTGGATCTGCCCTGACGACGGGGCCAGCCCGTCGCATGCGTATATTACCGGCATAGCCGGTAAAAAAGGGTTTTTGTCGCTTTCCTTTGAAAAAGACGTGGGCGGCGATAAATTATCCTTTGGGCGCAAGGTTTTGCAGGTGTTTGAAGAAGCTAAGGTTATGGTGGATCATGTGCCTTCCAGTATCGGCACCATGACGGTTGTGGTAGACGCCGGAGAGATCAGCGGCAAAGAAGAGAGTATTGTACGCCGGATTCGGCGCGAGATTGATCCGGACCATATTACAATAGAGCGCAATCTGGCTTTTATTGCGGTTGTCGGCTTTAAAATGAAAGGTGGTATTGGAGTTACCTCTGGCATTCTGGCAGCGCTGGCCCAGGAAGGGATTAGCGTTAAAATGGTCATTCAGGGAATTCGTGAAATCAGTCTTATTATTGGTATTGAGGAAAAGGATTTTGAAAAGGCGATTCGCCGCCTCTACAGTTTTCGGCAGGAAGTGGACGCCACCGAAAATCAATTTTGCGCGCCAAAAAGATAAGTTCGGCGCGTATGCGCCAAACTTATGGTGTAACAAAATTGTTACAATTTATAACGGAATTATTTCATTTTCCTCTGGAACTTTTTGAAAAAGTATGTTAGAATAAGAACATGTTGGGCTTGAAAGGGGTGTTTATATGATTTCAAATCAGATTTTGCAGACAACCATTGACGGACTGAAAAGTGTTTCCGGTATCGATATATCTGTGCTGGACATGGAAGGAACCATTTTGGTGTCTACAGAAGATATTGTAGGTACTCAGCATTTTCCGCAGGTACCGGACATGATCAGCTCGAAAAACGAGAGCGTCATGCTGCAGGGGTATCAGTTCTTTAGGGTATATGACGGTACTCAGATTGAGTATATCATTGCCGTTAAAGGACAAGGAGAAACGTCCTATAAAGTGGGTAAAGCCATAACCTTTCAAATTCAGAACCTGGCGGCCGCTTATAAGGAGCGGTACGATAAAGAGAACTTTATTAAGAATCTGCTACTGGACAACATGTTGCTGGTTGACATTTATAGCAGAGCCAAAAAGCTGCGTGTTGAAAACGGCGTTTCGCGCATTGTGTATCTGATTGAGTCTAACAACGATACAGAAACGAATAACTCCATGAAAGACATTATTCGCGGTTTGTTCCCGGCGAAAACCAAAGATTTTGTGACGGCGGTCGATGAGCATTATATTATTTTGGTTAAAGATGTGAATGAAGACCACAGTCGCGAAACGATTGAAAAAACAGCCCGCGTACTAACAGACATGTTAGGAAGTGAGGCCATGGGACAGGTACGCGTAGCCATGGGGTCGGTGGTCAGCGATCTGAAAGATATTTCCCGTTCTTACAAAGAAGCTAAAATTGCGCTGGAAGTCGGGAAGATTTTTTACGAAGAAAAGAATACCATCAATTATAATCGGTTAGGTATTGGACGGCTTATTTATCAGCTGCCGATTTCTCTTTGTAAAATGTACATTGAAGAGATCTTTAAAGATATTCGAATCGAGGATTTTGACGAAGAGACGCTGAATACTGTTAATAAATTTTTTGAAAACAGCCTGAATATTTCAGAAACATCGCGCCAGCTGTATATTCACCGTAATACGCTGGTGTATAGGCTGGACAAGTTACAAAAGAATACGGGACTCGACATACGAGTCTTTGACGATGCGATTACCTTTAAAATTGCTTTGATGGTAGCCAAATACATGCATTATATGGAGCAGAGTGGCTATTGATTCGAGTGCTGAGCAATCCTCGAAGAGCGGTGCCGGCTTGGCATAGCTTTTGTATCAAGAGCGATAGGAGCGTTACATGATAGAATTAAAAAATGTTACTAAGATTTACGATGGCAATGTAACGGGCGTTGACCATTTGAATCTGACAATTGAAGACGGCGAGTTTGTGTTTCTGGTAGGAGAGAGCGGCTCGGGCAAAAGCACGCTATTAAAGCTGCTCATGCGGGAGCTAACGCCTACGGAGGGTTCAATTACCATTAACGGAAAAGAGATTACCAAGCTGCGCCGGAAAAAAGTTGCCGAGCTACGCCGAAACATGGGTATTGTCTTTCAGGACTATCGGCTGCTTCCTAAGCGCACGGTCTATGAAAATGTATCGTTTGCACTGGAAGTTATCGAGGTGCCCAGCCGAAAAATTCGCCGCAGCGTACCGGCTGCTTTAAATTTAGTAGGTCTCTCTCATAAATCTAAGAATATGCCCAATGAAATCTCTGGTGGAGAACAGCAGCGAACAGCTATTGCCCGGGCGATTGTCAACAATCCGCCGGTGGTGCTGGCCGATGAGCCTACGGGAAATCTGGATCCGCGTAATTCGCAAGAGATCATGGAAGTGCTGGACGCAATCAATAAGCGCGGCACAACGGTGATTGTTGCCACACATGATCGGGCTATTGTCGATGAAATGAAAAAACGAGTGGTTCACCTAGAAAACGGCGTCATCGTGCGAGACTCTCTGGAAGGAGGGTACGACGATGAGGATTAGAACCATGAAAACATGTATTAAAGACGGGTTTAAGGGGATTTTCCGAAATGGTTTAATGTCGCTGGCTTCCATTGGTACCATTGCCGCTTGTTTAATTATTTTGGGCATTACGTACTGTTTGGTTATGAATGTGCAGTATTTTGCCGGCAGTTTGGAAGGTAATTTAGGCATGGTTGCCTTTCTGCAGGCAGGCGTTACGGAAGAGCAGGCGCTGGAGCTGGAACAGAAACTCAATGAGAGGGAAGACGTAGATCATACCCGGTATGTTTCTTCCGACGAAGCTTGGCAAGATTTTAAACAAGAATTGCTGGGCGATACAGCCGACGATTTGAATGACGCGTTAATGGGAGAGCTGGACAGCGATAACCCGCTGCAGAATTCCGCCAATATAGAGGTATATCCTGTGCAGGCGGAAGATCAGCAAACCATTGTCGAGTTTCTTAATCAACAAGAAATTGTAAGAAAAGTCAGTTATTCGGCGGATGCGTCGCAGGCGCTGGCTTCCTTTGGTAAACTGGTTACGTATGTAGGGATTGCGCTCATTTTGTTTTTAATCTTTATTGCGCTGCTGCTGATTGCCAATACAATCAAGCTTTCTGTCTACATACGGCGTAATGAAATTAACATTATGAAGTACATTGGCGCGACAGATGGGTTTGTCAGGTTGCCCTTTATTGTAGAAGGTATTTTTATTGGCTGCCTAGGCGCGATTTTACCGATTGTGATTGTTTATTTTGGCTATGATAGCTTAGTAGGTCTTTTAAACAGCCGCTTTTCAGCTATCACAACTTTAGTGAACTTCTTAAGTGTTAATGAGATTATGCGCGGCTTGTTGCCGATTTTCCTAGTGCTTAGCGTTTTGGTAGGCGCCGTAGGAAGTATGATCTCGATACGTAAGCATTTGAAAGTATAAAAGGAGCAAGAGAATGAGCATTAAGACAAAACGGGTGTTAACAGCAGTTCTAGCCGGTGTTATTGTACTGGCCATGATGCTGAGTGTCGTTACGCCGGTGCTGGCCGACGAGCTGGATGTACTGCAGCAAGAACAGCAAGAGCTGGAAGAGAAAGCGGCCAATGCGGAAGCGTTAAAAAATGCAACCGCGGAAGAGCTGGCTCAGGCGCAGGCCGATGTTGACGCTGTCAAAGCCGAAATGAACGCGCTGGACGAACAGATCAATGAGGTGGGCAATCGCATTATTGATTTAAACAATAAGATTGCGGAGAATGAGACCAAGCTGGAAGAAAAAGAAGCAGAGCTGGCTCAGGCGCAGGAAGACCTTAAAGTATACTATGAGGCTCTTAAAGACAGAATTCAGATTATGTATGAGAGCGATCGGAGCAGCTACTTAGAGGTTCTTCTTAATGCCAGCAGTATTTCTGAGTTTTTCAGTAAGCTGGAATATATTAACCAGATGGTTGAATACGACAATCAGATTATGGAAGAGCTGGATGCTTGCCGTCAGGTCATTCAGGAAAGCAAAGAAGCCATTGAGACGACGAAGCAGGAGCTGGAGTCAGACAAGGCGGAAGAGCAGCAGCAGCAGGATCAGCTGCTGGCCGCGCAGGCAGACAAGCAGAGCACCTTATCGGGTCTGGAAAGCAATCAGCTGGCGCTATCTTTAATGGCGCAGGAACAAGAGGCTGCGCATGCTAACCTGTTAGCCGCGATTAGCGAAAATCAAACGGCTATTGCCAATGAAGAGGCACGGATTGCCGAAGAAGAACAGATTAGACAGGAACAAGAGCAGCAGCAACAGGAGGAGGCGGCTTCGGGCGGCAGTGAAACCGGTTCTGGAAGTTCTGACACTGGTTCCGGAAGTTCCGACGGCGGATCTGACTATGACAATGGCAGCAGCGGTGGCGGCAGCACCGACAGCGGCAGCGACGACGTTTACGATCCAGGTTCAGCGCCTTCCGGCGGTTCAGAAAGCGATCGCGTATTGCCTAATGGTTATTGGTCAACTTGGCCCGGTATTGGCAATGGTATGCTGAGCTGGCCGGTAGACAGTTATACGCTGACCTCTTTGTACGGCCCGCGTATTCACCCGATTACCGGTAATTACTCGAATCATGGCGGTATTGACTTTGCGGCAAGCTATGGACAAAGCATTTACTCCTGCGGCGACGGCGTGGTGGTGGAAGCCAATAGCACCGACAGCTGGGGCGGTGGCTGGGGCTACTATGTAGTTATTCAGCATACTAATGGCTTAAGTACCTTGTATGCGCACTGCAGTAGCCTAAATGTAACGGCTGGCCAAACCGTGAGCGCCGGTCAAGTCATTGCTTATGTAGGTTCTACCGGACAGTCGACCGGCAGCCACCTGCACTTAGAAGTATACAGTGGCGGCGTACGGGTTAATCCGGAGGATTACCTATAATCTCACAAGAATCAATACAAAAATAAAGGCTACCATGGCGCGGCGCGCGTTATGGTAGCTTTTTTTAAAAGAAAGGACAAAGCAGAGTGCAAAGCGAGAAAACAAGCAGAGAAATCGCGGCCTGGCGGCTGGAGCTGCGCGACGAGGTATCTTCTACCAATACGGTATTAAAAGAAATGGCGCTGGCAGGCGAAGCAGAGGGAAAAGTACTGATTGCAAGGCGGCAGAGAAGCGGAAAAGGCAGAATGGGCCGCAGCTTTTATTCCCCGGAAGAAACGGGGGTGTATATGAGCATGCTGCTCAGGCCCAATCTTACGGTACAGGAGAGCCTGCTGCTGACAACCGCGGCGGCGGTTGCGGTGGCCGGAGCCATTGAGCAGATTTGCCAGGTGGAGGCCCAAATTAAATGGGTGAACGATATCTACTGTCACGGAAAAAAGGTGGTAGGCATTTTAACGGAAAGCGCGCTGCAGACGCCCACAGGCGTCAGCCATGCGCCGCAGCTTTCATATGCGATTGTAGGGATTGGGATCAATCTTTGGACACCAACCGCAGGCTTTCCTAAAGAGCTGCAAACCATAGCCGGAAGCGTGTTAGACCGTCCTAGGCAAAAGGAAGAAAGCGACCTGCGCCTTGCGCTAGCAAAAGCGGTGTTAGAGCGATTTGAAGCATTTTATCGGGCGCTTCCCGCGCGGACGTTTATGGAGGAGTACCGCCGGCGCTCTCTGCTGATTGGTCAAACCGTTAGGGTACTGGACGCCAACCACCAGCCAATTGAAGGGTATCCGCCGGTTACCGTGCTAGACGTGGGCGACGAGGCAGAGCTGATTGTCGCCTTGCCTAGCGGCACGCGAAAAGCGATTCATTCCGGAGAAGTCAGTGTACGCCCGGAAAATCAATAAACTAGTAGGAGGAAACAAAACAATGGCGCTGATTCATGTTAATTTTTATTCACAAACGCTGGGAATGGAGCGCGGCCTAGAGGTAATTTTGCCCCAACAGCAAAATGGCATCGGACAAAGCGCGCAGGCGCAGAGCAAACGGCTGCCCGTGCTCTATCTACTGCACGGCGCGTCAGACGACCAAACGATCTGGCAAAGAAGAACCTCGATCGAACGCTATGCGGTGGCCAAAGGCCTGGCAGTCATTATGCCGGCAACAGATTTAGGCTTTTACACCGATATGAAGTATGGCTATGATTTCTATCAGTTCTTTAGCAAAGAGCTGCCTCAGGTGGTGCATGAATTTTTTCCCTTGCTCTCTGACAGGCGGGAAGATACCTTTGTGGCCGGCCTGTCTATGGGCGGATTTGGCGCGTTTAAATTAGGGATCAACTGCCCTGAAAAGTACAGCTGCGCGGCGAGTCTTTCTGGCTTTCTAGATCCCGTCAAAGGACTGAGCAGCGGCGAGCACCGGTTTTTGCTAGACGTTATGGGTACGGCGGAAGAAGTACGAGGCAGCATCAACGATCTCCCGACGCGCCTTCACCAGCAGCTGCAAGCGGGAGCTATGCTGCCCAAATTCTTCATGGCGTGCGGCACAGAAGACTTCTTATACGAAATGAACGAAGGCTTTTATCAGGAATTTAAAGATATAATAGACCTAACATACTGGAAAGAGCCGGGAACCCATGAATGGGGCTTTTGGGATCGCAACATTCAGCGCATTCTAAGCTGGCTGCCCCTACAAGAAACGGAGGCGATTTAACATGGCACTTATGCAAGTTAATTTTTATGCAAGCACCTTAGGCATGTGTACGCAGGCCAACGTGATTATACCGCAGCAAACGCACGGCATTGGCATAGAGGGCGCACAGCGCAAAAAAGAACGCTACCCTGTGCTCTATCTGCTGCATGGCGCGTCAGACGATCATACAATTTGGCTGCGTCGTACAAATATTGAGCGCTATGTTGCGCACATGGGGTTGGCGGTAGTTATGCCCGCGGCACAGCTTTCGCGGTATGAAAATATGCTGCATGGCCCGCGGTATTACGATTATATCACTCAGGAGCTGCCTCAGATTATGCAAAGCTTCTTTCCTATTTCCGGAGCCCGGGAAGATCAGGCCATTGCCGGTTTGTCCATGGGCGGTATGGGAGCCTTAAAGATAGGGCTTACCAAACCGGAGCAGTATGCGGCAGTGGGCTGTTTTTCATCGGGTAACTTGTTTTACCGGGCAGAAGGGCAGTCTATGAAGCAAAGTCCAAGGTCCAGCGGCGGCCGGCCCATTATGGAAGCTATTTATGGGCAGCCGTCTCAGGAAGGGCTAAAAAATAGTAGCTGGGATCCGTTTGTGGCCGCGCAGGCGGCGCTAACCAAGGGGAAGACCATGCCGCGCATTTTTCATGTTTGCGGTACGGAAGATTTCTTGCTTGATAGCGCCCGCTTAACCCGTGACTGGTTTTTGCAGCGCCCGCAAATAGAATATTTGTATCAGGAGGCGCCGGGAGCGCATACCTGGGAATTCTGGGATCACTGGATTCAGGAGTTTTTGCAATGGCTGGCGAAGGATTAAAATATTTTACAGTTGTGTCTTGGTGGGACGGATTATTGCTGCATGGGGCGCGG
>CALWPV010000030.1 GCA_944383515.1 uncultured Clostridia bacterium
GGCGCTGCGCCTCTTTCTCGCTGAGCTGGCGGCACTTCTCCTCAAAGTCAGCCAAAATCTGATCGGGATCCAACCGGTAATGGCGCAATGCGCAGCGGTGAGCCCTCAGGTTAAAGCGCAGATTGCGCAGCCTTTCTTTCAAACGCTTAAAGGTTTCGATCATGCGGCGCGCCTCTTCCAGCGCCTTGCCCTTCACAAATCGAAAAATATGCTTCCCGTTCTCGTAATACTGCCAGTAGGCGTATTGCCGTTTCGGCCCCTTCATAACAATGCATCCCGGAGAATGGGTAAGCATTTCTTCAATTTTGCGAATGCTAAGCGTACAGTCAATCAGGGCCTGAGCCAGAGAGCGCACAGTAGCTAACGTTTCTTCTTCAAAGGCCCAAGGTCTACGAACATAGTTTTTCTTTTTCAAATCGAATCCCTCCCTCTATATATAACTATCGTACAAAAAACAGGAAGTGTCCTCGATTTTACAAAAAGTTCATAAAAAAATTCGCAAAGAAAATCCCGGCACATCCAGCACGGATATCTCGGCCCCCAGCTTTTTTTCATTGCAAATCGGCTCCCCATGTGCTACAGTAAACATATATTTCTATCGAAACGGAGAAAAAGAACATGAACATACTCGTATGCATTAAACAAGTGCCCAGTAGTTCTAACGTGAAGGTCGATCCCGAAACCGGCGTACTCATTCGGGACGGCGCGCAGAGCAAAATGAATCCCTACGATTTATACGCTCTGGAAATGGGCCTTTCGCTACGCGAGCGCTATGGCGGCAGCCTGCAGGTAATCACCATGGGCCCGGATTCTGCTAAAGCCGTGCTCATGGAAGCGATTTACATGGGCGCCGATCACGGCTACCTGATTAGCGACCGGCGGTTTGCCGGCGCCGACGTACTGGCCACCTCGTACACCATTGCCTCGGCCATTGCCGCGATCGCCACGCAGGCCCCCTTTGACCTGATCCTGTGCGGCAAACAGACAACCGATGGCGACACCGCGCAGGTGGGCGCCGAACTGGCCGAGTTCTTACACTTACCGCACTACGCCAACGTGCAAAGCGCCGAACTAACGAAAGAGGGCGCGCTGCGCTGCACCTGCCTGTTAGGCCGCGAGCTGCTCACCGCGCGCCTAACGCTCCCAGCGCTGCTATGCGCCGACGGCGAGATTAACACGCCGCGTCTTCCCTCTTACAGAAGGCGGCAGGCCGCGCGAAAACGGGAAGACTGGATCACCGTATTATCGCTCAACGACTTTGCCGATCAAGACAGCACGCATTACGGCTTAAACGGTTCGCCCACCCAGGTGGAAAAAATTTTTCCGCCCGAGAAAAAAGCAGGTCACGTACGGCTCACCGGCAGCGGTCAGGAGCTGGGCGAGCAGCTATACACGCTGCTACAGGAAAAAAAGTTTATTTAGGAGAAAGCCATGGGTAAATTAGTCATTGATGCATCCAAAGTAAACGCGCAAACAGCAGCGCAGCTGGTAGCGCTCTGTCCGTTCTCCGCCATTACCTACAATGGCGAAACGCTCGATATCAGCGCTGCCTGCAAAATGTGCCGGCTCTGCGTCAGAAAAGGCCCGGCCGGCGTGGTGCAGTACATAGAAGACACGCAGGCGCCCACAGTCGATAAAAGCAAATGGCAGGGCGTAGCGGTGCTGGCCGACGCTACAGGCGGCACGCTCCACCCCGTCAGCTTCGAGCTGCTGGGCAAAGCCAAAGAGCTAGCCGCCGTAACCGGGCAGCCGGTCATGGCGCTGCTCCTGTGCGATCAGGCGGCCGACATGCCGCAAAAGCTTATCGAGCGCGGCGCCGACACCGTATACATTTACGAACACCCCATGTTCCGCGATTTTTGCGTAACAACCTACGCAAATGCTTTTGAAGATTTTATTCAGAAAATCAAACCCTCTGCCGTACTCGTCGGAGCCTTAAGCCGCGGACGCAGCCTGGCGCCTCGCGTTGCCAGCCGCCTGCGCACCGGCCTCACAGCCGACTGCACCATGCTAGAAATGAAAGAAAATACCGACCTGGTGCAGATTCGCCCCGCTTTTGGCGGCAATATTATGGCCCGCATTATCACGCCGCGCACCCGCCCTCAGTTTTGTACCGTGCGCTATAAGGTTTTCAGCGCTGTCGCGCCAAACCACGACGCCGCGGGCACGGTACTTCGCATGCCGGTCAGCGACAGCTGGCAAGATACGCGGGTGACCATAGAATCCGCCGAGATGAAGCCGCCGGAAAAGGATATTTCCGAAGCCGACATTCTGGTCGCGGTAGGCCGCGGCCTGAAAAGCGCGGCCGATCTGGCCAAAGTGCAGGCGTTTTGCAGCGCCATTGGCGCGCAGCTGGCATGCAGCCGGCCGCTTGTCGAAGCCGGCTGGCTAGACGCTTCGCACCAGATTGGGCTCAGCGGCAAAACCGTGCGCCCCAGCCTAATCATTACGCTAGGCATTTCCGGCGCCGTACAGTTTGCTGCCGGTATGAAGAGCGCCGATTGCATTATCGCGGTCAATAGCGATCCGGCCGCGCCCATTTTCGACATAGCCCATTACGCGGTGGTGGGCGATTTATACGAAGTAATGGAATCATTCCTGAAAAAGGCGGAGGAACATAGCCATGAAACATAACATGAATCAAGCAGACTTTGCTTTTTTAGAGTCGGTAGTAGGCGCCGACCGCCTGTTTGTCGGAGAAGCGATTTCGGAAGATTATTACCACGACGAACTGAGCGGCACAGAAAACGCGCCCGAAGCACTGGTATTTGTGCTGAGCACCGAAGAAGTATCGCGCATTATGCGCTACGCCTACGATCATGATATTCCCGTGACTACGCGCGGATCGGGCACCGGACTCGTAGGCGCCGCCGTCGCGGTGCAAGGCGGTATTTTGCTCTGCACCTCTAAAATGAATCATATTCTTGAACTGGACCCCGAGAATTTAACGGTTACGGTAGAGCCGGGCGTGCTTCTCATGGAACTGGCCGAATACGTAGAAAGTCAGCATCTCTTTTACCCGCCCGACCCCGGTGAAAAGTCGGCCACGATTGGCGGCAACATAGCGACCAACGCCGGCGGCATGCGCGCCGTGCGCTATGGCGTAACGCGCGATTATGTGCGCGCCTTAACCGTGGTGCTCGCGAGCGGCGAGGTGATTGAGCTGGGCGGCAAGGTGGTAAAAAACAGTTCGGGGTACAGCCTGCTCCACCTGATGATTGGTTCCGAGGGAACGCTGGGCGTAATCACGCGCGCGGTGCTAAAGCTTTTGCCAAAGCCGCAAGTGTCGGTAAGCCTGTTGGTGCCGTTTGAAAGCATGGACGCGGCGCTGGACTGCGTGGCGCCCATTGTGCAGTCGGCCGCCAATCCTACAGCCATTGAGTATATGTCAAAAGACGTCATTGGGTTTGCCGAAGAATATTTGGGCAAAAAGTTTCCGGACACAGCGCATCCGGCGTATCTGCTGCTTACGCTAGACGCGGCCGACGAGCAGGAGGCGGAGCGCGCCTATAGCCAGGTGGCCGACCTATGCCTCGCGCATGGCGCGATAGACGCGTATTTTATCGATACCGAAGAGCGTAAACAATCGGTGTGGCCGGCGCGCAGCGCATTTTTAGAGGCCATTAAAGCTTCCACCGACGAAATGGACGAGTGCGACGTGGTAGTGCCGCGCGGCTCGGTGGCGCAGTTTATCAAGTTTACCCATGCCCTGGCGGCGGAGCTGTCGCTGCGCATTCCCAGCTTTGGCCACGCAGGCGACGGCAACTTGCACGTATATATTTGTCGCGACGGTCTTTCCGAGCGCGCGTGGCGCGAAAAATTGGCGGCGGCCTTTGACCGTATGTACGAGGAAGCGGCGCGGCTGGGCGGCCAGGTTTCCGGAGAACATGGCATTGGCTACGCGAAGCGGCTCTATTTGGAGAGGCAGCTGGGGCAGACCCAGATGCGCCTGATGCAGGGCATTAAAGAAGCGTTTGATCCGAAGGGCATTTTGAACCCAGATAAAGTTTTTTTAGTTAGGGAATAGGAGTAAGAGTATGGACATAACAAAAAAACCGCAGCCATGGCAGACGGCGGAAGAAAAGAAGATTCAGGCGGGCGTGCTGTTTTTTCCCGGCGACCCGGAGCTGAAAGCCATTAAGCTGAGAACGCATAATCTGGACACCGAGTATAATCGCACCTTTGAAGACGAAACTAAGAAGCGAGCCGAGATTTTGCAGGCGATCGTGGGCGAGCTGGGAGAAGGCGCGTTTATGCAGGGGCCCATTCAGTTCCACTACGGCATTCATACGCGCATTGGTAAGCGGTTTTTCGCTAATTTTAACCTGACCATTCAAGACGATGGCGAGGTGACCATTGGCGACGACTGTAATTTTGGCCCTAACGTGACCATTGTAACGCCGGTGCACCCCATGCTGGGCGAGGAGCGCAATCAGATCCGTACCGAAGACGGCCGGCTGCTGCGCCTGTGCTATGCCAAACCTGTGCATATTGGGGATAACTGCTGGTTTGGCGCCAATGTAGTGGTATGCCCTGGCGTGACCATTGGCGATAACTGCGTGATTGGCGCGGGCAGCGTAGTAACGCGCGACGTACCGGCGGGCAGTTTTGCCGCCGGCAACCCTTGCCGCGTAATCCGTACGCTTTCCGAGGCCGATAGCATGCGCAATAAGCCCGAGCGTTTGGGCGGCTGCACCGTACCGGAGAGGTAACTGGCATGAAAAACGCGCGGCAGCCTAATTTTGTATTTATTCTGATTGACGATATGGGCTGGAAAGACCTTGCCTGCACGGGAAGTACTTTTTATGAGACGCCCAATATAGATCGCCTCAGCAGAGAAGGCATTTCATTTGGCAATGCCTATGCGCCGTGTCCGGTGTGCTCGCCCTCGCGGGCCAGCTTTTTAACGGGAGAGTATCCGGCGCGCCTGGGGCTAACGGATTGGATCGATATGAGCGGTACTTTTCACCCGCTGAAAGGCAGAGTAATTGATGCGCCGTATTGTAAACATTTGCCGCAGGGAGAATATACCCTGGCCCAGGCTTTAAAAGACGCGGGCTATGCGACATGGCATGTCGGAAAATGGCATTTGGGCGGTAAAGAATATTACCCAGAACGGTTTGGGTTTGACGTGAACATAGGCGGATGCGATTGGGGGCACCCGCACCAAGGTTATTTTGCGCCCTATGGAATCGAAACGCTTCCCGAAGGAGAAAACGACGAGTATTTAACAGATCGCATAACCGACGAAGCCATTGCGCTATTGAAGCGCCATGTAAAAGATCATGCAGAAGTTCCGTTTTTCCTGAATTTATGCCATTACAGTGTACATACGCCCATTCAAGCAAGGCCAGAGGATGTAGAACGGTTTAAGCGAAAGGCGCGGGAGCTAGGGCTGGATCGGGAAAAAGCGCTGGTAGAAGGAGAAGAGCACCATACGGCAGATAAAGTGGGCCAAAGGGTGATGCGGCGCGTCATACAATCAGATCCGGAGTATGCCGCCATGGTATGGAATTTAGATTGGAATATTGGCCGGCTTATGAGGGCGCTTCAAGAATGCGGACAGGCAGAAAATACAGTAGTTGTTTTTACATCGGATAACGGAGGCCTGTCCACCAGCGAAGGGTCGCCCACCTGTAATTTGCCGGCCGCGGAAGGAAAGGGCTGGCTGTATGAGGGTGGTTTGCGTGTTCCGTTACTTATGCGCTTTCCCGCTATGATAGCCGGCGGACAGCGCTGTGATGTACCGGTTATCACTCCAGATTTTTATCCGACGTTTTTGGAGCTGGCCGGGACTAGCATACCGAAGGAAAAAGTGCTTGACGGGCAGAGTATAGTTCCTCTTCTGCAAGGAAAGACAATGCCGCTCAGACCGCTTTTTTGGCACTATCCGCATTATGGAAACCAAGGCGGTTTACCTGGTGCGGCGGTACGCCTGGGAAAATATAAATATATTGTATTTTATGACGGCGGCCAAGAGGCGTTGTATGATCTAGAGGCAGATTTTGCGGAAAAGCATAATTTGGCACGGCAGCTTCCGGAAACGGCCCGGCAGATGAGACTGCTATTACAAGGGTGGCAGCAGGAAGTGGCAGCCGTGTTCCCGCAAAATAACCCGCAGTGGAGCTAAGCGTCAACAATTAAAATACGTTCCTCGTCATAAGGCAGCTTTTGTAAAGTAGCGCCACCAACAAAATAAAAGGCGCCACCGTGGGAAACACCGTCGGTTTTAAATCGCTCGGGAAAATCCCACAGATCGCCGCATAAAGCAATTTGCAGTTTTTGTCCGTGATACCAGAAGGCAGTGGTTGCGGTGCCTTCCTGATAATGGTCGTCCGTAATACGAAATTCTTTCCACCCTCTGGAAATTCTTCTATAGTTATGGAGTAGACGGCCGCGTTCAATTACGGCGTAGGAAGAATAGAGACGGTCCTGACTTTTTTCTATGTATCCCAATGCCAGATCTACCTGATAGCGCAGCTTTAAAACTCATATCTCGTACCGTGAGAAAGTAACAAACCGTCCGTTAAGTCTATGCGAAGAATAATCGTGTTTTCGTCGGTAAAATCGTTGTGGCCGTTATCAATCCACTGGCTGAAGACCTTTTTTAATGTGCCGGCAATGGCTTGGTTTTCTTTTTTTCCGAAATAGCCTAAATTGATTCCCGTTCCATGGGCGGTAAACCAATCGCCGGCAATGGCAACGGCGGGATTTTTGGCTATTTGTTTCATTTTATTAGAGAGTGCGTAGGTAATAATATAAAATGCTCCGTTTTCGTAGTAGGCATTGACATGTCGTACGTAAGGCACCCCGTTTTCTGTAGTGGCCAGTGCTATTAACGCGTCTTTTCCAAAACGTTCCACCATAATCTGTTCGGCTTCTTGACTCAGTTGTTTCATGATTATATCTCCTTGTGTGTAAAATTTGCTTACAAGAAAACGATGTAAACCCTGTAATGAGGTTACATCGTTTTCTGAAAAAACCTACGCCAGGTATCTTAGCTTTCTACCTTTTTTACCGGTTTTTCGCTTTCAAACGTGTTGTGCGTGGTATTGCCAAATTCCATTTTACGGGCAGGGGCTAGAAAGCTACCCAGCGCTAATCCCGCCAAAGCGGCAATTACGGCAACCATAATTTTATCACGTAATGTCCAGTTTTCTTCAAAAAATTGTTTAATGTGCTTGCGCATGGTTTAGTTCTCCTTTTGCTTACTTTGAAATACCAGTTGTTTTAAATTTTGTATACTCAGTTGACAGGCCAAACGCGCTTCTTCCATACCCTCAAACTCTATGGTTAAATAGCCGTCATAGCCAGAAGCCACAATCTGCTCCACCAGCTGGCGAAGCGGCAAATCGCCATGCCCAATAATGGCGCCGCGCAAATACCGCCCACCGCGGGTGGTGAGCCAGCTTCCATTGCTCAGCACGCTAGGGTCGTTAATGGTATAGCCGTCAACATATTGGGCGCCTATGGCGTAGGCGTCTTCCCGAATATAAAAATCCTTAATGTGAATGCGCCGCGCAAACGGCAGCAAGGCGTCGGCGCATACGCGTGGATCTTCGTCTACGCATACGGCATTGCCAATATCTAGCGTGCAGCCATAGTCCGGCCGATTTACCGCGCGTAACAGACGCCGCACGCGATCGCCGCCATTTAGCAGCGTGCCATGATTTTCAATAGTTACCGTAAGACCGCGCTCGGCGGCATACGCGCACAGCTCCTGGGCACTCTGCGTCATGCGGGGCAGCAGCGCGTCAAATGCCTCAATGGAAGTAGCGTCTTTTCCTACCATAACCGAAACTAGATCGCAGCGAATTAAGGGCGCGCCCAGCGCGCAAGCAATGTCAATTTCGCCTTGCAGACGCTGCAGCTCTGCGGCATATCTGTCGCCGGTGCTGCTAGCCAGCTGTGAACCAACGCTGTATGCAGAAAGCGTGAGTCCGTATTGGCGCGCCAGCGCGGCTACAGTTTGCGGCATGCCGTTTTGACGCAGGTCTACGACAAAGTCGGCCATTTCCATATGATCGGCGCCATGCTCAGCGGCCCAGGCAAAAACCTCTTCTAAGGTCATTTCTCCGCGGCGCAGGGCGTTCCAAAAACTATAAATGCTAAAGCCGTATTGCATGGTATTTTCCTTTCTTAGTAGGTTTGGGGCACGTTGTCTGTTTGAGGATTGAGGCTTCGCTTGGCAAAGCACAGGTAGTACGCGGCGGCGCAGAGCGGCAGGGCGGCCACTACGTCAATAGCCGAGTGCTGTTTAAGAAACACTGTCGAAAGACAAATGAGAACAGCCGATACCACAAAAGCAATTTTCCAGCCCGGGCGCTGCAAATTTTTAGCATGCAGCCCAGCGAACATAACGGCCAGCGAGCCGATCACATGAATGGAAGGGCACACGTTGGTGTTGGTGTCAAACTGGTAATAACTTGCCACAATTTGCGTAAAAATATTATCCCGTTCAAATTGAGTAGGGCGCAGCTCCTGACAGGTGGGGAAAATTAAATAAATGAAAATGGTAACCGAATATGTAAGAATAATGAATTTCATCATTTTTTTGAACGCGTCTATGTCGTACAAAAAAGTATAGAGCACCATGCCGCCCATATAAATAAACCAGAATGTATAGGGAATGACAAAATATTCGCAAAAGGGAATAACGTCGTCAAGCGAGCAGTGCACAGCATAGTAGTGCTCCACCGGATAAAATCGTTCAACAAACATGAATAGGAGCCCATAGATTGGCCAAAACAACAAATGCTTTACATGTCTGAATTCGGGGCTGTTAAGGTTGCTAAACCGCAATTTTCTATAATCTACAACAGGTGACATTCGTTTTTTTATTGTATGTTGTTCCATAGAAGTTCTCCGGTTCGGAATATGTTAAATCTATGTATATTCTACTCCTTTTGTCTGTTAAACGCTAGTCTTTGTTTTTTAGGAATCTACTAAATTCTCTTTAGGAAATCTTAAAGAATGACACACTACTGCGCAGTTCCATTTCATATTATCAGGTAGTCTTCCTAAACTGCTTATGAAAGTAAAATGCAATTGACAAAAGGACAGTTGTATGATATATAAAAGATAAAAGAACGTGAAATTGATATTATTTTCTGGGAGATAGCAAGCGCAAATTTGAAATTTGCGCCGCGACCTCCGCGCTAAAGCGCTTCGGAATGGAAGACCCTGAAGTTTACGATAATAGCGAAGGCCCTCAAGGCGCTAAAGAATTAACGCAAGAACAGATGGAAGAACAAAAGTACATTACTGACCTGCCACTTGTGCCGCCGATGATAATTCGCTATGAGGGCTGGATGCTAGAAGAATATCCGATATTTGAGCCTAAAACGAGTTATTATAGTGGTCCTGCTGCGGTTCAGTCAGTTCTCACATTTTTCAATGTTTTTGCCCCCAATCGCAATACAATTGCGGAGGCCTGCGGAATGAAGGAGAACGAAATCTCTTTGGAATCTATGAAAGACTATATCAATAGCCGGCAATCTGCTAAAACATATGTGGTAGAGCATGGACTTAGCCAAACTCAAATGGCAGATCGAATGTATTTTAATATTTTTGAATATAAGGCTCCTTCTGTTCTTGGGCTCACTTTTAATGAAAATGGTTACTGGGACTACAGTACCAATGGACAGTTTCTTTCTATTTATGGAGTTGACAGTACCCAGTCTCGCTTTGTGCTCGCCGATCCGTGGATTTATAAGGCCGATAGTTTACAAACGCTGGGGTATTATGATCAGCCTGTGGAGGTATTATATGAAGTTTATTCTCGAAGGGACATGGGCCTTATACGGTGAAAAGCTAAAAAGGGGGGAGAAATTATGAAGCGATATGGTAGAAAACTATTTCTTGTTTTGGCACTGGGTTTATTGCTCTGCACAGCGTGTTCTTCGTCAGAGCCACAGCCGGTAACCGAAACTTATACGGCAACTATTGACGAACGAGAAATGTATGGAAGTCAGCTTTTGGTTTATGGAACGCAGGTGATACAAACGGCCATGGGGCTAGATACGGGAGACTGTACGTATTATGCTTACGACATGGTCACTGAGCAGCGGGAAGAGATAGGCTATATCCCTTATTTTGCCATGCAGGCTCGGCATCAGACAGTGCTGGATAATGCCCTCTATTTCTATGTAGGCGTTAATGATATAGAAAATATGGTTATGAAAAACGTGCTATACCGAATCGATCTGGGGAGCATGAAAATGGAGGCCATTAGCGAAAACGAATATCCTCGGCATATGATTCCGCTCATTAGCTGGAAAGACGAGATTTGGGCTTTAGAAGGAGAAGCAAGTGCCAGCGGTAAGGAAGTAATTTTCATTGAAGTGCTGGACGACGACGGTGAGGTAAAACGGCGGATTGATATGGAAGAAATAGCTGGTGAAGACAGGACTATTCTGGGCTTTGCAGAGGACGGAGGGTATTTGTACACGATC
>CALWPV010000031.1 GCA_944383515.1 uncultured Clostridia bacterium
TTACGCTGTTGTCTGTGGGGCATCTGCTGCAGATGGCGTATCTGGGGAGCAGCGAACCGCTGTGTGTGAGCCTTTTTGTGCTGGCGGCTATGCCGCTTTTACAGGGCTATAACGGGCAGCGAGGATACCGGGGGCGGGGCGTGCAGTATGGGTTTTATTTCATATATCCACTGCATTTACTGGTTTTATACGGGCTGCGTCTGCTGCTTGGCTAACGAAAGCTCTTGCGCAATTGCAAAACATGAATGATAACTGAAAAAGGAGACAACACGGCAAGCTTTCGGCGCGTAAGAAACGCCCGAAGCAGGCAGGGTTGTCTCCTTTTTGGCAGATATAACAATTGCTCTTATCCGCGCAGCGGATGCGCTTTCATATAGGACAAAAGCTCGTCTACTGTGGTAAAGGCCAGGCCGGTTACGGTGTCGGCGCAGCCGTAATAAATAGCAATGCGGCCGGTATCGGCGTCGGTTAATGCGGCGCAGGGGAAGGTAACATTGGGAACGTCGCCGGTCAGTTCATAGAGTTTTTCGGGACCCAGAATATAGTAGGCCGAGCGCTCTTTAACCTTCCAAGGCTCGTCTATATCGAGAAGCGCGCAGCCCATACGGTATACAAAACCGTTACAGGTGTTAATTACGCCGTGATAGATTAACAGCCAGCCTTCGTCTGTTTCAATCGGAATGGGGCCGGGCCCGATTTTTTTAGACTGCCAGGCCGAGGCGTCGCCGGCTACGGTGCCCATAACATAGCGGTGCTTGCCCCAAAAGGTTAAATCGGGGCTTACACTATAAAAGATGTCGCCAAAGGGCGTATGTCCGGTATCGCTGGGCCGGCTGAGCATGGCGTAGTGGCCGCCGATTTTGCGCGGAAACAGAACGCCGTTGCGATTGTAGGGTAAAAAGGCGTTTTCTAACTGGTGAAATGTTTTAAAATCATAGGTGTAGCCAATGCCAATGGTGGGGCCGTGGTAGCCGTTACACCAGGTAATATAATACCGGCCGTCCATATAGCAAACCCGCGGATCATAACGATATTCACGACGGGTAATTTCCGGGTCTTCCCCTTCAAAGACAATGGGATTGGGGTTAATATGCCAGTGAATGCCGTCTTTACTGAATCCAGGAAAAATGTCCATGCTGACAGAGCGGCTGTCGCAGCGAAAAACACCGGCAAAACCGTCTTCAAACGGAACAACGGCAGAATTAAAAATGCTGTTAGAGCTAGGAATGGCGTCACGCTCGATAATGGGGTTTTCGCTGTAACGCCAAACCGGCATAGTATATCCGGCAGGCTTTTCCTGCCAAGGAATATTGGGAAGTGCATTTCCGATAATACGACTCATGCATGAATCCTCCTTGTGCGTTCTATAGCGGTATTATATCATAGAACTGGGGAAAGTGTCTAGCGTCAACCAATTCTCCTATAAAAAACTGTACTTTTTTGCCTAAACTTGATATAATAATGCCACCGAAAGACTTATATTATATTAGTAAAAAAGGGGATCAGTCTATGTGGATCATATTTATTTTGATCATAGTCGCGGCCGCAATCATTGCCGTCGGTATCGCGGAACATAAGCGCAAAGAAAAGGCAAAAGAGCGGGCGCGGCAGCGCCGGGAAAAAAGAATGGCTGCGCTCGAACAGCAAAAGCAAGAGCACCAGAAGGCCTTTGCCAGCGATGTAGGGCCAGCCGAAACGGAAGAAGGACAAGCGCTTTCAGAAAGCGAAGAGCTTTTTACGCCGGCGGAGCCGGAACAAGAAATAGAAGCATCCTCTGAGCCGCAGGAGGCGGAAACGGAAGAAGAGCCGGCCGCGGAGGAGGAAGCCGCCGAGGAGAAGCGGCCGGAACCAAAGAAGAAAAGCCGCAGCATAGAGAAAGAGGCGGCAAGACAGCGGGAGGAATCGGCTCTGGACATTTTAACTGAGCGCTATTCTTATATTGAAGAAGACGAGCTGGAAAATAAGAGAGAAAAGCGTAAAGCCGTGCTGTGGATTATTGGTGTTGTCGTTTTACTGCTGCTTCTTGTTTTAGTAGTCTATTTATGGCTGTTTCGGCCGGAAAGCGAGCCTGTAAGCCAAAATTCTGCCAATGTGCAGGCCGAGCATCAGGAAGGAACCCGGTATACGTCTTTGGCGGAAGAGCCGCACGCGGTAGCCTCGACAGATCCTGCTTCGCAGGGAATCAGCTGGCAGATTCTCACGCCAGAGGGCGAGGTTTCCATTTACCAGAGGCAAGGCGAAGTGCATTTCAGCACTTCGCAGCCGTACTTTTCACTGCCCGGCATAGCTACGTTTCGCGGCAACTACTTTCGCAACAGCAGCAGTTATGGAACGGCCACGTTAGCGGAAAAGCAATTTGGCGATGTTGTCTGGACACAGATTTCCAGCGCGCTGCCCACAGCCGATGGAACCGACGCTTGGACAGGAAGCGGCTGGACAGGACAGCCGCTGATAGCGCAGTGGGACAGCGAAACGCGGCAGCACATGAATTTATATGAAGATAAGAAGGCGAAGGATAATCTCATTGAAGTCATTTATGCAACGTTAGATGGCTTCGTATATTTTATCGATTTGGAAGAGGGCGACTATACCCGCGATCCGCTTTTTTTGGGCATGGCCTTTAAGGGGTCGGGTGCGCTGGACCCAAGAGGATATCCGCTTTTATACGTTGGATCAGGCGATTATACAACCGAGGGGGCCAGCCCGCATATGTATATTATTAGTCTTCTCGACGGTTCGGTGCTCTATGAGTATGGTGACGCCGATCCCGCGGCCACCCGGGCATGGTGTGCCTTTGATTCTTCGCCGCTGGTATACGCGGAGCAGGATCTGCTGATCTGGCCGGGTGAGAATGGTATTTTGTATACCATGCAGCTGGGAACGGAGTATGATCCGGCGGCAGGGACAATTGCGGTGAATCCGGAGCTGACCGCGCGTACCGTTTATCAGACGGGACGCTCTAATAATGATACATACTGGGTGGGCTATGAATGCAGCGCCAGCATTATTGACCACTATATTTATCTTTCGGAAAATGGCGGCATGTTTTTCTGTGTCGATCTCAATACCATGGAACTGGTGTGGGCGCAGGATACGCAGGACGATTCCAATTCTTCCCCTGTAGTTGACTTTGACGAGCAAACCGGACGCGCCTATATTTATACGGCGCCGTCGCTGCACTGGACGGCAGAAAATGGCGAAGGGCCCATTTCGCTGTACAAGCTCGATGCGATTACGGGCGAGATTCTCTGGGAGAAAACTTTTGACTGCGCTACGGTAGAGGGCGTGTCCGGCGGCGTGCAGGCTACGCCGGTACTGGGGCAAGACGGAACAACGTTAGAAAATTTGGTTATTTATCCGGTAGCTCGGACGCCAGAGCCCTGGAGCGGAACGTTAATCGCGTTAAATACAGAAACCGGAGAAGAGGTTTGGAGTCTGGCAATGGATTATTTCTGCTGGAGCTCTCCGGTGGCCGTTTATACGGAAGACGGCAGCGGATATCTGATTCAGTTCGATTCTCAGGGATACGGCTTTTTAATTGACGGCGCAACAGGAACGGTGCTGAGCGAGATGGAGGTAGGATCGCCGGTAGAAGCCACGCCGGTGGTCTATGGCAATCGCATGGTTCTTGGCACGCGAGGACAACAAATTTTGGGTGTTGACCTGCGTTGAAGCTATGGAAAAACATGGAAGCTGGAAGCGGAAAACGGAATGGCCTATTTTGTCAAGCTTGACTCGTTACCACGGCATAAAATTCTCTTTCAGCAGAGCCTGACAGTTATGGAAGATCTTTACCAAAAAGGAATTACGTTTATTCCCAAGATTATTAAGACCAAGCAAAATCAGCTGTGAAACCGATGGAGTACCAAATGCTATGCCAGGTGTATCCGCTAACCCGGCCAGGGTGGTCCATTCCCACGGTTTCATTTTCGGACGCGGCCGCTCAAACGTTTTATCGATACTGGGATACATTTAAGCATATGCCGCAGACCGCTGCCGTGCGTGAGGTGCTAACTCTTTTGCAAGAACGCAGCGAGGTTTTGGCGCACTGCGCCCGGCGGCTGAACCAAGTTGCCGCATGGTGCCGGGCGCATCCGGGCAAGCTCTACCTTACGCATGGCGATGCCGGGGGTAATTTTTTGGTGAAGGGCCATGGCAGTACAGAGCGGTATTATATTGTCGACTGGGACGAGGTAATGTATGCGCCGCTGGAAAGGGATGCCTGGGTTATGGGATGCCGCGCCTGGGCAAGGCAGCTGTTTAACGATACGCTGCAAAAAAACCATATTCCGTATACGCCGCACAACAAGCGGCTGGCATTTTACTGCTACCATATGTGTTTCTTTTATCTCTGTGAATTTTTGGAGGATCTGTTACAGGGACGCGATGTCTTGCAGCGCTTGGCAGAATATTGTAACGACGGCTGGATCTGGGAGCGCGTTCAGTTTGCGGATCAACAATAGAATAAAAAAAGAGTATGTCCAATTTCGCTGCAACGGCTGTGCGCGAAAATGGACATACTCTTTTTATAAAATCGGTTCGGACGTCTAAAAATTCAGGCGGTCTTTCTGGTTAAGCATAACGCTAATAAGACGGCGGCCAGAGCTCCGCTCAGCTTGGCGGCCATAACGGCAGGCAGCATGCCGGGCTCCGTACTCATGGTAAAAGCCATATGAGCTGCTAACAGGCTGGTGCCGCTGACAAGAAAGGCGCCAGCCGTTATTTTACCACGGGCATCTATGTCGGGATACATGGCGAGCGTTGGCAGAGCGCTAACCAGGCCTACTAACATAGCGGTTAAGCTTTGGGGCTTCATGCGGAGCCGGTGGCCAAGCCGGGTAAACGGCCGTGATAAAAGGCGGCGCACCAGTTCGGCAACCGGCAGGCTGCCCAGCAGAACAACGCTTATAGAAGCCACGGTGGCCAGGGCGTCCTCAATCGGAGCCATGCCGGGCACCGGGTTCCAGCCGGTCATAGATGCTACGGCGGCCAGCACCAAACCAAGAGTGACTAGCCACCGGATGCCCTCTGCCAGCAGGCAGAAGCCTTTAATCAGCTGATTGGGAATTTTCCAAAGTCCCAAAAGCAGCAGGAGCGCCAAGACGAGAATCGGTAGATTCTGGTGCAGACAAGCGAGGGGAGAGAGTCCGCAGAGCAGGCCGCCAATGACCAGGCCAACCGGCATGGCCGCCAGGCCCAGCATAATGCCCTGGGCAAAAAGAGGGCGGTCTGCTTTGGGAATCATGCCCATGCCTACGGGTATGGTAAATACGAGGGTGCAGCCGAAAATAGAAGAAGCCACTAGGCCGGCATAGCTGCCCAATAAAGGAAGCTGCGCTAAATCTTTAGCAAGCTGATAGCCTCCCATGTCAATGGCAAGTAAGCTGCCAAACATAGCCGGATCTACGCCAAGTAAGCGATACAGAGGAACAATGACATAGCCTAAAACCTGAGAAAGCACAGGGGTTAAGCAGATCATACCCACCATAGAGAGGGCCATGGAGCCCATAAGCATGAAGCCGGATTCAAATTTATGGCCTAATCCCCAGGCATTACCGCGCAGGCGATCGATACCACCCAGCACCGCGCCGGCCGCCATGACAATCATGAGTATCTGATTCATGGGTAGGCGCTCAGAAAGCTACGAAGTTTTGCCGCATGGTGTCTTCAATGGCGTCAATGGTACGAGGCGTCGCAATGGACAGATTCTCGCAGCCCGTTTGCGTTACCAGGCAGTTGTCTTCCACCCGGAAGCCGATGCCCCATTCTTCGTGATAAATACCGATATCTACGCAGAATACCATATTGGGGGCAATCTGCACCGGAGTTTCTACCGCGTCGTGTACGTCAAAACCAACGTGGTGAGCGCCGCCGTGCCACATGTATCGGTCAATATTTTTTACGTCGTCGAGTACGCCGGCTTCTTTTAACAGCGCGGCGCAGTATCGGTGCGACTCTCCGTCTACGTCTTTCATGGCCATGCCGGGCTTAATGATAGAAAACATATGGTCCGAAGTTTGCAGCGCAATTTCATACAGTAGGCGCTGACGGTCGTTAAATTTGCCGTTGCAGGGCCAGCCGCGGGAGACATCGGTCATCAGGCCGTCGTGCCAAGCCCCTACGTCGTTGAGAACCATATCGCCGTCATGAGCCTGCCCTGTATAGGTATAATAATGAATGCAGAAATTATTATTGCCTGCCGAAATAATCGAAGGAAAGGCCGGTCCCTGGGGCCCATACTGGCCGAGCGTATAATCGAAAACGGCCTTATACTGATATTCATACATGCCAGGCTTAGACGCTTGCATCATGGCAGTAATGCCCGCGCAGGTGATCTGCTCTGCACGGCGCATGGCCTCCAGCTCGCATGGCTGCTTAATGGTGCGCAGCCGGCGAATGATCGCGTTAGCGTTTTCAATATGTAAATACGGATAGTTCGAGGCCACTCTTTTTAACAAATGGTGGGCGGGTTCGTCCCGATCCGTAGGCGAGACGCGAAATAGGTCTAGATAAAGAAACTGATAATTGCCGCTGGTAGCCAGTCGGTGCAGATCAGTCTCAAAACTGGCTACGTAGCCAACATCCTGAATGCCGGAGCGATCGGCTGCTTCGGCAGCCTTGATGCGCGCGCCGCTCCAGCGCTCTGTCATCATGTCCGGAGGCAGAATATAAATTTTTTCATGTACCTGCCCCTTGCCGTCCTTTTGAACGATTAAAGCGAGTTCTTTCTGATCGAGCCCTGTAAGGTAGAGAAAATTCCGATGAGTATAAAACGGATAAAATTCGTCGTTGGTTTTGCGCACCTCTGTGCCGGAAAATAATACCAACAAAGCGTTTTCCTTCATTTGGGCATAGAGCCGCTCACGGTTGCCCTGATAAAATTCTGTATGCATGATTCCTCCTGCCTTGCCGCGGTAAAATTGGTATGACGCGGCGATTTTTGCACGATGCTGTGCAGAGTTTGCAACTTCACATTGTATGCCAGTATTGCGAGAAATGCAATTGTTTTCTACAATAATTGGGTAAGAAAAACGGAAAATAATGAGGCGGGCAGAGGTAGCACATTGTTTTGCAATGTACGCTTTTGGCTAAAAAAGGCAGAAAAAAACTGCCACACCTATGACTGTTTAATCATGGATGCGACAGCTCTTACATGAACAGGGGCAACAAGAGTCGAACTCGTATCGATGGTTTTGGAGACCACTGTTCTACCATTGAACTATACCCCTAAAAGCAAATGCTCATTTATTTTACTGCATAACTGAATGATTGTCAAGCGTTTCTTTCGCAAATTGAAAAAGAAAATGGTGAATTGCATTCTCACGCAGAATATGATACAATGGCCCATAATAGTGAAATTGGCGGATACCGGGGGCTACAAGTGCAGCCTCCTATCTTTGGCGTGATGAAATACAAAGGAGAA
>CALWPV010000032.1 GCA_944383515.1 uncultured Clostridia bacterium
CGAATAGCTGATTTTTCACACGGCTATTTGTGCCGAAGCGTCACAAATAGCTTCCTTCGCAGGCGCAAATTTGAAATTTGCGCCGCGACCTTCGCGCTAAAACGCTTCGGAATGGAGGATTATCATGGATATTTGGGAAAGATATCAAGCGATAGAACATGACATTGAGATCGAGCTGCAAAAAGCAGGGCGGCCGGCTGGCAGCGCCCGTCTTCTGGCGGTTAGTAAAACAAAACCGTTATCGCAGATTTTAGCGTTAGCGGCGCACGGCGTTACGGCGTTTGGAGAAAATAGAGTACAAGAACTGGCCGAAAAAGTAAACGCCTGTGAAGCAAAGCTGGAGTGGCATCTGATCGGACATTTGCAGCGGAATAAAGTGCGCCAGCTGCTTAAACTTCCGGTGGCGCTGATTCACTCTGTCGATTCTTTGCGCCTTGCGCACGAGCTGGAAAAAGAAGCGGAAAAATGGGACAAACAGGTAAATATTTTGGTTGAAGTCAATATTGGCGGCGAAGAATCCAAAAGCGGCGTCGATCCCGAGCAGGCGCTTACCCTGGTGAGAGAGATTGCCGGGGCCTGCCCGCACCTAAGCATTCAGGGGCTTATGTGTGTAGCGCCGGAAAAGGAAGATCCGGAACAGGTACGGCCTTATTTTCGCGGCATGCGCGATTTGCGCGATACCATTGAGGCGGCGCGTATTCCTGGCGTGAGCATGAAGGAGCTTTCCATGGGAATGAGCGGCGACTACCGGGTGGCGCTGGAAGAGGGAGCAACGATCATTCGGGTAGGGACAGCTATTTTTGGAGCTCGTACCTAACGAGGTTTGTATCCCATTTGTTAAAAATGCCTAGTAAGCCTTGTATTTTAATGGTAAGATATGATAAAATAAAGAATAAACTCTAACCAAAGACCATTAGGAGAAAAAATGATCAATAAAGAAAAAATTCGGCTTATGGCACGGGCCGCTAGCTATGAAGCGTCCGATTTACAGCGCGATGCGTTTGCAAAGCGGTATTATAAAAAAGATTATATCGGCATGGAAAAGCTCAAGAGTAAAATCTGGGCAACGCTGTTTTATATCGTATATTTGGTATATACAGCCGTCGATGTGTTTTATATTCAAGGGGCGGATCTATTACATTATGATTATACAGGGTTTGTCATTCGCGCGCTGGTGATCTATGCGGCGCTTTTGCTGATTGTATCCGGTATAACGGCCATTGTATACAGCAGCCGTTATGATAAGGCGAAGGAACGAATCGATGCGTATTACGAAATACTGGAAGAGATCAATAATTATGATTAAGGGAGACGATTATGAATTTATCAGTACTTTACCAGATCAGGGGGATTGTTTCGCAGTACGTGAAGCGATTTGAGCCGATTATTAAAATAGGCCTTAAATTTATTGCCTTTTTGGTGATTTACCAGGTGATTGCTTCGAGCGATGTATATACCGGTACGGGAGTTTTTAATTCATTTTGGGTTCACCTGATTATGGCTCTGGTTGCGACGCTGCTGCCCAGCCGTATTGGAGTGCTTTTGGCACTGGCGCTGTGTGTGTATAATATTTTTCTCACTTCGTTAATCGGGGCTATTATTGTCGGCGTTATGATGCTGATTTTGTATGTTGCGGTTGCCCGTATGTTCCCGGATCAGATTTATTTTCTGATTTTGGTACCCATTTGTATTCAGTGGAATTTTTATCTGCTGCCGCCGCTCTTCGCCGGGCTTTATTTAGGCGCTATTGCCGTGGTGCCCGTAGTAGTGGGTATTTTAATGTGGGGGCTCATTCAAATTGTGCCCGCGTTTATGAGTTTGCAAATGGGAGAGTCGCTGGATGCGCTGCCCCAAATGATTTCCGATGCGTCGTCCTATGGCATAGATCAGATCACGAAAAATGAACAGATGGTATATTTGCTCATTATTTCCGCCATTCTTGCTTTAGTCGTAAGCCTGGTAAAAAAGCTGCATTTAGATTACGCCCATTATATCGCGATTGGAGCGGGCGGCGTGCTGGGCATTATCTGTCTCATTATGGGTAAGGTCATTGTCGGATTATCGGGTAACCTAATTGTAATGGTACTGCTGGCGATCATAACGATTGCCGGTTTGGCGGCGCTGGAATTTTTAAATCTGGCGGTTAACTATAAGCGGGTACAGAATCTGGAATTTGAAGACGAAGAGTATTTTTATCAGGTTCGCCTGATCCCTAAGCTGAATCCTGTTAAGAAAACCAAAAAAGAAGTAAAAAATATTACAGAAACGCAGGAACAGATGGGACAAACGCGGGTAGGAGGCTGGTACCCCAGCCGCAAAGCGGAGGAAACCGTTAAAGCACGGCCGGCGAGAAGGCCGAAAGGCGAGTCAAAGGAAAAAGCGGCCGGGTATAAGCCGCTGCGGCGTTCGGAAGCTGAAAAAACGCCGAGGCCGGCGGCGCAGCCGCCCAAAACCTCGCAGCCGCCGAAAGCGGCGCAGTCACCAAACACGGTACAACCGGCTGCTAGGCCGGAAAAGCCTAAAGCAAAATCGGACGAAGAGGCAACCGATTTGTTTGACGATTTTAAAGCATAATTACGGTTTCAAGCGTATAAGGGCGTTGAGCATTTAAAAGCATAAGGAGGGGCAAGAAAGATGGAAGAGTTTTTTAGCAGCTTATTTTCATCGGGAGGAATCGGAAAATGGTTTTTGCCTTCCATTCGTGTAAGCGATGTTCTGGATATATTAGTTGTCGCTTTTATTATTTACGAGATTCTGAATTGGATTCGTAAGACAAGAGCATGGATATTATTTAAAGGAGTAGCCGTTGTTTTAATTATATGGATGGTTGCTTCGTTATTGCAGCTCAACATGACGGTATGGATATTTGAAGGAACCTTAAGCGTAGGTATTTTAGCGGTAATCATTATCTTCCAGCCTGAACTGCGCAGAGCGTTAGAGCAGCTGGGGCGCGGAAATTATTTTGCTAAGGTATTTGGAGAACAAAGTAACGAAATTTCGGAAGAAACGGCCGAAAATATTATTGAAGCGATGCAGTCCATGGCTGCGGTGAAAACAGGAGCCTTAATTGTTATTGAACAAAAGGTGCAATTGGGAGAATATGAACAAACCGGCTTGCCGATTGATGCCAATGTCACCAGTCAGCTGATTATCAATATTTTTGAAAAAAACACGCCCTTACATGACGGCGCTATGATCATTCGCCAAAATCGCATTCTTTCGGCAACCTGTTATTTACCCTTATCCGATAATAGTGAAATCAGTAAGGATCTAGGCACTAGGCACCGAGCGGCATTAGGACTTAGTGAAGTATCCGACGCTAAAATCTTTATCGTCTCCGAAGAAACCGGCGCCATGTCTATGGCGTATGGAGGGCAGATTTACCGGAAGATCACACCGGAGTTCATTCGCAAAGAACTCCTGGGTACGGCGCAGGAACATAAAAGCAAAGTACAGGTGGTCAAAGAGAAGATCATGCGCGATAAGACGAAGAAGAAGGAGGGCTGAGACCATGAAGAATTTACTTAAAAAATGGTTTACCCATAATCTTCTTCTTAAAATTGCGGCATTAGTGATTGCGCTCTTACTATGGTTTATTTTTTACAGCGAAGCAGATCCCATTACCCAGGGAACGTTTCGCGTTAATGTGGAAGTACAGCATCTGGACGAGTTTTTAAGCGACGGACATTATGTGAGTCTGGAGGACGAAGAGGATATTTCGCAGCTGCAGCTGGATGTTGTGCTCAGCGCCCGGTCCAGTGTGCTGGAGCAGCTGCGTGATTTGGAAGTTTCGTCTTTTATTCATGTTTATGTAGACCTGTATGAGCTGGAGGGCAGTACCAGTAATCGGCTCATGATCCATTATGAAATGCTTCCCGGTATCTATTATAATCGTTTTAATTTTGTCGAGCTGCGTAATCAAAGCTACTACATTGTTACGGTAGACGATAGCAGCACCAAAGAAATTGAAGTGCAGTATGAGATTAGCGGTATGCCAGAGGACGGCTATATGTTTTTGGTAGGCGACGAAGAGATTCAGATTAGTCCGGAAACCATTACTATTACCGGCCCTAGCACGCAGCTAGAGGAAGTTGCTTACGGCAAGGTAAGAGCGCGGGTAAGCGGTGCAACGGCCAATGTCAACAGCACAAACGATATTGTGCTATACAATAGCAATGATGAAATGATCGATAATACCAGCGGCGCTATTACGAAGTCGGTAGAGGAAGCCAGTGTGTTTGTTCCCATTTATATGGTTAAGACTGTGGAGCTGAAAGCGCCGCAGCTCGAGGGCAGTGTGCCCAATGGGTATGAATACGCTTCTGATCTGGCTGTTTCGGTGGATCAGATCGAGATTTATGGCCAGGAGAGCGTTTTAAACCGAATTGAAGAAATTACGCTGCCGTCTATCGATCTGTCGGAAATCACCTCAGATTATAGCGAAACGCTAGATCTCAACGAAGTATTGCAGGCGCTGTATCCTGACAATGAAGTACGGCTTACAGAAAACAGCGCTAGTGAAGTGCAAGTAACGTTTAGCGTGCAAAGGCAGCAAACACGGCAAATTTCGGTTCCTACTTCGCGGATTACCGTATCGGGAGCTAGCGAAGAGTGGACAGAGGCATTCACTGGCAACACTCTGCAGTTTACGGTAGTGGGACTCGCGGAGAAGGTTGAGGCGCTGGACCCGAATCAGCTGACACTGACGGTACGGCTTAAAGAGTCAGATTTTATTGCCGGCAAGCATAACGTAGACGTAGCGGTAACGGGGTTAGGCACGAATGTACGCTTGCAAACGGAGCCACTCACGGTAGAAATGGAATTTACACAGACGCCATAAGCAGTAAGAGGGAAGCGGCCTGACTCCCAGGAGCTTCCCTTTTTCAATGAATCATGGAGGATAGTGTGAAAAATCAGCTCGAATAGCTGATTTTTTACACGGCTATTTGTGCCGAAGCGTCACAAATAGCTTCCTTCGCAGGCGCAAATTTGAAATTTGCGCCGCGACCTTCGCGCTAAAGCGCTTCGGAATGGAGGATCGCATGCGAAATGCAGTGTATATTGTAGGCATACTTTTTTGTACTATGGTTTTAACGGCTTGCAGGGCCGCCGGCGAGGACGAGGCCTCCCGCAGCGCATCGTGGAATGCGGAGAGCACAGGTATGGCAGAAAGTGAAAGCGCTGCAGAAAGCAGTGGCGACGAAGCGGCCTCTACGATCTCGCTTTCGGTTGAACCCGGCAGTTATGTGGTAGACATCGCGAGGACGCTAGTGGACGCTGGCTATGCCAGTACAGTTTCAGAAGTGCTGGAGGCGCTCGATCAAATGGATCCGGCGCCGTACCGCTGGTGGAGTCAGATTGCAAACAGAGAGGAACGCGCCTTCGCCGCGGAGGGCTATATTGCGCCGATCACGTATGAGCTGCCGCCGGACGCTACGCTGGAGGAAGCGCTGGACGTGCTTCTTTCTGGGTGGGACGAGCAGCTTACCGGCGCTATAGAGCAGCAGGCGGCGGCGCAGGGACTCACAATGGATCAGGTGCTGACCATGGCGTCCATTGTAGAATATGAAAGCGCCAGGGACGCGACGGGCGCGGTTAAGCCCCAGGTGGCCGCGGTGGTAAGAAACCGCGTAGCGCAGGGCATGGCCCTGCAAATGGATGTAACGATTTTCTATTTACAAGAAGCGCTGGAGCCCTATCGCGATCCGGAGCAGTATAGCGCGTATTACGATACGTATGAGCGCAGCGATTTGCCGGCGGGGCCGATTGGCAGTCCCAGCCTCGCCAGTGTGGAAGCGGTGCTTGCACCGGCCAATACGCAGGATCTGTTTTTCGTCTATGACGAAGCAGGAACCTATTATTTTGCGGAAGATTATGAAACTCATTTGAGCAACTGCGAAACAGCAGGCATTCTATAGTGGTAGAAGTCCGGCGCGTGAGAGCGCGCTGAAACGGAGGTTGGCATGGCAAAATTATTTAAAAAGAGTACCTTGCGGTTCATTCAAAATTGGTGGGGCAAGGAAAACGAAGACGAAGAAGTCCGGTTAGCATCTTTAGAAGAAATTTTTGTGAAAATGATGAGAAAGGATGACTGGATTCTCGACGATTTAACCTGGAACGATTTGGATATGAATCGTAACTTTTATAAAATGAATCGTACGCTGTCTATGCCGGGCCAGCAGCAGCTGTATAATATGCTGCGGGTGCTCGTGTTTGACGAAGAAGAGCTAAAACGGCGTGGACGCATGATCGAGTTTTTTCAGTATAATAAAGAGCAGCGGGAGCAGCTGCTTTGTATTTTGCACTATTTAAGCAAGGAAGACTATGACGGCGCCGCTTCTCTGCTTTATAAAGGGGCTCCGGAGCTTCCTTCCATTCGCAGCTGGGTGCTGCCGGCCCTATTTGGCATGATCGCTTCCCTGGTTTCCATTCCTTTTATGGGCGTGCGCGCCGTGGTGCTGGTGGCCATTTTCTTCATTATGAATATGGTTATTCACAACAAAATCAATCGGTATACCGAAGCGGCGATGCCGGGTATTCGCTATATCACGCGCATGCTCATTGCCGCGCGGGAAATTTGCGCCCTCCAACTGCCGGAGCTGGATCATGGCTATAACGATTTTTTTGCCAAAGTGGTGGACAAGTGTCAGGTCATTCTGCGGAAAAACCGTACGCTGGCCAAGGGCCCTTCGGATCCGCTGGGGCTTAGCGAATACTTTAAAATTATGTTTCTGACAGAGGCTCGCGCTTACATTCGCACCAGTGCGTACATTGAAGAATTTGCGCCGGCGCTGCGCACTTTATACCGGCGTCTCGGCGAACTAGACGCTTTTCAGGCTATGGCCTCGGTACGCCGCGGTATGCGGCAGTGCTGTCGCCCCGAGTTTGTCCAGCAGCCCGATTATTTCAGCGCAGCGGCAATGGGACACCCCATGCTTAAGGGCGCTGTGTGCAATGATATTACGATCGATGGCAAAAATGTGGTGCTCACGGGTTCCAACATGTCGGGCAAATCTACGTTTTTGCGTACTATTGGCCTTAATGTGATTCTGGCGCAGACCTTTTACATGGCTATGGCCAAACAATACCGGGCTTCGTTCTTTAACGTGCTGTCTTCCATTAGTCCCAGCGACGACATGATGGAGGGGCGCAGCTATTATATGGCCGAGGCCGAGGCGCTGCTGCGCATGGTCAACATGGTTGACGAGGAGCGCTATAGCCTGCTGCTCATTGACGAAATTTTCCGCGGCACCAACCCAACCGAGCGTGTGGCGGCCGCTTCGTCGTTGCTCACATATTTGTCTGAGCATCAGTGTTTGGTGATTGTAGCCACGCACGATATTGAAATTACAGAAAACGTCAAAGACCACTATGATCAATACCATTTTTCCGAAAATGTAACCAAAGACTCACTGTCCTTTGATTATCTGTTAAAACCCGGCGTTTTGAAGAAGCCCAACGGGATTCGCATTTTGGAATATTTGGGCTATCCGGAGGAGATAACGGAAAGGGCGCTGGCCGATGTCCATTTCCAGCAGAGCGAGGGAGAAGAAAACGAAGACCTATGAAGTTTCCGTGCGGGGGCTGGTTGAATTTGTGCTGCGCGGCGGCGACATTATCAGCGGTTTTTCCAGCAGTACCCGCAATTTGGAAGGCACGCGCCTTCACCAAAAACTGCAAAAAGCAGAAAAAGAAGGATACGAGAAGGAACATCCGTTTCAAAAAACAATTCCGCTCAGCGAAGACGTGGCGCTCACGGTGCAGGGCCGTGCCGACGGTCTGTACCGGCAGGCCGACGGCAGCTGGGTGGTTGACGAGATCAAGTCCACAGTTGTAAGCCTGGAAAACCTATATGAAGATATGTACCCGCTCCACTGGGCGCAGGCTAAATGCTACGCGTACATGTTACAGCAGCAGGAAGAGGCGCAGCATGTGGTCGTGCGTCTTTCCTACGTGCATGTCGATACCGAAGCGGTGCGCTATTTTTACCATACGTATACTAGGGAAGAGCTAAGCGCGTTCTGGGACGATCTGGTGCAGCGCTATCGGCCGTGGGTTCTTTTCCAGCATAGCTGGAAAAAACAGCGGGCAGACAGCCTTGCCGCCCTTTCATTTCCTTTCGCGCAGTTTCGCCCGGGGCAGCGCACCATGGCGGCCTATGTATACCATGCGATCGCGCAGGAAGAAAAGGTGTTTTTACAAGCGCCCACCGGCATCGGTAAAACGCTGTCGGCCCTGTTTCCGGCATTAAAGTCTATGGCCGGAGAAAGCGGGCCGGAAAAAATTTTTTATGTAACGGCTAAAAACATAACGGCAAAGTCTGCCCTGCAGGCTGCCTTGCTGCTCAGAAAGCAGCCGCTGCGCCTAAAAAGTTTGCAGCTGATCGCGCGCGATAAAATTTGTTTGCTGGTGCAGGAAGGCAAGGAGCGGCGCTGCGATCCACAGGTCTGTCCCTATGCCAGGGGGCATTTTGACAGAGTTAATGAAGCCATGTGGCAGGGCATTACCGAGCAGGATCATTTTGAAAAGGAGCAGCTTCTCGCCCTGGCCGAAAAGTACAGCGTTTGCCCCTTTGAGCTGGCGCTGGATCTGGCTAATTTTATGGATTTAATCCTCTGTGATTATAATTACGCGTTCGACCCAACGGCATCGCTGAAGCGTTTTTTCCAGGATCGAAAACAGAATTTTGTGCTGCTTATTGACGAAGCGCATAATCTGGTTGATCGGGCGCGCGCAATGTACAGCGCCGATTTGAATAAACAGGCTTTTTTGGATCTGCGAAAAACGCTTCCCAAAAAGTCGGCGCTCTTTCGCTGTTGTAGCAAAATCAATGATTTGTTTCTCGCGCTCAGGCGCGAAATGGGCGATACGCGCGAGCTTTTTCCGGCCGCGCCGGATGCCAAGTGGCAATACGCGCTGCAGCGGTTTTGCGATAAAATGGAGGAGCACTTGCAGCTGCAGAGCCGAACGGGAGAAATAGCGAAAGAGGCATGGGAACTGTATTTTCGGGTGCTTTTTTTTATGAAAGTTGGCGAGCAGAAGGGGCCGGGCTATGAAACCTTTGCCAGAAGGCAGGGGCATGATCTGGTGCTAAGGTATTTTTGCGTGAATCCGGCAGAGCCGTTAAAAGCCGTGTACCAAAAGGTGCGGAGCGCTATTTTCTTTTCGGCCACATTGATGCCGGTGCAGTATTATAAGGAGCTGTTAGGGGCCGATGAAAAAGAGGCGGCCATTGCGCTGCCGTCTCCCTTCGACCCGAGGCGGCGGCAGGTGATGACCTGCCGGATTAACGCGACTTTTCAGGGGCGGCAGGAGAGCCTAAGCGAGGTCTGTCAGGTGCTTCGGGCCATGACGGCGGCGCGTAGCGGGCATTACTTGGCCTTTTTCCCTTCGTTTGCGTATTTGACGCTGGCGCAGCAGCGGTATCAGGAGCTATATCCGGAAGAGCCGGTGCTGGTGCAGACGGCGGATATGAGCGAAGAGGAGCGCGCGGATTTTTTGCGGCGTCTAACGGAGAATCCGGCGCCCGTGCTGGGCTTTGCGGTGCTGGGCGGCGTGTTTTCGGAGGGCATTGATTTAAAAGGAGACAGCCTGATTGGAGCGGCCATTGTGAGTGTGGGGCTTCCCCAGCTAAGCCCGGAGCGCGACTTAATGAAACGGCATATGGCCAAAGAAGAAGGGGCCGGCTTTGAATACGCGTATATGTACCCGGGCCTCTGCAAGGTGCTGCAGGCGGCGGGGCGCGTGATCCGTACGGAAAGCGATGCCGGCGTTATTTTACTGCTAGACGAGCGGTTTAGCCAGCAGCGCTATTATCAGCTGTATCCGCCGGAATGGCACCCTGTGATTACGGTAAGACCGGACGCGGTGCCCCAGGCGTTGCAAACATTTTGGAATCAAATTGACGAGGAAGCGAAGGCGCTAGAAGCGAAAGCGCTTCAGAAGGGAGAAACGGATGCGATTTTGTTCGATTAGCAGTGGCAGCAGCGGCAACTGTCAGTTTATAGAAACCGGGCAGCACCGGATTTTGATCGATATTGGGCTGAGCGCCCGGCAGATCGAGCGACTGCTGGGCGAAAAGGACATAGACCCTGCCAGTATCACTGCCGTATTCGTTACGCATGAGCATAGCGACCATATTAAAGGCGTCGGCGTGTGGATGCGCCGGTACCGCGTACCCGTTATGGCTACCGCCGGCACCTGGAAGGGCATGGAGCGCAGCATCGGACAGGTGCCCGGCGAGCTGCGGGTTGAGCTGCGCGCCGGCAAGGGCTACCGCATGAGCGATTTACGCATTGAAACCGTACCCAGCTGCCACGACGCCAATGACCCCTGCGGCTACGTAGTGGAAAGCGGCGGGCGAAAAGCGGCTGTTTTTACCGATACCGGCATAGTCACGCAGACTATGCTGCACCACCTGTGTGAAACCGATATTGCCGTGCTGGAGAGTAACCACGACATAGACATGCTCATGAACGGTCCCTATCCGCTAGCGCTCAAAAAGCGCATTCGCAGCAATGTAGGGCATTTGTCCAATATAGACTGCGCGCAAACCATTTGCGAGGCCAGGCGGCTGGGCGGTAGCGGCATTTTTCTGCTAGGGCATTTGAGCGAAGAAAACAACCGCCCGCAGCTGGCGCTGGAAACATCGACTACGCTTATGCAGCAAGAAGGACACCCCTGCGATCAGATTTATGTAACCCAGCGCGAGAGCGCCGGCGCAATTTTTGAATTATAAAAGGAGAGAGCACGTATGATACGATATGGCATCATTGGGACCAGCTGGATTACAGAAACTTTTATCGGCGGCGCTATGGGCGTGGCCGGCATGGAGCTGGCGGGCGTGTATTCCCGCAGCGCGGAAAAAGGACGGAGCTTTGCTGACAAGTTCACGGCGGCTGCCCACGGCAAAACGGTGCCGGTGTGGACCGGACTTACGACTATGGCGGCGAGCGACGCGATTGACGCCGTGTATATTGCCAGCCCTAATAAGCTGCACTACGAGCAGAGCAAATTATTTTTGGAACATGGCAAGCATGTGATCTGCGAAAAACCGATTGCCATTCACCCGGAGCAGCTTAAGGAGCTGACGGCGCTGGCCCAGGAAAAAGGCGTTATTTATATGGAAGCGATCATGATGATGCACCAGCCGCAGCTGGCGGCGCTGAAGGAAGCGGTGGCAAAGCTGGGCCGCATTTACACGGCGCATATCGATTTTTCGCAGCTTTCTTCTAAATATCCGGCCTTTTTGGCCGGGCAGAATCCGAATATTTTTAACCCGGCGTTTTGTACGGGCGCGCTCATGGATCTGGGCATTTACTGCGTATATTTGGCGCTGGAGCTCTTTGGAAGGCCAGAGCGGGTGCGCATTGACAGCCAGTTTTTAAGTTCGGGGGCCGACGCTACGGGCGACGTGCTGCTGGCGTATCCGGGCTGCCATGTGAGCATCAGCTATAGCAAGGTGGGGCAAAACCGTCTGGGCTCTCAGATTATTGGCGACGAGGGTACGCTGACCATTGACTCTATTTCTCAGCTTACCGGCATGAACCTGCACCATAAAGACGGCAGCGTAACGCCGGTTTGGGGAGACGAGGCGAAAAACACATTAATGGGCGCGGAGGCGCGCGATTTTTATCGGTATATTACAGAGCCGGATGCTACGCGGGCGGAGTATGCCATTTGTCAGGAGAGAGCCCTGCAGGTGTGCGAGCTGTTAGAAACGCTGCGCCATGAGGCGGGCATTCGCTTTATAGAGTAAGGAGGAAGGGCGCATGCCTTTTGACGGAATTACGGCATATGCCGTGCGGGAAGAACTGAGAGAAGTGCTGCTGGGCGGACGCATTGACAAAGTGTATCAGCCTGAGGCCGACGAGGTGGTGCTGAATATCCGCAGCCAGGGGCAGATGCACCGGCTGCTGCTCACGGCCAGCGCCAGTCACGCACGCATGCATATTACCAATCAGCGGCCGGAAACGCCGCTGCAGCCGCCCATGTTCTGCATGCTGTTTCGTAAGCACTTCACAGGCGGAAAAATAATAGAGATTACGCAGCACCGCTTTGACCGCATTCTTGAAATCACCGTGGAAGTATTAAATGAAATGGGCGATCTCTGCCATAAATCGGTGGTAGTAGAGATTATGGGAAAGCATAGCAATGTTATGCTGCTCGACGAACAGCGGCATATTATTGACTGTCTTCGCCATGTGAGCCCGCTCATGAGCTCGGTGCGCAGCGTGCAGCCGGGGCTTTTGTATACGTGGCCCTCGCATAACCAGAAAGCGGATCCGCTGTCGCTACTTAGCCAGGCGCCAGAGCAGCTCTTCGCGGCGTTTACCCAGGTTATGCAGCCGTGGGAAGGCCCTGTGGAGCGCGGGCTTTACCAGCAGTTTAACGGGCTTAGCCCCTTCGCCGCCCGCGAAATTTTGCACCGGGCAGCTCTGGAAGGCCGCCGCACTCTAAGCGAGCTTTCGGAGGAAGAAAAGACGCGCCTAGCCCAGGAGACGGCGTCCTTTTTACGCGAAGCGTGCGCCGCGCGCGGGCCGTACACGCTATACCTGGATGAAAGCGGGCGGGCCGTGGATTATAGCGTAACGCCCTACCGGAGCATGCAGGGCGTGCCGGTGCGCCAGTTCGATACGCTGGGGGCGCTTATGGACATGTATTACGCGCGCAGCGACGTGCAAGATAAAATGAAGCAAAAGTCGCAGGATTTGCGGCATCTGCTGACCACCAACTGGGAGCGCGCGCAGAAGAAGCAGGCGCTGCAGGAAAAGCAGCTGGCCGATAC
>CALWPV010000033.1 GCA_944383515.1 uncultured Clostridia bacterium
CTCAGAAAGACCGCAGCGCCCCGCGCCCAGGCTAGCCGAAAACAGCATGCCGATCGACCCCGTCACTGCGCGCGCCTCGTCGGACAAAATATCGCCAAGAAGATTGTCCGTTAAAATTACATCAAACTGACCGGGATTTTTCACTAGCTGCATAGCGCAGTTATCGACCAGCACATGCTCCAAAGTAACCTCGGGATACGCTTTGGCCACTTCTTCCACCACGCTCCGCCACAGGCGGGAAGAATCTAACACGTTTGCCTTGTCCACGCTAGACACTTTTTTGCGGCGTTTCATCGCTATGTCGAAGGCTTTCACCGCGATGCGGCGAATTTCTTCTTCGTTATAAACCAAGGTATCCGTGGCCTGACGGAGCCCGTTTACTTCTTCCGTATGGCGCGCGCCAAAATACAGGCCGCCGGTTAGCTCACGCATAATCACCATGTCAAACCCTTCGCCAATGATTTCGTCGCGCAGCGGGCAGCGGGCTTTCAGCTCCGGATACAAATAGGCAGGGCGCATATTCGTAAATAAATTCATTCCTTTACGGATCGCCAAAAGCCCTGCTTCCGGCCGCTCCTGCGGGGGACGGTTATACCAGTGCGAATGGCCTACTTCGCCGCCCACGGCGCCGAGCAGCACGCTATCGCTCTTTTTCGCTTTCTCCAGCACCTCGTCTGTTAACGGCAGGCCATAGGCGTCGATGGAAGCGCCGCCAATTAAGCAGGTCTCAAACGCAAACGTATGCCCGTGCTTTTGACCTACAGTCTCTAACACCTTGACTGCCTGCTTTACAATTTCAGGACCAATGCCGTCACCCGGCAATAATACAATGTGAAATTCCATTTCCCAGTCTCCTCAGCTTGATTATTTTTGTGTTTGAATATACGTTTTGCCTAAATCGAGGGCGCGCAGGTTCATCTGTAAAACGGCCTCCCCCTTAGCGCCAAATGTTTCCGTCAGCACCGCCTGTACGGTTTCTTCGTCTACCGTATGGCAGGCGGCCACATACGCTCCCAGCATAACAATATTGAGGCACTGCAGGCTCCCCGCTTGCTCGGCCAGTTCACTAGCAGGAACATAATAGGCCCGAACATCCTGACGCGTTAGCGGGCTTGCAATAAGCGAAGCATTGAGCAGTATGGCCGAACCAGGCCGCGCCCACTCCTCAAATTTATGGAGCGAAGGCTCATTAAAAATGAGCATGGCCGTTGAGGCTTCAAACATGGGGGAAGCAATCTCTTGATCCGATACGATCACCTGACAGTTGGCCGTGCCGCCGCGTACCTCTGGCCCATAGGAAGGCAGCCAAGATACATTATAGTCCTTTTTCATGCCGGCAAAACACAGAATTTTTCCCAGGGACAGCACGCCCTGTCCGCCGAAACCGGCGATTAAAACTTGCTCTTCCATGCCTTACGCCTCCTTCTCGCCCAGATCTTTATATACGCCCAGCGGATACTGCGCTACCATTTCGTCCTTCACCCACTGCATCGCCTGTACCGGCGTCATACCCCAGTTGGTTGGGCAGGTAGAAAGCACTTCAATCATGGAAAATCCTTTTCCCTCCATTTGATAGCGAAAGGCCTTTTCAATGGCCTGCCCCGCCTTGCGAATATGGGGCACGTCATGCGCAGAAACGCGTTCAATATACGCCGCGCCGCGCGTAGTGGCCAGAAGCTCGGCCATATGCAGCGGATAACCGCTGTCTTTAGGATCGCGTCCATACGGGCTCGTGGTCGTTACCTGCCCCAATAAGGTTGTGGGGGCCATCTGCCCGCCCGTCATACCATATACGGCATTGTTAATAAAAATAACCGTTATGTTTTCGCCGCGGTTGGCCGCATGCGTAATTTCAGCGCATCCAATGGAAGACAGATCGCCGTCTCCCTGATAGGTAAATACAATGTTGTCAGGACGAACCCGTTTCATACCGGTCGCGACGGCCGGCGCACGGCCATGCGCCGCTTCCAGCATATCGGTATTAAAATAATTATACGCGAACACCGCACAGCCTACCGGCGCAATGCCCACCGTTTTCTCACGAATGCCTAAATGATCAATCGCTTCCGCTACCAAGCGGTGCACAATACCGTGCGTACAGCCCGGACAATAATGAAACGGCGTATCGGTTAATG
This sequence comes from uncultured Clostridia bacterium, assembly GCA_944383515.1. Lineage (GTDB taxonomy): Bacteria > Bacillota > Clostridia > Lachnospirales > Bianqueaceae > CALWPV01. Next base: position 2,136 of record CALWPV010000033.1, read on the forward strand.
CCTTAGGTCTTCTGCATTCTTTTGCCATAGCTTACTCCTTCCCGCCATTACAAAGCGCTAGTATCTGCTCCCGCACCTCTTTTGCCGTGGGAATCATCCCGCCGGTTCTGCCAAAGAAAGAGACCGGTTTTCTTCCATTCACCGCAAGACGGATATCTTCTACCATTTGGCCCATGCTCATTTCTACGCTCAGCACCGCTTGCACGCTTTCCTGCGCTGCCGCCTTCGCAAAGGCTTCCTGCGGGAAAGGCCATAGCGTAATCGGCCGAACAAGCCCTACTTTTGGCCCCCCAGCCTGATCCAGCTGCATAATCACGCTCTTCACAATGCGGGCCATGGTTCCATAAGCGCCAACAATCAGCTGCGCGCCCTCCACATGGAACTCCTCTACCCGAATTTCATGAGCCTGAATTTCACGATACGTATCGAACATGGCAAGGCAGCGCTCTTCCAGCTCTTCCGGCTGAATATACAAAGAATTGATAATGCTGCGCGGCTTTCCGCCCTGAAACCCTGTAGCCGCCCAGGTCATATCGGCCTTGGTTCTTGGCACATAGTTTCCCAGCTCTACCGGCTCCATCATTTGGCCCAGCGTACCGTCGGCCAAAATCATAACCGGCAGGCGGTACTGCTCGGCTACGTCAAAGGCTTCTTTCGTGAGATCGCACATTTCCTGCAGCGTTGCCGGCGCATATACAACCAGATAATAATCGCCGTTACCGCCGCCTCGCGTCGCTTGAAAATAATCGGCCTGCGAAGGCTGAATGCCGCCCAGTCCCGGACCGCCGCGCATAAAATTCGCGATCACGCAGGGAAGGCGTGATGCCGCCAGATATGAGATTCCTTCTTGCATCAGGGCAATACCCGGACTGGAAGAGGATGTCATAACTCGCACGCCGGCCGACGCCGCTCCATACACCATATTGATTGACGCCAGCTCTGACTCGGCCTGTAAAAACGTGCGGCCCAGCTTGGGCATACGCTTTGCAAAATATTCCGGCACTTCATTTTGCGGAGTAATCGGATAACCAAAATACGCCTGGCAGCCCGCTTCAATCGCTGCCTCGGCAATGGCCTCCGCCCCCTTCATTAAAATCTTCGCCATATTCTTTCTCCCATTATTATTCTTCTATAATCTCAATGGCCATATCCGGACAGATTGTCGCGCAAAATCCACAGACAATGCAGGCCGCTTCATCGGTGCACTCTGCCGGGGCATAGCCTTTTTCATTCAGCTCTTCGTGGCTCAGCGCTATAATGTGTTTAGGGCAAACCGAAACACATAAACCGCATCCCTTACAAGCCTGATGATTAAAAATCACTTTCGCCATGCTAATCCTCCATCGTTTATTCTACTTCCCACGGACTTTTCAAAATGGGTTCTAATATAATCGGCTGCTTTGCTTCTTCCGGCATCCACTGACGCAAAGCGCAGGTAGGTACCGGATGCCGAAGACCCAGCATTTGCGCCGCCTTCTCCGTTTCCGCTTGCCCCTGCATAATCAGCTGCCGCGTCGTCTCTTCCTTTAAATGCGTATTATTGATCAGCACCGCCGCTTCAAGCTGCGAAGTCTCTTCTATTTGCCGCGTCATGTCCACAATTTCACCCGCCGAGCGGGTAAAAGGACGCATAAGATTCACGACCACATACAGTGTGTAACCGGCTCCGATAATCTGATTTCGATAGCGCCTCAAAGCCCTGGCTCCTTCCGGATCGCCGCCAACATCGACCACCAGGTGAACGTCGCTGCGTGCAAAGGCGCCATCTATCTCCGGGGTAAGCGCCGGAATGTCTACCTGACTAGAGGCAAAACGCGGCGCCAGCACCTGAACGCCATGACTTTCCAAATACCTTCGCTCGTCTTCGGAACGAAAGTAGGTATTGATAATATCCAGGTCCACCAAAATGGTCTTTTGCTTCTTGGCCCAGTTAACAGCCTCCCGAATGGAAAGCTCTGTTTTCCCACTACCAAAGTGGCCTGTATAAATAGATATTGGACTTTGTTTCATAACCGCTCCTTTTCGCCGTAATCTTTATTATAGTCTTTTCCATAAGAAATTGCAAGATTTTAAGCCTGAGGATCGGACTGCGGCCGGAAATTTTTGAATTCCAGCTTTCCCTTTTCTGTTAAATACAGAAGCGCTGTTCCGGTTTCTCCTGTTTGCGGCAGTGTCACCGCACAGGAAGGCTCCTGCCCGGCAAGCAGCTTCCGAATGCAATCGTCGGTAAGGGCCGTGCCATAGCGGCTTAGGCTGTCATACCAAATGGTAAAGCCACAGCCCTTGCGCCAGTCGCTGCAATAATACGCCTTACTGTTTTTATGCACCTTTCCTTTGCGGCATACCGGACATGTCCCAAGGGCGGCTTCTTCGCCTTGTTTTGCCGCTTTGCGGCTTGTATTTTTGCCGCGCCTTTTTCCGCGTTCTTCTTTTTCAAAAGTGACGCCGGTTTCTTTTCCTGCCGCTTCTACAATAAACGAAACATAACGCTGAATGCTTTCCATAAATCGCTGAGGCTGCATGCCGCCCTGATATATTTTTTCCAAAGCCCGTTCCCATTTACCAGTCATTTCTGGCGATTTAAGGGGGTCTGGCAATATAGAAATGAGAGCGGTTCCCTTTTCTGTGGGAATCAGCGCTTTGCCCTTGCGCCGGATATAGCGTACTTTAAGCAGGCGCTCAATAATCGCGGCTCGCGTAGCCGGAGTTCCCAGCGAAAGCTTATCCATTGCTTCTCGCAGCGCTTCGTCCTCAATATATTTGCCCGCATACTCCATGGCCGTTAGCAGCGTAGCCTCGGTAAAGGGCTTGGGCGGCTGCGTTTGCTTTTTCTCGACCTTGGCGTTTAGAATGGGAACTTTCTCGCCTTTTGTCAGCGCCGGCAAAGCACCCTCTTCCTGCTTAGTTTGGCGGAGCGCCATAAAGCCCGGCGCCGTTACCACTTTTCCCTTAGCCAGGTAGGTTTGATCTTCTACCTGCAAACTAACCTCAGTAATTTCATATTCATAAGGAGGATAAAATGCTTCAATCAGGCGCCATGCCACTAGGCAGTAAATTTTTTGCTCCTCTTCTGAAAGGCGAGATAACTCTGGTTTTTTAGGCGTGGGGATAATCGCGTGGTGATCGGTAATTTTGCTATTGTCAATGATCCGTTTGGTAAATACCAGCGAAGGAATGCCCATGAGCGCCGCATGAAATTGCGGCGTATTCATGGCGTGCAGGGTGCGGCGCACCGTTTCCTTCATATCGTCCGAAAGGTACTTACTGTCGGTTCGCGGATACGTCAGAAGCTTATGCTTTTCGTATAGGTCCTGCGCAATCGATAGCACCTTGCTGGCCGAAAAACCATACCGCCGGTTGCCTTCTCGCTGCAGCTCTGTTAAATCGTAAAGCAAAGGGGGCAGCTGTTTTTTGTGGTTTTTCTCTACCGCGATCACAGTGGCCGTGCCGGATTTTCTGGCGGCATCCGCCAGCTGCTGTGCCTTGCCAATTTCGTCAATATGCGTTGTTTTAGCGCCTTTTCCTTCCTGCCGATACCAGAGACTGTTAAACTCTGTGCCCTCTTTTTCATGGGTTAGGCGCACTTCAAAATAATCCTTGGGAACAAAGGCATCGATCTCCCGCTGCCGGGCCACAATCATGGCCAATGTCGGCGTCTGCACGCGTCCAATCGAAAGCAGCGCGTCGTACTGCAGGGTATACGCACGGCTACCGTTAATTCCCACAAGCCAATCGGCTTCACTACGGCAGCGAGCGCTTTCATATAAACTGTCGTAGGCGTGACCGTCTTTTAACTGCTGAAACCCTTGCGAAATTGCCTCATCGGTCATACTGGAAACCCAGAGGCGCTTAAACGGTTTATGGCAGCCAGCCATTTGATAAATATAGCGAAAAATCAGCTCGCCCTCTCTTCCGCTATCTGTACCACAGATAATGGTATCAATCTCTCGGTGATTCATCCATTTTTTCACAATGGCAAATTGTTTCCCCGCGCTGCGAATGACTTGAAGCTTCATTTCCTTCGGCAAAATGGGCAAATCCTGATACCTCCACCTGCGGTAGCGCTCTTCATAGGCTTCCGGTTTGCAAAGCTCAATGAGATGCCCGACTGCCCATGTCACAACGTAGTGATCGCCAATGAGGCATCCCTCGCCTTTTTCTTTGCAGGCTAAAACCCGCGCATAGTCGCGGGCCACCGAAGGTTTTTCCGCTATTACCAATATCTTTCCCACTGCGTCCCTCCGTTTTTTCCAATATAAAGTCGAAAGGCCCTGATCCATATCGGATCAAGGCCTTTTAGATTCATTAGTTATACTTTCTTTTTCTGGCAGCCTCAGACTTTTTCTTTCTCTTCACGCTGGGTTTCTCGTAATGTTCTCTTTTACGAACTTCCTGCATGATACCAGCCTTGGCGCAGTTTCTCTTAAAGCGACGAAGAGCACTATCTAATGACTCGTTTTCTTTAACAATTACGTTCGACATGTCACTCCACCCTCCCCTCCAGTTGCAATATCGTGCTGAAACCTTTGGGTAAATTATAAGCACTATAAAATTATACTAAATCAAGCGGCTTTAGTCAAGCCTTTTTATAAAACTTTTTGAAACTTTTTACTCCTACGCCATATAGCCTGTTCGGCCTATGCATCGTGTTGCCGCCGAGATTTCCTCAGCCACGACACAAGGAGCTACTCATTTCTTTTTCTTAAAAAATCCTTTTTTCTCGCCCTTTTCCAGGATTTTCTGATCGTAAGCATCCAGATCGTCTTCTACGATATCGTCGCCCACAATAGAGTCGGTAGGCTCAATCGCGGCCGGATCGGTATTTTTCTGGCTCAGATCCGGCTCTTCTACGCCGGCAATCTGGGAGCGCAGTACCGGAATCATGATACTCTTGTTGGTTCCGAATTCAACAATTAAACACTCGTTTACGATATTAACGACTTTACCGTACATACCACTGTTTAGCAGTACCCAATCACCGATTTTAACATTGCTCTGCATAGCCTCGGTTTCTTTCTGCCGTTTTCTTTGCGGACGAATCATAATAAAATACAAAATCACAATGAAAATGGCGTAAATACCCAGCATGCCGAATAAACCGCCATTGCCGGTGCTTGCTGCCGTGTCTAATAAGAACATATTGGTTCCTCCTCAATTATTTTAATACAAAATCATACCTGTAAAATTATACAGGATTTCCTCGTATTGTCAAGAAAAAAAGCAAAAAGTTCATAAACTCTTCGCATTTGCATGATAGCCTTCCAGCTTTTGTAATTTGAACTGTTCAAACCGGTCTTCTTCCAGCGCCTGCCGAATCTCTGCCATAAGGTGATTATAATAATACAGGTTATGCAGTACGCAGAGCCGCATGCCCAGCATCTCTTTGGCTTTTAGCAAATGCCGCACGTAGGCGCGGCTATAATGCCGGCAGGTAGGACACTGACAGTCTTCGGCAATGGGGCGATCGTCGAGTTTATACCGCTCATTCCACAAATTCAGTTTTCCAGCATTGGTATACACATGACCATGGCGTCCATTGCGCGCCGGCAGCACACAGTCAAAAAAGTCAACGCCCCGGGCAACGCCTTCTAAAATATTTTCCGGCGTTCCCACTCCCATTAAATACGTAGGTTTATTTTGAGGCAGCAGCGGCACCGTTACCTCCAAAATATGATACATTTCTTCATGACTCTCGCCGACGGCCAGTCCGCCAACCGCATAGCCGTCCAGCTCTTTTTCCGCAATTCTTTTCGCGTGCTCCATGCGGACATCGGCTAAAATACCGCCCTGGTTAATACCAAATAAAAGCTGCTTGGGGTTGATTGTCTCTTCCTGCTGGTTTAACCGCTTCATCTCCGCGACGCAGCGGTCTAGCCACCGAGTGGTACGGCTAACCGAAGCTTCTATATAGCTGCGGTCGGCTTTACTGGGCGCGCATTCGTCAAACGCCATAGCAATGGTCGATCCCAGCCTCGACTGAATCTGCATGCTTTCCTCCGGCCCCATAAAGATCTTCCGCCCGTCGACATGGGACGAAAACGTAACGCCCTCTTCGCGGATTTTGCCTCGAAGCTCCGTGAGAGAGAACACCTGAAACCCGCCCGAGTCTGTTAAAATAGGCCTGTCCCAGTTCATAAACCGGTGTAAACCGCCCAGCTGATAAATCACATCGTCTCCAGGCCGCACATGCAAATGATAGGTGTTAGAAAGCTCCACCTGGCAACCGATTTCTTTTAAATCCATACTCGACAGCGCTCCTTTAATGGCCGCTGCCGTTCCCACATTCATAAAAACCGGCGTCTCAATCACGCCATGCACCGTATGCAGACGGCCTCGCTTGGCTCTGCCGCATACTTTCAGTAATTCATACATTCTCTGTTGTTTGTCCTTTCTGTCCTGGCTGCAGTTTTTTAGTCTCAATAATATACCGCGGCCTTGCCTTAACTTCCTGGTAGATCTTTCCGACATACCCGCCCAGTACCCCTAGGCACAAAAGCTGCACGCCGCCCAGCAGCCAAATGGAAGAAATAATGGCCGTCCACCCCGGTACGGCCACGCCGCAAATTTTCGAGACCAGTGCATAAATAAGGCCGGCGCAGCTGCATAAAGAAATCAAAATCCCCAGCGTTGAAATTAACTTTAAGGGTTTCACACTAAAGGACGTAATGCCTTCTATAGCAAACGAAATCATTTTTTTAAGCGGATACTTTGACTCCCCGGCAAACCGCTCTCCCCTGTCGTAATACACTACGGCTGTCTGATACCCGATTTCCGGCACAATGCCGCGTAAAAATAGATTGACCTCGCGGTACTGCGCCAGCGCCTCCAGCGCCTCTTTGCTCATAAGGCGATAATCCGCATGATTATTCACTACCTGCGTTCCCAGCATTTGCATAAGGCGATAAAATGTCAGCGCGGAATTGCGCTTAAAAAACGTATCGGTCTCGCGCGCTTTCCGCACGCCATAGACGATCTGACACCCCTGCGCAAAGCGCTCCATAAATTCATCCAGTACTTCAATATCGTCTTGCAGATCCGCATCCATAGAAATGGCAGCATCGCAATACTCCTTAGCCGTCATGAGTCCGGCTAATAAAGCATTTTGGTGCCCCCTATTATGGGCCAGCTTCACGCCGGCAAAATGAATATCTTGCTCGCAAAGCCCCTCGATCATGCTCCATGTTTGATCCTTACTGCCGTCGTCAACAAACAAAACGCGGCTGTCGTCATGACAAATCTGCGCGCGCACCATACGCGTTAACTTGTCCAAGATCCGCTTCGAGGTTTCCGGCAGCACTTCCTGCTCATTGTAACAGGGGATTACAATATATAAAATCGGTATCACTGTATCACCCTTTGGGCTGCTTGGCAGCCGTATCCTTTCTAAATATTATCAGCTTGCTGAAAACATAGTTAAGCACAATCACAATACCGTTCGCCAGCACCTTCATGAGGAGCTCCCACCAGCCGAGCACTGTGACTGTCAGGTATAAGAAAACAACGTCTACCCCTAATGAAAACAACCGGGCCACAAAAAACGAAGTCATTTCCCGCAGTATCACCTTACGGCGCCAGCTGCGGCTTTCAAATACAAACCGTTTATTGGTAACATAAGCAAATAGCACCGAAAGCAGCCACGCCAGAATATCGGCCGGCACCAAAGGTATTTTCAGAACGCTCCGGCACAGCGCATACGATACAATATTGATAAGGGTTGTCAAGCCGCCGAAAATAAAGTAAAGAATCATCTGTTTATGCCGGCGGTATAGGGCGACCAGATCGGGCTTACTCATGCTCTGCCTCTTGCATCTGCACTTTTTTCTTTTTCCGATCAAGCGCCGCTGCGCTAATCCA
>CALWPV010000034.1 GCA_944383515.1 uncultured Clostridia bacterium
AGAGGGATTCATTTTAGGCCTTGGCGCAAAAATGTTTTCCATTGCCGGGCCGGTTTTAGTGTATGGAACGCTGGCGTCTTCCCTGGTAGGGCTTATCTATTGGATTTTTGAGGTGATATAAATGGGAAAAATGGTTGGAAAACAGAGTATGCGCTTTGAGACGAGGCCGGTGATTGTGTCGGAAGGGAGTGTAGTGGGGCCCAAGGAAGGGGCCGGACCACTGGGCCATTGTTTTGATACGGTATGGAAGGATGAGAAAAATGGAGCGCAGTCGTGGGAAAAAGCAGAAAGTCAGCTGGTGCAGCAATCACTTATGGCGGCCATGGAGAAGGCGGGGCTATGTAAGAAGCAGGTTCGTTATTTGGTAGCCGGAGATCTTTTAAATCAGCTTACGGCTACGCATTTTGGCGTCAGAGAGTTTGGCGTGCCGTTTTTAGGCGCCTATGGCGCCTGCTCTACCATGGGGCTGTCTCTTATGCTGGCGGCGGCGTTAGTCGACGGTGGATTTGCCGATTATGTGGCGGCGGAGGCTTCCAGTCATTTTTGCACTTCGGAAAAACAGTTTCGTACGCCGCTGGGCTATGGGTCGCAAAGGCCTCTTTACGCGACCTGGACCGTAACGGGAAGCGGTAGCGTGATCGTGGGTGCGCACGAGCTGCCGCGCAAACAAGGGAGGCGCAGCGTAAGAATCTGTGGGGCGACGGCTGGGGCTATTGTGGATTATGGCGTGAAGGATGCTTTTAATATGGGAGGCGCCATGGCTCCAGCGGCGGCTGCCGTTTTGCTGGCGCATTTTCAGGATTTTAATCGGTCGCCTCAAGACTATGACTGTATTTATACTGGTGATCTGGGGTACTATGGATCGGAGCTGCTATGTAAACTGATGGAAGAAGAGGGCTTTTTGCTGGAAGGACATTACCGTGATTTGGGTACGCTTATCTATTCTAATGAGGAACAGGATACGCATGGCGGCGCCTCAGGCTGTGGGTGCAGCGCGGTGACACTTACAGGATATTTAATGAAGAAGCTGCGGAGCGGGAAGCTGAACCGTATTTTATTTGTTCCCACCGGGGCGCTGCTTTCGCCGCTGAGTACGCAGCAAGGAGAAAGTATTCCGTGTATAGCGCATGCGGTTATCATTGAATCTTCAGGGGAGAGGGAGGAACGGTAAGCGATGGAATATGTGAAAGCATTTGTAGTAGGCGGTCTCATTTGTGTTGTTGGTCAAATTCTTTTGCAGAGAACGAAGCTAACGCCGGCTCGGATTGTGGTGATTTTTGTTGCGGCTGGTGCGTTACTGACAGGCGTGGGGTTATACGGCCCGTTGGTTGAGTGGGCCGGAGCCGGGGCCACGGTGCCTCTTACGGGATTTGGTTACACGCTGGCGAAGGGCGTAATGGAGACGGTAAAAGAGAGCGGTCCTATCGGTATTTTTACCGGCGGGTATCAGGCGGCGGCCGGCGGTGTAGGAGCGGCTATTCTATTTGGCTATTTGGCATCGGTTCTTTTTGAGCCCAAATCGAAATCGTGAGATCATATGGCAGCGGAAGTTCAGCTTCTGAGAAACTTTTTGCCAGCGCTTGATTTCTACGGATATAATGCGTATGATATAGTTATAACAAATTATATCCGTAGAAAGAGGCGGAATAATGAACTTTGTGGATACCGTCAATGCGATTGCCCGCAGGAGCAAACTGCCTACAAAGCTACGGATACTGCGGAAGGCGTGTGGCTATTCGCGGGTCGAGGATCTGGAGTACAATGATGCAGAGGTAAAGGAGGAATCCATAGAATGATTCGTTTGGAAAAAATAAATGGCGAAAATATCTGGGATATTTTAAAGTTAAATGTTTCAGAGAGTCAGAAAAAATTTGTCGCCAGCAATGATATTAGTATTATTGAAGCGTATATCGCTATTACATATAACGGATATGCTTTTCCATTTGGAATTTTTGAGGGTAACCATCCAGTCGGCTTTGTAATGATTGGTTATGGTAAAGACGATTACTGGAAGGATGCACCTGCTATAGCAGACGGAAATTATAACCTGTGGCGATTGATGATAGATAAAAATTATCAAAATAGGGGATATGGGAAACAGGCGGTAGAACTTGCGTTAAGATTTATCAGGACATTTCCCTGTGGTAAAGCCGATTTCTGTTGGTTGTCGTATGAGCCGGAAAATGCAGTTGCTAAAGCACTGTATGCCTCTTTTGGATTTATAGAGACCGGAGAAAAAGACGGAGAAGAAAAGATTGCCGTATTAAAACTCTAAGAGAACGAGGATACGAGCTGGGATCAGGTTATTTCCCATATGAGTCTGACAGAAAAGGTAATGTGCCCTGATTTGCCGGCGCTGATTCATGCGCAGGAATGTAATTATAAGAATCTCTATGCGGCGTTTGCCCGTTACTGTGAGACCGAGTCTGGCAAGATAAATCTATGCGGTTTGTCTCTTGGCGGCATTCTTGCTCTTCATTATGCCACCGAGCATCCGGAGAAAATAAAGTCGTTGGTGCTCATCGGGACTCGGTATGTGATGCCGAAGAAACTCCTGACCATTCAGAACGCCATATTTCGTTTAATGCCAAACCAATCTTTTGAGTCGATAAAAAAAAAAAAAAAGAATTTCATTCAATTGTCTAAGACAATGGCTGAGCTTGATTTCGGTATGAAGCTCGGGAGCATTACCTGCCCCACCTTGGTCGTATGTGGCGAGAAGGATGCGGCCAACAAAAAAAGCATCTGAGGAGCTGGCCGAGCGGATTCACGGAGCGAGTCTGAGCCTGATACCCGGAAGCGGCCATGAAGTGAACCAGCAGGCGCCGATGCAGCTCGCGGAAGTTTTAGACGATTTTGTGACTGCGGTTTTACCGGAATGTTAAAATGCGTTGCTTGTGGCAACGGGCGGTTCTGCTTACAATAGTGATGACAATAAAAGAAAGGAGGCTGTCTCCTATGCTCAGTGAAAATATTAAGGCCATTAGAAAATCAAAAGGACTTTCGCAGCAAGAGCTTGCCATTAAGCTGAATGTTGTGCGGCAGACCATTTCTAAATGGGAGCAGGGCTTGTCGGTTCCGGATTCTGAGATGTTGATTTCCATGTCGGAAGTACTTGAAACACCTGTAAGCAAGTTGCTGGGAGAAACTGTTGCTGAAACAGAGGCTGATAACATCAAAGCCATTTCCGAAAAACTTGAAGTGATAAACTTGCAACTGGCACAAAGAAAGATCACAAGAAGAAAGGTGATTCGTTGGTTGCTTATTTCGTTGTGTGCAATTATAGTAATGGTTTTTGTGGCCGTAGGAATATTAAATAGTCCCTATTTGGGTTGGGATTATAGTGATCCTGAAACCGCTGTTCTCGGAGTGGCTTTTCACTCATTTGAATGGCTGTTTGTCAGAGTAGCACCGATTATCTTAATTGCTGCAATCATTGGTATTTTCTTTACATTTAAGAAAGAATGAATTGATAAACAGGAGTGTTTCTAAAATGAAGAAAAAGATAATCGGAAGCATTGTTGCAATTGTGATTGTGCTGGTACTGGGCCTCATAATTTACAATCAGATAATTCCTGACGAATATGTGCCTGCTGCTGATGAAATAGTGCTGCACATACAATTAGATGTAGAAGAAGATGTTGGATTACTGGTTTATGATTATTGTGCAGACAGTCGCGAGTACAGCGGTGGTATATCAAATGCGGACAGATCGTTGATCAAGCACGATTCCGATAACATTATCATGTGGAATAAGGAGGAACTAAATAAGCTCTCTGATGCTTTCGATCTGTTAGTGCGATTCCGAATCATAACCGAATATGTGGATCCCAATTATGAAAATGTATATCCGGATGACATCACAAAATATATGGAGCCTATCTCATGGAAAGCAAATTTTGGCGAATCATATTTTATTACTATCACCGGTGATAAAACAAATGGATATAAAGCTGTATTGAACTAACCTTATCTGAGGATATAGCAAAGTCAGCCGAGCCAATCAATCTAATTAGACTTTCCAAAATTAAATATCAGTCGTCCTTGGTGATCAGTGAAAGCAGCAGATCTGAAAAAAGATGTGCTGCTTTTTATGTCTGTTTGGCATTTTAGAAAAATGTATCTGATATACGCTTATCATATGCCTCAAATCAATTTCATTGAAAATTTCAGCCCATATAGGTTGTAATCTTTAATGAAAAGAAATAACGATGATATGAGTAAGTATCTCATTGCCCGTGGAAGATATGAGGAAATGACAGCAAGGTAGCTATTGTATGTTTTTGGCGAATAGAAAATCGGTAGACGGCATTCTGACTTGTTTGCAAAACGAATTTTAATGAATATTTCAGCCGTTACAGGCTATAATTTTCAATGAGAGGCTTGAGTTTTTATTCCTTATCATATATAATGAAAATCACAACCTA
>CALWPV010000035.1 GCA_944383515.1 uncultured Clostridia bacterium
CGCTTCGGCACAAATAGCCGTGTGAAAAATCAGCTATTCGGGCTGATTTTTCACACTACGCCTCCTCCTTTTCTGTGGATTTGGCGGTTACGTAACGTTTTGACGGGCGAAACAGACGCCCTTTCCAATACGAAATAGCCAAAAAGATCGCGACGATTACGGCTGTAAGCAGCTTTTGAAAATCCGAATCGATACCAAACCAAGAAATGGTTTGCAATACAACATAATAGATAATAGCGCCTAAAACTACGCCCAGCAGGCGTAATGCGAAATTTTTAAAGATTCGGCCAAAAATAGTTTCGCCAATAATAACAGCAGCTAGCCCTATGACAATAGAGCCAATTCCCATTTTAACATCGGCAAATCCCTGATACTGTGCCAAAAGGCCGCCAGACAGCGCTACTAAACCATTGGAAAGCATAAGACCAATAATCTTATTTAAATTGACATTGATTCCCTGCGCCCGGCTCATATTCGGGTTGGCACCGGAAGCCCGAATGCCGCATCCCAGTGAGGTACCGAAAAACCAATATAAAAGCGCAATAATAATGACTGCAAAAATGGCTACAATGCCAATGGCTTCTGTTACGAACCGGCTAGAAATAAGCAGCGCATACTTGTCTACACTGATTGACTGATTAGCGCCCGCTAAAATTTGGAGGTTAACCGACCACAAAGCGTATTGCGTTAAAATACCGGCCAGCAAAGCAGGAATCCCCATAGCGGTATGAAGAAGTCCGCTAATCAGCCCCGCCAGGAGCCCTGCGGCAAATGCAAATAAAAGCGCTGTCCAAATGGGGTAATCGGCCCTTAACATCATAATACATACGGCGCCTCCCGTGGCTAAAGTACCATCCACCGTTAGGTCCGCAATATCTAAAATCTTATAGGTAATAAACACGCCAATAGCCATAATGCCCCAGATCAGGCCCTGTCCTATGGCTCCTGGCAGCGCGTTTAATAGATTAGCGATTTCCATATACTCTCCATTCTGAAACACCCTTTTCCGAAGGCAAAAAGAAATCGCCTCCGCGATTTCTTTTTGCTAAAACGGCTAGGAATTACGTTCCGGTATTTTACTTATTCTTCACTGGTGTCTATCACTTCGTAACCCTCTAGCGGCGTAAGCCCCAGCTGGCTGCAAATGTCAGCGTTATACTTCTTGGTTAGCGTAGGCGCGTACTGAATTTCCATACTGGCAATATCTTCTCCGCCTACTAAAATGTCGTATGCCATTTGAGCTGTCGTTTCGCCCAGCTCATAGTAGCTAATGGAGAGCGTCGCAACGCCGCAGCCAGAACAGATTCCTTCTTCTCCAGCCACAACCGGAACCTGAGCCGGAATCGCTGCATTCGCAATGATTCCCGTATTATCTGCCACCGTATTATCTGTAGGCACATAAATCACGTCGCAGGATTGAACGGCCTGGCTAACAATGGAAGACAGGTCATTAGAATCCGTAAACGTATATTCCTCGCAGGTATACCCCATTTCTTCCAAAATAGGTTTAATTACGCCAATTTGATACTGCGAGTTGGCCTCGCTGGAGCAATATAAAAGCCCTACTGTCTGCGCATCGGGAAACCACTCCTGTAACAGCTCTGCCTGCTGATCCAGCGGCGCAAGATCCGAAGTGCCGGAAATATTTCTACCGGTAACCGTACTCATAGACGTATCGTCCAGTGCCGTGCCATAATCAGAAACAGATGTGCCTAAAATCGGGATATCGCCGGTAGCCGATGCGGCGGCCTGCAGCGGAGCTGTGGCGTTGGCCAAGATCAAATCTACATTGGAAGAGACAAACTGATTGATAATCGTAGCGCAGGTTGGCTGATCGCCATTCGCGTTTTCTTCCTGGAACTTCACTTCATTACCAGAAGCCGCCATAAGCTCAGTCAGCTTATCCATAAATCCCTGTGTAGCCGCGTCCAGCGCCGGATGCGGCGCCAGCTGACAGATTCCTACGGTAAAGGTTTGTCCCGTAGCCTGCGTGTTTTCTTCTGTCGTTTGATTTTCCTCACTCGCGGCAGTACTGCTGTGAGTAGTTGTTGATGCCGAATTGTGCGCTGTACTCGCACTGCAAGCCACTAAAAGAAGTGCTGCCATTCCCATGGCCACTATTGCCATGATCCTTCGTTTCATAAAAAAATCCTCCTGTTGTAACAAGCCTTCAAAAAAATGAAGTACTTAAAATCGTTAGTTTCAGTCTATCACTTACCATAATAAAAGTCAAGCTTGTGATACCGCCATTTTAAGCACTTCTCATCTGTCAGCCATGTAACTCTTGGTTTAGAGCCTGAACAAGGCTTCATTTTCAATTCTTATATTAGAACTTTCAGACTTTTTTGTTCATAACAATAATGTTTTCTATATGATCTGTCATGGGAAATAAATCTACCGGCTGCGCTTTTTCAATGCAATACCCATGCGCCGTTAAATACGCAGCGTCTCGCGCCTGCGTCACAGGATTGCAAGAAATATAAACAATGGTGCGGGGGCCCGTCGCGGCCAGCGCCTGTAAAAAAGCCTTATCACTTCCGCTGCGCGGCGGATCCATAATCACAACCTGCGGCACCCGTCCCCGCGCCGCTTCCTTCTGCAAATACTGCCCCGCATCTTGGCAAACAAAACGCGCATTTTGAATATGGTTCATCTTTGCGTTTAAAACAGCATCCTTTACCGCTTCTCTATTGATTTCTACCCCTGTCACCTGCTTAACGCGGTCGGCAGCGATAAGACCTATGGTCCCTGTTCCGCAGTATGCGTCCAGAAGCGACTCCTGTCCGCTCAAATTAGCCATCTCTAAAGCAAAGGTGTAAAGTTTTTCCGCCTGCGGCGGATTTACCTGATAAAAAGACTGCGCCGAAATCCGAAACGAAAGACCCAGTAATGTGTCATAAATAAAACCCGGTCCATAGATTACCTTGTTTTGCATACCTAAAACCATGCTGGTCTTTTTATCGTTAATGCTGTGAATCACCGTGGTAATTTCCGGATGCGCCAAGCGCAAAGCACGAATAAAATGCTGCTTTCCGCGAAATGGTTCGCGGCCGGTAACAAGCACGACCAAAATTTGACCGGTGGCATAGCCGCAGCGAATGAGCACATGGCGTAGCAAACCTCTGCCACTGTCTTCGTGGTAAGGACGCAGCTTAAACTCTTTCATTAACCGGCGTATGGTATGCAAAATCGCGTCAGCCGCCGGCTGTTCCAGCAGGCATGTTTTAACGGGTACCAAGCGGTGCGTCCCTGCCTCATAGGTTCCGGAAACAATCTCTCCTTTTTGTATGCCGAAGGCCGCCTGTACTTTACAGCGATAATAATAGGGATTGGCCATGCCTTCTATGGGGCTAATTTCTTTAACACCGGGAAACAGGCTCTCAATTTTCGCCTGTTTTTGAGCCAGCTGCTCCCGATAGGGAATTTGCGTATATTGACAGCCGCCGCACCGCGCGGCAACCGGACAAAACAGTTTATTCATGTGCCTGCCCCCGATGCCGTATTTCATGAATGATCAGCCGCAGGCCGTCAATAGAAAAACGAATTTCCATATTGTCAAATTCCAGTCCATAGATACGGGTTTTATCATGCTGATACGAAGGTCTGGGATCTTGAGAGAGCACTGACCAGAGAAGCTCCCGTTTCTCCTGCGGAATTTTTTCCAAAAGCGCCGGACTGCACTCGATATGAAGCGGTTTTTCTGCTAGTGCCTCTGTAAATCCGCCGCTTGCCTGCGGTTGGCTGTCAAATGCCGGCAAATACGGCTTAATATCGTAAATTGGCGTTTGATCCATTAAATCGGCCCCCAAAACGTGAAGCACCGGCCCTCGCTCGCCGCTAAAGTCAATCTTCTGCAGCCGAACGCACGAAAGCCCAATGGGATTGGGGCGAAAGGGTGAGCGCGTGGCAAAAACTCCCATTCGCTGGTTGCCTCCAAGGCGCGGAGGGCGCACCGTGGCCGACCAGGTACTGCGCTTGGCTTCCGAAAACTCCCATAACAGCCAAATATGCGAAAAATCGTCTAATCCTCTGACCGCATCGGGATTTCTAAATTCTTTTTCAAAGACAATTTCCGCAGGCAAAGAAGGAATTAAACCGCTTTGCCGCGGAATGCCAAACTTAGTAGGAAACGGGGTATGAATCCGTGCAATCGGTTTCATATTGCATCGGCCTCCTCTGGCATAGTCTCTAATAAAAAACTGACTGGACGAAATCCATCGTTACAAGAAATCATAGCCGACTGTTTGTTTTTCATCCAGCCGGAATAGATATCTTCACCGCCATAAGCAAGCGTCATAACAAAAGGAGAAAGGCTATCCCATGCGCTGTCGCAAAACCCGCCTGGTTTTTGCCAGCCATTCGCAATAAACACCTGCCCTAGTTTCATGTTGCAGGCATGTTCCAACGGATTTTCGTATTGAAGCATTAAGTCCTCGTAATGGGCTATTTTCATTACCGTGATTTTCACTTTTTGCATTTATGGCTCCTCGCTCTTAGGGGATGCCAGCCGAATCCAGAACCGTTTAAAAATCCGGCCATCGGTCGATTCCACCAAATGATCAAAAACGCCGCCATTGGCTACAATGGTTTTCTCACTGGCAACGTTTTCTTCTACGCAGGTGATCAGCACCCGCTTGATTCCCATTCGCCTTGCATTTTCCAGATTCTGGCGCAGCATTTCTTTCGCATAGCCTTTTCTTCTTTCGGAAGGTCTTACCGAATAACCAATGTGGCCGCCCCACACGCCTAAAACTGGATGCTGAATATGATGCCGCAAATCCGTTATGCCAACGACTTTTTGATCGGCCAAGCGTACAGCTATGTACATATGAGAGGGAACTCGCCGCGCCGGGCAAGTCTCCGGCGAGCTCATTATGGCTATGGAATCCAGCCATTCCTGCATGGAATGACATTCTTTTAAGGTACCGCACCCGGCAAATTGATTGGATTTTCCCGCATCCTGTTCTAGCACTTCCTGTCGAAAATCCCAAATTTCTTTTTCATACTCCCTGGTTGGTACGATTAGCTTAATATGCTGCATACTCTTCCTTCTTTCAGTTTACATGATACCAGTGATTGTACCATGGGTATCTATTTCCCGTCAATGCTAAACATTAAGAGGCGGGCCCTAAAATCTGTGACGCTTCTTCTTGATCCATGACGCCACACGCTACCATACGACTGAGAACCTGGCGCATACGCTGCTCGGCCAGCTCCGGATTGGTATCCGGAGAATACACAGAAGGGGCGTTGGGAAGGCCGGCCAACATAACGGCTTCATAGCCGCTCAGCGCTTGGGGTGTCTTATGAAAATATCCTTCTGCCGCGTCATAAATACCATAGTAGCCACTGCCGAAATAAATGGTATTGACATATAATTCAAAAATCTCTTCTTTGCTGCATTCTTTTTCTAACTCCCAGGCAGCAAAAATTTCGGCAAATTTTCTTTCCCATGTTTTATCTTGTGTAAAATACTCGTTCTTCATGAGCTGTTGTGTAATGGTGCTACCGCCTTCAACAAGGGCTCCTGCTTTCAGATCTTGCCACACGGCCCGGGCAATGGCTAAATAATCTACCCCTTGGTGATCCCAAAACCGTTTGTCTTCCACCGCAATCACCGCCTGTATGTATATTTCCGGAAGCTCTTCAAACTGAGTAAATCCCTCTTGCTGCTGAATGGTTTCCACTTTTTCGCGAATAGGCACATGTTCTGTCGCTTCTCGGTACATCTGGTATCCCTTCACTCCAAAGTAAATTCCTGTTAATACTATTAAACTCATTAGCAATGAAATAATAGAGCATGAAGCTACTAACAAGACTTTTGCCACTTTTTTCATGAACGCTTCCTCCCTTTATTGCCGGTGCAGCCGCATGGTTATGTGATCGGCGGCAGACCAAATGCCAGTAATCAGTAAAAACAAAATGCCGGCCGGAATCGCCAATAAGCCTATTATGACTAGCGCGATAGCGGTGATTATATGACTAATCGTGTCTTTTTTTCGTTTCATTTAAAAAGCCTCCATTCCGCTTAATCTGCTATAATCATAATAAAACGGCCGAAAAAACGCCATTGCATGCAATGACATTTCGGCCGTTTATCGTGACATTTTTGTAAGATTGTGTTTCAGTGTTATGTAATGCAGTAACCAATGCCAATTTTCGTTGTTATAAAATGGGCAAGGCCAGCCTTCTCTAATTTTTTACGTAAACGATTCACATTGACTGTGAGGGTATTTTCCTCTACGTACTCGTCCATTTGCCATAATTTAACCATAAGCGTTTCGCGGCTAACGATCTTTCCCTTATTCTCCAGCAGTGTCTGTAAAATGCGAAACTCATTTTTGGTAAGCTCAATGCGTTCGCCTTGATACAATAGCGTTGCGTCATTCAGATTCAGAACCGCGCCTTTATGTTCTAATACGGGAATAGAGCTTCCCATACCATAGGCCCTCCTAAGGAGCGCCTGCATCTTTGCCGTCATTACGTTGGCGTCAATGGGTTTAGAAATAAAGTCGTCTCCCCCCATATTCATAGCCATAACAATATTCATAGAATCGGAAGCCGCGGAAATAAACATAACCGGAACATTAGAAATTTTTCTAATCTCTTGACACCAGTAATATCCATTAAAAAAGGGCAGCATAATATCTACTAAAACCAAATGTGGGTTATACTCAACAAACTCAGGAATAATATTTTGCAGATGATTCGCGCATTGCACCTCGTTGCCCCAGGATTCTATTTCCCGCCGAATCGCTCCGGCCAGCGCCCGATCATCTTCAATGACAAAAATACGATACATACCTCATTCCTTACGATCCATAAAAATAAACTGCGGTACCTGTTGTATTTGTGATACCCTGCCTATGTATTGTACCTCTCTCCTCTCTCTTTCGTCAATATGATTCATTTTTAAATTATGATTAACCGTATGCGCTAATTGACAAAACAGGCGGAAGTCTGCTCTCCCGCCTGCCTACTTTCAGACACTTCTCCTGATTATTCCTGTGCCTTTTCTTTTTTCTCTCCTATACTTAAAATTAAGTTAAGGATAATACCAAAGATAGCCGCACCGGCAATGCACGGAACCTGAAGGCCAAAGAATGGAATATTTCCGCCGAATGCATAGTTACCGCCGATACCAATAATCATAATCGAGGCGATTACGGCGATATTTTTAGAAGAAAACATATCTACTTTCTTTTCGATCATAATGGCAATGCCCTGTGCGGCAATCGCGCCAAACAGGTAAATTTCCAGCCCGCCAATGACAGCAAGAGGTATTCCGTAAATGACACGAATCAAAGGTGTAAAGAAGCTAATTACCATAGCAATGATCGCAGCTACTACTAAAACAGGGACGGAAAATACCTTAGTAATGGCCATGGTGCTAATATTCTCACCATAATTGGTACCCGCCGGTCCACCGACAACACCGGATATCATATCGCAAATGCCGTCGCCAATTAAATTCCGATCCAGAAGATCAATTAAGCTATATTTCATTTTTTTGCCTTTCTTCCGTGCCACGTCGTTAACATAAATATCGAGCTGATACATATGCGCTGTGGATTCAGGAATGGTTGCAATAGCAATGGGCATAATGGCCGCCACCGCTGTCCAAGATACCTTTGGCAGCGAAAACGCAGGAACCGCAAAAATTGAGCCGTCTCCCAAGCGCCAAATGGAAGCTTCTAGGGCAGCCGCCGGCACCGATCGGAATAAATCCGCCCACCCGGCGGCATAGGCAATGCCGGCCACCGCACATCCTGTTAAAACGCCAAGAAGAAGCGGCAGCTGCCCCAGAAAGCCCTTAAGGTATCTGGCATACAAAATTGTAGAAATTAAAGTAATCAGGGCAACGATAACCCATACGACACTTTCACTGGAAACCTCTGTAACATTAGGAATCGCGTCACTTAATGCATTACCGGCCAGTGTCAGACCAATAATCATGGCTACCGGCCCTGTAATGGAAGCAGGCAAAATCGTTTCCACTGCTTTTTTACCAAAGAAGCGAACCAAGAGACCGGCCGCAATAGAGATAAGACCTGAAAAAATAATGCCAAACTGCGCGTACTGAATGGCTTCTGTGGGTAAAATTCCGTCTATCTTTTCAAATCCTTCTGCCGCACACATGCTCGCAATGGCTGTTAAATACGCAAAACTAGATCCGTAGTATAAGGGAATTTTTTTACCTGTGATTAGAATAAAACACAGCGTTGCCAGTCCACTGGCAAAAATAGTAGTAGATACCTGAAAACCAGTGACTAAAGCAACCGTTACGGTAGCAGGAAACATAACAATGACCTGCTGTATCGCATATAAAAGCAACTTAATAAAACTAGGTCTCTCCTCCGGCAGGTACCCTACCGTACTCATTTCTTCTTTCATGTGAAAACATGTCCTTTCTTGTGTGGATTGCCTGAGAACGGTTTTGCCTAAATCCAAGGCAATAGAGCCAATTAACTCATATATCGATCTCAATTTGCAATAGTATAGTATATTATGCGAGATTTTTCAACAGTTTTTTGCATCGATTAGTCAGATCCCCTGCGCTAAAAACAACTGTAAAGTTTGACATCATGTTTTCCTTCTTTTATTCTTGGTCCATTGTTTCCCTTTTATACCACAAGGGAATGATTTGATTCATATTGTCGTACCAATATAATATCTCTTTCGCTTGATTTAGCATAGTATTTACCTCGGACTGCCCAAAAGGAATTGCCCAATAGATAGACGAAAGTGTGTTGCTCGAAATATAAAGCGCTAGCAGTTTCCAAAATTCCAGCGGAATATTCCCGTCAAAGTATCCATCTACCATACCCGACGCAAAGCGAGGCGAGGCTTGGGCGCACCATACAATGCGATTAAATTCCTCCCAGGGATCCCCATAGTCCTCTCGATCAAAATCGATAATATAGAGCTGCCCCTTACGGTCAATCATCATATTTCCCGCATGGTAATCGCCATGCTGGTATACTTGCGGCCTGCCTTTTAACAACCCTCGATTGGTATTGATATAGTCAATAAAGGCCTGGCCATTCTCATATTTTATAGGGCATTCGCTGTATTTTTGAATTTTACCGTCCATTTTTCGATTAAATCGCTTCTCCCAGTCTTCCTGCTCTTTCGGAGCTCTGAGAGAGTGAATTTGTTTTAAAATCCGGCCCGCTTCTAAGCCATAAGCATACTGTTTTTCACCGGGCAGAGTCGGTAATACCTCTTCCGCAACCGCTCCGTCTATCCAGCTATGAATCGCATACACTCCCTCCTGACAGACACCAAACTCTATCGGCTGACACATGGGTATACCAAGCGCGGCCACCCGACGTATGTTCTCATATTCCTTTTTCTTTCGCTCGTATTGTTCTATAGCTGCAATGCGAAGCAGGTACGGCTTCCCCTTTTCGTCTGTAACACAATATTTTTGGTCGCCTGACCAGCCTTTGTGAATTTGCTCTTGCGAAACAAACTGTAGCATAAAAATTCTCCTTACTTAGACAACAGTTGCCGGCGAAGACAACCGCTTGTCTTCACCGGCTTCCCTATTTATATTCATTATACAGCAATAAATAAACAATGCAAGCGCTTTTGATATTGTTTTCAGTCAATTGATTCATTGACAAACCCGATCTCTACATCGCCATTATTACTAGATACCGTTAGCGTTTTTTCGCCGCCCTCTATATTTTCCGGTAAATTGCTTTCTCCCTTTTTGATTTCAGATCGAATTGAAAAATCGTCATAGTCTCCTACTAACGTACCGGAAATGTCTCCATTTTTAACGTCTAGCGTCAGGTCGCTCCCTATATGTAAGGATTCAAACGCAATATCTCCTCCATTAGAAGTAATACATGTCGTGCCGTTTATACTCACGGAAGAAAGAGTTACTTTCTCGTTGGTTGTAGATAATGTCAGATTCTCTACCAGTGTATCCGGCACCTGAAGCCGTATTTTTCGGTTTTCGGCTGCGGGCTTTCCTCCAATAAAATCTGTCCATTCTTTATTGCTCTCGCTTGTCATAGAAAGCACAGCGTTGTCAGAAACAGAAATGTCATAGTACTCTTTACTATTTTCATAATACATAATATGAATTTGGTCGTCATCGGACAAAGACACTTCAATCTCTCTATCTCGTACGTCGATATTGATTTCATGAATCTGCATATCCGGCGTATAGCTTTTTTCTTCCCATGGCTCGTCGCTGCTTCCGCACCCGGATACAACGAAACTGCTTAATATAAGGCAAAGTACAAGTAAAATATATTTCTTCATAGTAATCTCCATTCCGCCGCCTTTCGGTTGGCGGCACAAATAGTAATGAAAGTCTTCCAATCCTCCGCGTTGCTGATAAAATAATTGTTAAAGAAGCTATACTACAAAGCACGGGGAGGCGAGTCGTAAAGACTTTCTTCGGTTTTAGACAGCATAGTAATCAGTGTAAGTTCCATCTTTCAAGCACAAATAAGTGGCTCTATTAGACCGTACAGTAAGAATTGTTTTAACTTCTCTGTTAAATGTGTGGTGGAACAGTCAATGGCTTCTTTATCTCATTTTTGAAAGGAGTTTTGACCATGAAAGTTGTTTACCAAACCTGCTGTGGCGTCGATGTCCATAAATCTTTTCTCGTCGCCACCATGATCAAAACCACTTCCGGTATAGAACCTTCTTATCAAAAGAAGCGTTTCTCGACCTTCAACAATTCTATCCTGCAGTTCAAAGACTGGCTTTGATATTGTCAATATCCCTTTACACTTTTTCTTCACGAAATCTTTCAAGCTACTTGTCCTAATGTATCATAGTATTGTTTTCGTTTGACCATAGGTGGCAATCCTCCGTTGGCGGAACATATCCGGC
>CALWPV010000036.1 GCA_944383515.1 uncultured Clostridia bacterium
GACGGGGGACGGAGAATGCTGACGGCAGAGCGAGATTGGACGGGGGACGGACCTGCCGGGGATGGCGGCCCCCGCGGAAGGAATGGGGGGCAGGTCCGTCCCGGAGGGCGATCGCTCGGTCCCAGACAGCGGAAGCTCCGTCCCCCTCCTTGACGACTGCGTCACGGCGACACGGTTAGCGAGCTCTGACGCCTCCGTGTTTCCGCTATAATTGGTCAATTTAACGCGCAAGCGGAAAAGATTACAGGTAAGGTCCGTCCCCGAAGCCAAATCACGGAAAAAAGTCTTCCGCTGTTTCGTTAAAAATATGGGAATTCACGGAATCACGGAAAAAGTACCGTTACGCTTAAAAGGTTTTCACGAAAGAGCGGAATAAAATTCCGCGAATTGTCTTTATAGAGTAAGAGACCACGGAAAACCAAGCGGTAGTTCCGTCCCTGCTGAAATCAACAAGGATAAATGTATTCTAAACTAAGACATTTGGAAATTAAACCGTTTACTTATTTCGTGGTCAGTACCTAAAAGGCGTTGTATCAGCGGAAAACGAAGCCAATTTTTCCGTGGTCGTAACATCGGGACGGACCTTGCGACGGAAAGAAACTACCCAATATTCCGTGGTAATGTCCAAGGGACGCAGCCGATCGCGGAATCGAACCCTAATCGTTCCGCGCTAATGACAAAGGGACGGACCGCATGGCGGAAAAACATTCCGTTGTTCCGTGGCGGCTATATATAAAAACGGAATAGCGGAAATTTTTCCGCTATTCCGCTGCGGCCCTATATTTCACGGAGCCACGGCTGGCGCTAGACCTGTCCCGGGCCCGGCGCAGCCGCTCCCGAGCGGGCCGCCTCTAAAGCAGCTATTAGTCCGTCCCCCAAACACCGGGTTATTGCTTTTACCATGGTCATATTGTCCCCGCCGCGCGGGCAAATCGGCTGGAAAAGCAGGCGGACAATAACGAGTGCAGATTACGCATTCTTTTCCTTGACTTTTCAGGGCAGGGAGGGTACGATAAGTTAATCAAGGGTGTGGCGCGCAGGGCGTCAGACCCGGCTAAACAAGGAGTACTCAATGGATTACACGACATATATTCAGTGGCTGGAAGACGTACCGCGGTACGGCAAAAAAGACGGCATTCACAACATGCAGGTGCTCATGGAGCGCTTCGGCAACCCGCAGGACCGCCTGCCAGTCATTCACGTAGCCGGCACCAACGGCAAGGGCTCGGTTTGCGCCATGCTCGCCAGCGTGCTGCGTCAAAGCGGTTATCGGGTAGGCCTGTACACGTCGCCGCACCTTATCGAATACACCGAGCGCATTCAAATTGACGGGCAGCCGATTGCCCGCGAAGACTGGCTCAGCATCGGCCTAGAGGTTAAGGAGGCCGCCGAGCAAATCGCCGCCGCGGGCGGCAACCACGCCACGTTTTTCGAACTGATCACCGCGATAGCTTTCGTATATTTTGCGCGGGCGGGCGTTGATGTGGTGGTGCTGGAGACCGGCGTGGGCGGGCGGCTGGATGCGACCAACGTAGTCAAACATCCGGCGCTGTGCGTTATTACGTCTATTAGTCTGGATCATACGAAAACACTGGGGGATACGCTGGAGGCCATTGCGGCCGAGAAAGCCGGTATTTTGCAGAGCGGCGCGCCAGTGGTGCTCGCGCAAAACCCGCCCTGCGTGCGGCAGGTTGTGCAAAACCGGGCTAAGGAGCTGGGCTGCGCGTATTATGAGGCTGTGCCCCAGGAAGACTATGCGGTATCGCTGGTAGGCGATTACCAAAAGCAAAATATGGCCGCCGCTATTCAGGCCGCGCGTGTTTTGCAGGCGGCCGGCTGGTCGATCAGCGACGAGGCGCTGCGGCAGGGGCTTAGCAAGGCGCAGTGGCCGGGACGCATGGAAATGACAGCATTTTCGCAAAAGCCGCTGCTGCTGGACGGCGCGCATAACCCGGCGGGGGCCGAGGCGCTTGGCGAATATTTGAGCCGGCATTACGCGGCGCGCCCGGGGCGGGTGGCGCTGGTATTTAGCGCCCTTGCTAAAAAAGATACCGCGCATATTATGGCGCCGCTGCATGGCTGCCCGGCGATCGGGCCGGTCATTTTTACCTGTATCGACGGCGAAAACAGGCTGGCGGAGCTTGCCGACTTGTGGAACAACCTAGGCGAGCGCCCGGCCGCGGTGCGGCAGGCGCCTAGGCAGACAGAAACCGTTAAGGAGGCGCTGCAAACCGCGGCCGAGCAAGACGTAGATCTGATCGTGGGCGCAGGCTCCCTGTATTTAATTGGTGACATAAAGGCATTGTTGCAATCGGAGGCAGAGCATGTTTAAATTTGAAGACGAACTGGAAAAATTTGAAAAAAGCTTACTGGCCGAAGATCTGGAAGGCGGGTTTTCGGGTAACGAAGTGAAAGACATTTTAGAAATTGCAAAAGCGCTGGCGCGCGAACAGCGCCGCGCCGGAAAAGAGAAAGCATGAGTCGGTTAGAGAAAAAACTGAAAATCACAGCGGAGCGTTTGTATCGCAGCGGGCTCGCGCGGGCGCGCGCCGGCGACCTGGGCCGCGCCGCTACCGATCTGCAAAGCGCCGTGCATTACTGGTCGCACCATACGCAGGCGTGGAATTTGCTGGGTCTTGTTCAATTTCGGCGGGGCGAGCTGGGAGAAGCCATTAAAGCCTGGTCCATTAGCCGGCACCTGAATCCCGAAAACGAGCAGGCCCGAAACTACCTGATTACCCTGCGGAGGGAACGTGAAGTCGCCCTAAAAATGGACGAGGCGCTGCGTTTGTATAACGAAGCCCTTACGCAGGTAAAATCTGGCGATATCGATTTTGCCATGGCGCGCCTTAAAAAAGCGGTGCGCCTGAGTCCAACGCTGGTGAACGCGCACATGCTGCTGGCACTGTGTTATATTAAGCAGCAGCACTATAAAACCGCGCAGCGCGTGCTGGATCAGCTGGCCAAGGTCGATCCGCTTAATAGCGACGCCATGCGCTACCGGCTCTATATTGCCGAGCAGCGGCGCAGCGGCAGCGAAGACGCCAGCCGCTACGACATTCCGGACCTTAGCCGCGATTTATACGTGCAGCAGGCGCTGCCCGAGCCAGATCTGGAAGAGCTTTCTTACAACCGAAGCGGACGCAAAAAGCGCTATCGCGGCGTGGTCGAATCGCTCAAACAGGTGCTGCTGTTTTTCGCGGGCGTCATCTGCTGCCTGGGCTTTATGCTGCTGCTCTGGAAGCCGCAGCAGGTGCAGGAATTAACGGTGCAGCTCCAGCAGCGCGAGGTCGATATCAGCCGCCTGCGCCAGTCGCAGGAACTCATTACGCAGCGCGCCGAAACCGCGCGCAGCATTTTGCAGCAAATCGAAGACGACGGCAGCGCCTCGGTCAGCACCATGGCCGATATCAAGCAGCTGCTAGAAACATGGGAACAGGAAGCAATCAATGAAGAGGCAAACGAAAACTAAAACCATTGTATTATCCTTTGACGGCCTAGGAACTACCGACTGGAAGATAATAGAAAAGCTTCCCGGCTTTGCCGCGTTTTTAAAAGACGCCGCCTATTGCAAGCAGGTAGAGACGGTTTATCCCTCTCTCACCTATCCGGCCCACTGCAGCATTGTAACCGGACGCACCCCGGCCCACCACGGCGTGGTGCATAACACCCTGCTGCAGCCGCGCCGCCTGCTCTCGCCCGACTGGCACTGGCAGCGCAGCCACATTCGCGGCAAAACGCTTTACGAGCTGGCCGCCGAAAAGGGCCTTACCACCGCCGCCTTTCTCTGGCCGGTTACCGCAGGCGCCAAGATTCATTATAATATTCCCGAAATCTTCGCCAACCGCTGGTGGGACAATCAAATTTTCGCGTCTCTGCGCAGCGGTTCGCCCAGACTCCAGGCCGAAGTTTTCGCGCGCTACGGAAAGCTCATGCGCGGCATTACGCAGCCCTATCTCGACAACTTCCTGCATGAAGCCGTCAAATATACACTCGCCAAATATCAGCCCGATTTTAGCCTCATTCATTATGTCGATCTCGACAGCATGCGGCACCACTACGGGCATGATAGCCGTGAAGCCCTTATGGCGCTGCGCCGGCTCGATCAAAAGCTCGCCCAGCTCATGCAGCTCATGCAAAACGAGCGCGTCACCTGGGTGCTGCTCGGCGATCACTCCAGCCTCGACGAATCGCGCGCCATCCGCCTCAACCGCGTGCTGCAGCGCGCCGGCCTGCTCGCCGGCCGTCAAAACCGGGTGCAGCGCTACACCGTTATCATGCAGGGCGCCGACGGATCGGCTTATTTGTACGACCATAAAGGCGCCGCCGCGGGCGGCAACCAGACCGAGCGAGAGGCGCTGGCGGCGCGTGTCAGAGATCTCATTCAAACCTTTAGCGACCAGCATGACCAGTGTATCGAGGCCATGTATAGCGGGAGCGAGGCCGGCGCTATGGGCGCGGATCCCACTTGTTTGCTTATGCTGGAAGCCAAGAAGGGCTATTATTTTCAAGATACGTTAGAGGGGCCCGATATTTACGAGGTGACCCCGCAGGACTGCCTGCATACGCCGCATATGCAAATGGCAACGCATGGCTATTCGCCGAAAAAACCGGGGTATACCACTGTGTTTGCCATGCGGGGCGAGAACGTGCGTCCTGGCGAAGTGAAGCGGCCGATGCGTCTTATCGACGAAGGCCCCACTATTGCCTACCACTTGGGCGGTGCGCTGCCAGAGGCCGATGGCGAAGTGAGAAAGGAGTTTTTCTATGACCACAGCTGACAACATTTTGTTGATTACCACCGATCAGCAGCGTTTTGATACCATTCAGGCCTGGGGAAACCGGCAGATTTTTACGCCGCACCTTAATTATTTGGCGGTGGAAGGGATTAACTTTACCCGGGCGTATGCCGACTGTCCCATTTGCATGCCGTCTAGAACCACTATTATGACAGGCGAGCCGGCGTTTCTTTCCGGGGTAAAGGGCAACGCCAATCACCAAAGCTACATGCAGCAAAAGGCGCAGGAGAGGCGCACGCTGCCCGCCGCTTTAGCGGAAGCAGGCTATCAGACGAAGGCCATGGGTAAAATGCATTTTGAGCCGGCGCGCGCGCATTATGGCTTTGAGGAAATGGAGATTCCCGCCGATTATCTGCGCTGGTGCGACCGCAACGAAACGCTGGCCAGACCGAAACTGAGCGGCGTGGGCGAGTGCGAAATGGAGCCGGCGATCAATCCGTCGCCGCTAAAAGACACGTTAACCACGTGGACGGGGGACCGCTCCATTGACTTTTTAGAAACCCGCGATCCGCTGCGCCCCTTCTTTATGTGGACAAGCTTTACCAAGCCGCATCCGCCGTTTGACCCCTGCCGGGAGTTTTGGGAGCTGTACGAAACCGGCGATATGCCGGACCCTGTGTACGGCGACTGGTCTAAAACGCTGGAAGAGGTGCCGCAGGGCTTTTTAATGGGCGCGTATGAAAACACCAACGTGCATTTGTTTAGCCCCAAGCAGGTCAAAGCCATGCGCCGCGCGTATTACGCGTTGATTTCGCAGGTAGACTATGCGCTGGGACGGCTGCTGGCCAGTCTGCGCGAAAACGGTCTGCTGGAAAACACCTGGATTATTTTCACGTCGGATCATGGCGAAATGCTGGGCGATCATTTTGCTTCGCAGAAGAATCTGTTTTTCGAGGGCTCGGCGCATGTACCGCTCATGATTGTGCCGCCGCAGCGATATAAGACGCCGCAGCGCGGCCTGCGCGTAGCGCATTTGGCGCAGATGTGCGATATATACCCCACCATTTTGGCCATGGCGGGGGTAGAAGCGCCGCCGAATATGCCGGGCCGCAATCTGCTGGATCTGTCTGAAGACCGTACGTTTTACGGTAACTGCCTAGACGTCCATTTTTGCGTGATGGAAGGCAGGTATAAACTCGTGTATTGCCGCTACGGCGGCCACTATTTGCTGTTCGATCTGGAAAAGGATCCTATGGAGCAGCATAATCTGTATGCGGATCCGGCCTGCGAGGCGGTGCGAGAGGATCTGAAGAAGAAAATGCTGGCGCATGCGCGCGCTACGGCGCCGGGCGCGATGGACGGCGAGGCGTTTAGGGTGCTGCCGGAGCCGGCGTTTCCGGGAGACGTTAGCTCGCACTGGTTTGGGTTTCATTACCGGGATTACCGCGTGGATACGTTTCATTAACGGGTGAGAAGCATGGAAGCAAAACGAATTTTAATTGTGGAAGACGAAAAGCCGATTTCTAGCATTTTACAATATGGCTTCAAGAAGGAAGGATTTGAGGTGCGCTGCGCGCTGACGGGCAGCGAGGCGCTGGAGCTGGCCAAGGAATTTGAGCCGCAGGTGGCGCTGCTGGACTGGATGCTGCCGGATATTAGCGGCGTAGACATTTGCCGCATGCTGACGGAAACGCTGAATATTCCTATTCTTATGCTAACGGCGAAGGGCAGCGTGGACGACAAGCTGTACGGTTTGGAAGCTGGAGCCGATGATTATATTACTAAGCCGTTTGATCTGCGCGAGGTGATCGCGCGGGTTAAAACGGTGCTGCGCCGGTACGAGAAGGCAGGCGCGGTCGCGCCGCAGGAAACGGAGCAGATTGTGTCTGACGGCATTGTGATCCGGGAAAATGAGCGTTTGGTTTTGAAAAACGGCGCGGAGGTGGATTTAACGCCTAAGGAGTTTGATCTGTACGTCTTTTTCGTGAAGCACCCGCGGCAGGTTTTTACCCGGCTGGCGCTTTTGGAGGAAATTTGGGGTTATGACTATCTGGGCGACACCCGGACGGTGGATATCCATGTGCAGCGGCTTCGTAAAAAGCTGGATTTGAGCAGCAGCGTACAAACCGTGTTTGGCGTGGGATATAAATATGTTCCGAAAGAATAAACAAACGAAGCCGCCGGGCGGGCCGCCGCGGCTTCATTTTGGTATACGCCCTAAAATGATGCTGGGGCTGCTTGTGGTTTTTATCGGCTGTACGCTGGCGCTGCAGGTAATTTTGACCCGTCAGCTCAGTCAGTCTATGGAAGACCAGATTGAAAGTGATCTCATGCGTTTGCAGAGCACAACGCAGGTGTATACGCGGCAGATTATGCTGCTGGGCGGCGCTGAAGAGGTGACGGATCTGGCGGCGGTGGAGAGTGAGGTTGTGCAAACGCTGGTGGAGGAGCTTTACGCGGCTAGTGGCGATACTCTGGCTGTGTATAGCATGGACGGGACCATGCTGCGGGCTACCACGCCTTCGTATTTTAACGAACCGAATTTTCCGGCGCAGGCGTTTGAACAGGCCAGGCAGGGACATGCCGCCTATGAGCTAAGCTATGACCAAGTGGATGAGTGCTATTTGTACTTTGTTATGCCGGTGCAGACGCTGCAGCAGCCGGTGGGCTATGTGGTCTACTACCTGGATTACTCGGAGTTACAGGTTGAAAAATACGAAACAGTGCAAACGGTGCTGCAGATTACACTTCTAATTATGGCGGCCGCGCTGCTCTTTTCCATTTTGGTGTTGACGCACTTTATTCAGCCGCTGCGCCGCTTAACGGCGATTGCCGGCCGTTTTACCGAGAAAGGCATGGGGCCTAAAGAGATGGAAGCGCAGAAAGAAGAGCTTTCGCACGCGCTAGTACGGCGCCACGACGAGGTGGGCGATCTGTCGCGGAATTATTCGGCCATGCTCGATACGATTCAAACGCAGTTTTCCCGCATTGAGCAGGATCGAGACCATATTTTTAAGCTGCTGCGCAGCCGGCAGGCCTTTTTTGACAACGTGACGCACGAGCTGAAAACGCCGCTTACAACCATTCAGGGGTTTGCGCAACTGATTCAGGACAACGGCACGCAGGATCCGGAACTGTTAGAAACCGGGCTGACTCATATTTTAAACGAGAGCGCTAGGCTGCATACCATGGTGCTGCAGCTGCTGGAAATGTCGGACCAGAAGCTAAATTATCAGCTGGAGCCGCTGGATCTTACGCCGCTGCTGACGAGCGTGGTGGAAGCGATGGAGCTGAAGGCCAATCGCTATCAGAGCCACCTTCGTCTTACCTGCCCCGAGCACCTAATGGTGCAAGGGCAGGGGGACAGGCTGCGGCAGCTGGTCATTAACCTGATTGACAATGCCATTAAATACGGTAAGGCGCATGAGACAATCGACATTGCCGCCGGCAGGCGGGCCAAAGAGAAGGGCGGGCCGGCCGTGCCGTATTTGAGCGTGCAAAATGGCGGAGAGGGTATGACGCCGGAGCAGATGGAGCATATATTTGAGCCGTTTTACCGTGTGAACAAAACGTATTCCCGGGAGCAGGGCAGCGCGGGTCTGGGCCTGGTAATTTGTCAAAAAATTGCTCAGGAGCATGGCGCGCAGATTCAGGTGGAAAGCGAGAAAAACGCGGTGACGCGCTTTACCGTATGGTTTTTGGAGAGCCGCGATCTGGACAAGACTGAAAACAAGAAGCATCAGGAAAGAAAGGAGGCAGTCCATGAAGAGACGGATGGCGCTGGGGAGTCTGCTGCTGAGCCTGACGCTGCTGCTGGGGTGTCAGGCGCAGACGATTGAAAAAGTGGGGGTGCTGCCCGATCAGGACTATGGACTATCTGCGGAAAATGTAAGTAACGGCGAGCTGGCCGAGAGCGGCGCCTGGAATGTGCAGCAGATCGACGAGATTGAGCTGGAGGCGGTAGACGAATGGGATCAGCTGCAAACGGCGCATTTTAATCAGGGGCAGGTATGGGTAGAGAGCAGCGTGATGCAGCAAGGCGACACTGCGCTGCGGCAAATCGGACAGCTAACCGAGCAAACGGTGGAAGAAGTGAGCTCGCTGCGGCTGCCGCAAGATAGCTATTATGCCTACTCGCCCGACGGAACGAAGCTGCTGTATGAACAGCGGGAAGGCGAGGATTTGGCGCTGTATTTATACCATACCGATACAGAAGAAACACAGCTTATTTTTACAGGCCATAACTTTAGCGCGGTGGCAGACGAGCAGGGCTGGTCGGTGCATTTTCTGTGCGAATGGGCCGACAATGGTGAAAGCTTTGTGTTTTGGCCCCTTTGCCTGGGCATACAGGATATAGAAGCGCGGGGCATTTTTGGCGAGCTGGCCTATGAGTTTTTGTATATTTATCGGTATGAAGCAGACGAGGTTCAGGCTATAGATATTCCCTACGAAATTCTGGACATGTATGCATATGAAGCCTCTAATTTGCCCATGCTGGCCATAGATGAGACGGGGGATAATCTGTTTATTTATGCGAATCTGGAACAAGAGTTAGGGCTTTCTGTGTATATACGCTGGGACTCCATGGAAAGTGAAACCCTGTGGCTGCGGGATTATCTGGAGGACACGCAGTCGTATTTTGGAGGCGTGGGCAGCGAGCCTATGTTTTCCGGCGGGCTGCTGTATTTGCATTTGGAGGCGCTGGGAATTTTAGTGCTGGATCTGGAGCAGGGCAGCTCTCTCGCGTTTTATCCTTTTAACGATCCCATTCAGGCGTTTACCGTGTATGACAATGTTCTTGTGGTGGCGCAACCTGTTACGCCTATGGGAATTGACGTAACGGCGTATGTACTCAATACAGGGAGCCAGACGTCCATTTTGTTTTATCATAGCAGCAGCTATGAAAGCGTCATTACCCATATGGAAATGGATCAAGACAGTGGCAGCCGGCTGTTGATTGAAGAAGTGAATAATAGCGGCGATCTTTATAAAAAGCTAGTGCTGCTGAGCTTTACAAGCTAAAGGAGACAAGAAATGAAAGAAGTATATGTACTGGGGCATCGCAACCCCGACACCGATTCTATTTGCTCGGCGATTGCCTATGCCGAGCTGAAAAATCAGGAGGGTGACGGCAACCGCTATATCGCGGCGCGGGCAGGGCAGATTAACCCCGAAACGGCCTATGTACTGCGGCGGTTTGGCATGGGACAGCCCCGGTATGTGAGCAATATCGGCACGCGGGTGCGCGATATGGAAATTCGGCATATTGAGGGCGTATCGAAGGATATTTCGCTGAAGAAAGCCTGGAAAAAAATGACGGATATAGGCGCGGTTACCCTGCCGATTGTCGATGCAAGCAACGTGCTGGAGGGCGTGATTACCATTAACGATATCGCCCTTTCTTATATGGAAAAACAAAATAGCGACATTTTGTCGAAATCCCATACCTCCTACGCGAACATTTTAGAAACGCTGGAGGCGGAAATGATTGTAGGCGATCCGGGGGCGCGGTTTGACAAGGGCAGCGTGCTAATTTCCGTGGCCAATCCGGATGTTATGGAAGATTATATCTGCGAGGGCGATATGGTGATTACCGGCAATCGCTACGATTCGCAGCTTTCGGCGTTAGAATCGGGCGCAGGCTGCATTATTGTTTGCCTGGGCGCGCCGGTATCGAGAACCATTCGCAAAATTGCGCAGGAGCGTGGCTGCCATATTATTGTTACGCCGCTCGATAGCTATATGGTGGCGCACCAGATTAACCAGAGCATTCCGGTGCGGGCCTTTATGACCACGGAAGGGCTGAAAACGTTTTTGCCCAGCGATTATACCGACGACATTAAAGAAACCATGCAGAGCCTTAGAATTCGCGATTTTCCAGTAATCTCAAAATCGGGGCATTATATTGGCATGATCTCGCGCCGCAATCTGCTGGGCATTCGCCGCCGCTCTGTCATTTTGGTCGATCACAACGAGCGCAGCCAGGCCGTGGACAACATTGAAAACGCGGAAATTCTGGAAATTATCGATCACCACCGTATTGGCACGCTGGAAACCATGGAGCCGGTATATTTTCGCAACGAACCGGTAGGCTGCACGGCTACGATTGTCTATGAAATGTACCAGGAAAAAGGCGTGGCCATTTCGCCCGCCATAGCCGGCCTGCTTTGCAGCGCCATTTTGTCTGACACGCTGATCTTCCGTTCTCCCACCTGCACCATAGTAGACCGGCACGCGGCGCAGGAGCTGGCGCGCATGGCCGGAATCGACTGCCAGAACTATGGCATTGAAATGTTTACGGCCGGCAGTAATCTCAAAGACAAAACGCCCGAAGAAATTCTATACCAAGACTACAAAAAATTTGAATTTGGCGATACCGAGTTTGGCGTTGGGCAAATTAGCAGCATGAGCACAGAAGAACTGGCGCGTATCCAAAAACAGCTGCTTCCCTATATGGAAAAACACTGCCGCGAGCATGGCATGAGCATGATGTTTTTTATGCTTACCAACATTATTGAGGAAGAAACCACGCTGCTCTGCTTTGGCGACGGCGCCAGCGAGCTCGTAAGCGAGGCATTCGGCCAGAGGCCGCAAGAAGACAGCGTGCTTCTTAAGGGCGTTGTTTCTCGGAAAAAGCAGCTCATTCCTGCCTTTATTGAGGCCATTAACAAGGAATGAGAGAGGACTTGACAATAATCTGATTTCGGACTATAATACTCTTTGTTCATTTATGAAAGGATGGAAACCGGCATGAAGGCTGAACTTTCAGAGCAGCTTGCGCTTCTCAACCAAAATGATAAACAGATGGACGACTTATACCATCACTATGCGCTCCGGCTGGGGATTTCTGATACCGTGCTGTGGATATTATATATTACGTATACGCAGGGAGACGGTCTTACCCAAAAAGAGATCTGTGATCTGTGGGCGTATAGCAAGCAGACAATCAATACAGCGCTCAAGCACCTGGAGGCAGAGGGCATTCTTGCTTTAACGCCGGTAGAGGGAAACCGCAAGAGCAAACGGATTGTCTTTACCGAGCGGGGGCGTCAGTATGCGCGGGAAACGATAGAACCGCTTGTGCGCGCGGAAATGACGTCGCTAAAGAAAATGAGCGAGGAAGAGCGGGAACTGCTGGTTAATCTTTCTCTTAAATGGACGGCTCTTTTTCAACAAGAACTGGAAAAGGTCGAAAATTAGGAGGTAGAGACATGTCTAACATTATTACCGTGAGCCGCGAATTTGGCAGCGGTGGTCGCGAGGTGGGAAAACGCCTGGCCGACGAGCTGGGCTATGCCTATTATGACAGGGAAATCCTAGAAGAAATCGCAAAAGAAACGAACATGAGCGAATGGTATGTGGAAAACGTGCTAGAAAAGGGGGTGCCCCGGAGCACGGTGCTGCATTTTGGACGCAGCTTTTCATATTATTCACCGGTTACGCAGCAAGCGATTAATCTGCTGGTTGCGGAGCGTAATGTGATTAAAGTGCTGGCGGCCAAAGGCGATTGCGTTATTGTTGGCCGAGGAGCCAATACGGTGCTGACCGAGGAGCATTCGTTTAATATTTTTGTGTACGCCGATATGGAATCGAAAGTAGCGCGCTGCCGCGCGCGGGCTTCGGAAGACGAGAAGCTAACGGATAAAGAGCTGGAAAAGAAAATTAAGCAGATCGACTCGGCGCGGGCGAAGAGCCAGGAAATGGTGGCTAATTTCAAATGGGGCGACAAACGGGGATACCACCTTTGCGTCAATACCAGCGGCATGAGCATTAAGCAAATGATTCCCGCTTTAGCGGCTTACGCGAAGCAGTGGCTGGAGGGTTAAATGAGTTCAAAAAATGAAATTCTATTTGTCAAAACACCTCCGGTAAAATTATTTTTTACAGCTGCCATTCCGGGGGCTATTAGTATGCTGGCGTCGTCGCTGTACCAGACCATTGACGGAGCGCTGGTTGGTCAGTTTTTAGGTTCTACAGCCTTTGCGGCGGTCAATTTGGCAATGCCTTTTGTTATTATTAACTTTGCTCTGGCCGATTTGATCGGCGTGGGTTCGGCGGTTCCTATATCCATTGCGCTGGGCCGAAAGGAGGAAAAAGAAGCCAATAACATATTCACCTGTGCCTGTTTAATGATAGTGTTAACGGGCATATTGATTGGCGCCCTCTTATTTGCGGCCGCGCCGCTGTTAATTCGTTTAATGGGGGCAGAAGGAGAGTTTGCCGATCAGGCGGTTATGTATATTCGGGTGTATGCACTGTGCTCGCCGATTACCACCATTGTCTTTGCCATGGACAATTTCTTGCGAATTTGCGGTATTATTCGTGGCAGTATGGCTTTGAATATTCTTATGTCGGTAGTAGGGGCTCTGCTTGAGTTTATTTTATTGGGCGTGGTAGGCGTTGGCGTATGGGGCGCGGCGCTTTCCAACTGTTTGGCCATGATGATGTCGGTTTTACTGGCCTTAATTCCGTTTTGGAGAAAGAAGACGCAGCTTCGCTTTTGCCGGCCGAAGTTAAAACTGCGGATTGTGCGCCAGATTGTCGCCTGCGGTAGTCCTACCTTTTTAAATAATATTGCCGGCCGTATTACGTCTATTTTGCTGAATGCGATTTTGGTGCGTCTGGGCGGCGAAACCGCGGTATCGGTATACGGCGTGCTTATGTATGCCGATGGCATTGTGCAGCCTATTATGTACGGCGCGTGCGATTCGCTGCAGCCGGCCGTGGGTTATAACTGGGGCGCCGGCAGGTTTTCGCGTGTGCGCGCCATTGAAAAGTGCTGCTTTGTGACCGCTTTCGTGATTTCCGCGGCGGCGCTTGTGCTCATGGCGCTGTTCCCCTCGCAAGTGGCCGGCCTGTTTATGGCTAACGCGACGCCGGAGGCTATGCAAATGGCAATATGGGCCATGCGGCTGTTTGTCTTTACGTATTTAACGCGTTGGTTCGCTTTTGCGACGCAGAGCTATATGATGGCCATAGAAAAACCGTTGCAGGCTTCTCTGATTTCGGTTTCAACCGCGCTTGTTTTCCCAGTGCTGCTCATTGTTATTCTATGGCCGCTGGGGCTTACGGGTATCTGGCTTAATTTTGCCGGTACTTCGTTGCTGGCTGCCATTTTAGCGCTGATTATTATGATTAAAATGCGGCCGCAGCTGCACCGGGCCGATTTAGCATAACCCGGCTTTCATACGATCCCGTGAAACCAGTCTGTATAAGACTGGATTGCCGCTGCGAGCGGCCATTCGGCAGTGCGAGTAACGAAAAAGGATTCGCGCCGCGCGCGCCCCTTGTCAAACAAAGGGTTATAGTGTATGATAGAGTCATCTTGCAGAAGGGAGATGACGGTATGAGTGAGCTGAAAATATCGGATATGCTGGCATATCAGAGAGCGCTGTTAGAGCGGCATAAAGAGGAATGGTGCCCTCATGAGCCGCAATATGGCCGCGATAGCCTGCTCTGGATGATAGACGAGATTGGCGAGGTAATTGCCATTATTAAGAAAAAGGGCGAGCAGGCGATTATGGAGAATCCGCACGTGCGAGCGCATTTTGCGGAGGAGTGCGCGGATGTGATGATGTATTTTGTGGATATGCTGGACTGCTTTGGCATTACGCCGGAGGAATTTAGCGCCGCGTACGAGAAGAAGGCGCAGAGTAATTTAAGCCGAAGCTGGGAAGAGAATCAGACGCTGTATGAGGATTGATTCTACGTCTGGTTGAGTTTGATCTAGCATTTGGTTATTGTAGAGGCGGCATTTTTTTGTATAATGGAGTCATACGCTGAGGAGAGGTGATGACAATGCTGGATTATGCAAAAATAGCCGCCTTTTTGGCGGCGGAACGCAAGGCGCTGCATTTGACGCAGCAGGAGGTGGCGGAGAAACTGTCGGTATCGTTTCAGGCGGTATCGAAGTGGGAAAACGGAACGCTGCCCAGCCTGGAGATACTGACGGAGCTGGCCGAGCTGTACCAGTGCTCGGTAGATGAAATGATTCAGGGTCGCCGCGAGGTGTCGGAACAATTTTCTTATCGCAAAGCGGGCGTGGATATTTCGTATACGGACGCAATGAAGCGAGAAATGGCGCCGTACCTGCGAAGCGAAGATCCGCGGGTTTTGAACGCCATGGGGGCGTTTGCGTCGCTATATGACGCTTCCTTTCCGGATATGAAGCATCCGGTTCTGGTGCTCAAATCGGAGGAGCCGGGCTCCAAACAGAAGCTGGCTATGGAGTATGGCTATGCGGAATCGATCTGCCACGATATGATCAATCACCTGGTTAATGATATTGCGGTTATGGGGGCCAGACCGCTGGCCGTGCTGGATACCATTGTATGCGGCAATGCGGAGAAAGAGACGATCAAGTCTTTTATTAAGGGCATGGCGGAGGCCTGCCGGGCGAATGGCTGCAGCCTGGTTGGCGGCGAAACCTCGGTGCAGCCGCAGGTGGTAGAAAAAGGGACCTACATTTTGACGGCTTCGGTGGTTGGCATTGCGGAGAAGGAAGCGCTGATTGACGGATCGGCGGTGCGCGAGGGCGACGCTGTTTTAGCGCTGGCGTCGAATGGACTCCATACCAATGGGTATTCGCTGGTCCGCATGCTTATGGAAAAGCTGCCGCAGTGCAAGCTGGACAAGATTGAAGGAGAGACCTTCATTGAGCAGATTATGAAGCCGCATACTTCGTATTTGGCGGCGATTCAGGCGGCGCTGGCTGTGGGCGGCGTACACGCCATGGCGCATATTACCGGCGGCGGTATTGCCGGTAATCTCAACCGGGTGATTCCTAAAGGGCTGTCGGCGCAGGTTCAGGTAGACGCGATTCGGCTGCTGCCGGTATTTTCGTATTTGCGACGAGTGGCTAAAGTGTGCGACGAAGAAATGCTGGCAACCTTTAACTGCGGCGTGGGACTCGTTATGGTAGTGAGCCCGGAAGCGGAGCAGGCGATAAGAGAGGCTGTTTCCGGTTACCATACGTGTTATAGAATCGGCACGGTGCGGCGAGGGCCGGAGGCAGTGCGATATGTTGGAAGCTTGCAAGAATAATATGACTATTCTTGGGAGGGGCCTTGTTGAGCGGCCCAGAGCCTGGCGTACACCCCTTCAGAATCGGCAAGGAGCGCTTCATGGCTGCCCTGCTGCACAAGCTGACCCTGATCGAAAACGATAATGGTGTCGCTAATCAGGCAGCTGCCTAGGCGGTGAGATATGAGCAGGCTTGTTTTATCGTGCATTAAAGAATGAAATTGATTATAAAAATCTGATTCGTCCTGCATGTCCAGTGTGGAAGTGGGCTCGTCTAAAATAACAACGGGAGCGCCCTGGTACAAAACGCGTGCTAGGGCGATTTTTTGTTGGTCGCTTTCAGACCAGGGCACGGCGTCAGAATTTTGTTTACTGAGCGCTTGCCAGTGGCTGGCTTTTTGACGGGAAATGCCGGCTCGGCGTAAACAGTAGTACACTCTAGATTCATCGGGGGTGGGTGAGAGCGCTACATTCTCAAAAAGAGAAAAAGGGAAAAAGGAAGCGTTTTGCCATAACAGACCGAAAAGGCGGGCGTATTCTTGTTCATTATATTTGCGAATATCAATGCCATTTAAAGTAATATAGCCTTCGGTGGGGTCAAAGAAGCGGCAGAGTAATTTAACAAACGTAGATTTACCCGCGCCATTAGGGCCAACAATGGCTGTATGGCCTTTTAAGGAAATTTTGCAGTTAACATGCGAGAGCGCGGGAAGCGAGCTGCCCGGGTAGGTAAAGCTCACGTCATGAAATTCAAATTCATATACGCCGTCTACTCGTTTTTCAACAGGAATACTGCCGGTAGACAAAACCGAATAGGTTTCGGTATTGTCGCAAAAATCTATATATGGGCGCAGCGTATCACAGCGCACGCGAAAGGTGCGCCATGCCGTGGAAAGGCGCAAAAAAGAGAAAGCAAAAAGAAAGGCGCCGGCTCCGTAAGGAAGAAAGAAAAGAGAAACCCAGGGGCCACCGCAAAGTAGCAGCAAGCAGAGAATTTCAAAAAAGCGAAGCAGGCTTACCTGAAGGTGCTCGGGAATGAGGAGTTCGTTAGCGCGGTTGGAAAAATTGGCGTTGCGAATAATATGAGGTAATAAAAAGCTTTTCATTTGGCGTAGCACAATGGTTTTATAGCCTATGGGGTTGAAATAAATATTATAATTTAAATAGTCAAAACGCATATCCATTTGAATGATAAGCTCAAATTGGCGCTTTTTGGCCGCGTTTAGGCGCCGCTCGGCGGCCAGTTCTAACAGAGAAAAAAGGCCTAAAGCGCAGAGCGTGAGCAAAGCGGTCCACGGCGCCAGGGGGCCAGACGTCCAGAAATAGTAAGTGAAAGGAAGCATAGCCAAAACGGTTAAAAAGCGGGTGAGACATTCTTCTACAGCGAAAAGAATGGCGCCCAGCCCTCCGCCTAGTTGCATGCTCCGCTGAGC
Organism: uncultured Clostridia bacterium; assembly: GCA_944383515.1. Classification (GTDB taxonomy): domain Bacteria; phylum Bacillota; class Clostridia; order Lachnospirales; family Bianqueaceae; genus CALWPV01. The sequence continues at coordinate 17,195 of CALWPV010000036.1, forward strand.
GGCTAAAATGGTAGAATGAAGCGGAGCGGTTGAAAGCGTAGCATAATCGAGGCGGCAAACTTGACGGGCCAGGCGGTAGCGGGCAAATAAGGAGAGCTGCGAGGCATAATGCATGATTTGCTGGTGGCAAAGCAAGTATAGAAGGTGAAGAATGCCCTGTATAACGAGGCAGCTTAGAAGCCAGGGAAGGGCCTGGTGTATGCGGCCCAGCCAGAGACAGCGCATAACTAGTTGGAATAGAATAAGAAGAAAAGGAATGGTTCCCGCGTGAAATAAGGCCGCGAGTATAGTAACCGGTAAAATAGAAGCATTATATTGTTTGATCCATTGTAAACAGTGTAACCAAGTTTTCATACTCATTTCTCCTGTTGGTAAAGGGCGGCATAGGCGCCGCCTAGCCGCATCAGGGCTTCGTGAGTTCCCTCTTCCACAATTTGCCCATTTTGTAGCAGTATAATACGGTCGCAAAATTGGGCTGCTTTTAAGCGGCAAGAGGCAAAAACACAGGTTTTGTTAGCAAATAAATGTGCGTACGTTTGGTATAAAGTATGCTCAGAAATAGGGTCTAACGAAGCCATGGGCTCGTCAAAAAAGAGAGCATTCGCGTTTTTGTAAAGAACACGCGCCAGGAGCAGCTTCTGTGTTTCGCCACTGGAAAAGTTGGCGCCGTTCCGATCAAGGCTCTGCGTACACGCCGTGTCAATACCGAGAGGAAGGGAACGCACTTTGGCAGAAAGTCCTACTAAAGAAAGGCAGTGCCACACGCGGTCGCGATCGGTTTGCTCTGGTGGAAGGCAGCTAATATTTTCCAAAATGGAAAAAGCAAAAATAGGTTCATTGGTAAAAATCGCGTCAACATAACGGTAGTAAGAATCGGCCTGGTAGGAAGAAAGAGATTTGTCATTCATTAACAGGCTGCCAGAGGTAGGAGAAAGTAGGCCGGCAAGCAGCAAAAGAAGCGTGGTTTTTCCAGAGGCCTTAGGCCCTACAATGGCTACTTTTTCGCCCGGTTGAATGGTAAAAGAAAGGGAGCGTATGGCCAGTTTCTCCTGCCGGGGGTAGGTAAAGCTGATATTTTCCAGCGTAAAAGAAGGGGGAGCTTTGCTTGCTGGCTGCGTGCCTTTTAACACGGCATGATCGGGTTCTCTTAGAAAATTGCGGAAATCAGTAATCGTTATATTTGTAGTTTGAATTGCCTGTATATGAGAAAGCAACTTAGCTAAGCGGCTTTGGGACGTAAAAAGAAGGACAAGGATAAAGACAAGATAAAAAGGAGTGATTCCCGCCTGGTATAACAGAAGAAAGCAAAGGGCGCCCTGCAGCATGTGCAGGCTATATATGAAAGCCCGCAGTCCAAAAGAATATATATGCTGGGTACTGTATAGCTCGGTAAGAGACAAGCCATAGCGCTGAATTCTGGCCAGAAGGTAAGAGCGAATGCTAAATAAACTTTGGTTTGAAGTGATTGCTCCGGTAACGAGAGCGTGATAATGCTTATGGTATTGTTGCTGCCAAGGGCGCGATTGCTGGTCTAGTTGTTTGCGGCCGCGAAAAAATAGTATGCGAATGAGCAACTCGAGAACAATGAAAAGAAGAAAGAGCCTGTCGATTCTGGGGCCGCTTCGAGCGCTAAACCAAAAAAGAAAAATAAACAGAAAAACAAAAAAGAGTGCTTCCTGTAAAAAGTCCATTGCGCTTTGGACCATAAGCTCAATGCCCTGCGCTATGCCGCTGTGGTGAGCCGCGTATCCTTTCTTTAAATCTTCTTTACCCTCCTGACTATGAATATATGCGTAAGAAAAAGAAAAAAATTTTACGTAGAACTCGGTGTCGAAAAGTCTGCATTCGGTTAGCGCTTTCGCGGAAAAGAAGGGAAGGCAAAGCAAACTGCTGGCGAGCAGCGGCGGAACCAAGTATAGCCAGAACGGCACGTGGCCCGCAGCCAGCGCCCCCAAAAAGAGGGCGCTGGCTGCGGGCATTAGGAGGTTACATATAAGAACTAACGTGGCCGGCAAAAAGTAGCGCATACCCATGCGGCTTCCAACACGGTTTAAGCAATACAGGGCATTTTGCCAAGCGCGGTACTGCGTGTGATACGTCATATAGGTCTCCATTCTAGTGCCTCTGCTAGCGCAGATTGAAGGGAAGCAGCTAATCCGTCGGTACTGTCGCTTTCTCCGGATAAATAAGGAGAAAGCGCTTCTTGCACAATGAGAGCAGACTGCCCGTCTAGCATATAGGTCTGGGTTATGTTTGAAAAAACATGGTTAATGTCGTTAAGCTGGGTGTCTGTGAGAGGCTGCAGGGTAACATATCGTTCTATTCCGTCTTCTAGTTTATACGAAGCGCTGCCGCCCGGAGATCTAGCCAGTTGCTCCGTCAGCTGCTGTAATTGATTGAGATTAACGGGCGTCATGTAGAGAAGACCATGGAAGAACATTTCGGCATGCTGCTGGTACCGTTCGGTAGTAGAGTTGGGCATATAAAAGGGAAGAGTAAGCCAGTTAGAGGCCGGTAAGTCCATGACATGGCGCAAAAAATCATAAGCGGCCTGCGCATGCTCTGACTCGGAGCCGATTAACCCAACCAGATTGACCATGGCTGCATATTGGCGCGGCGCGTCCATTTCCTGTGCCGAATCTGTCGCCAGAGGGTAGTAATATGCCGTTGCCTCCTGCCCCAGAAATTCAAAATAACCGCTTTGCATGTAGCGCATAGCCATGGGAATGGTAATATTGGAAACACTGGTAGCCGTTAGCGCCTGTTGCTCGGCAAAAGAAAGGGTGGCGGCTTCGGCGTTTTCTGTATAAAGGAGTATATCGTTATACAATTCCTGAAAAGCGCTGAGAACGGTGGGTAAAATGCTTTCATTTACATGCACCGTTTGAGCGGAGCGATTGATTTGCAAAGCTCCTGTCTGCTGTAGAAAGTTTAGTAAGCACAGGCCATAGTCTCTACTTGTATCGTAAAACTGCGGCAAATACGTATAATCATAGTGTTCCCCCGCTTCCGATACAGTATGCAAAAACTCTTCTAGGGTATAGGAATCGGAAAGACCACCCATACCGCTGGACTGGACGTTTGACAGTGGCATATAGAGTGCCTGCATTTCAACAGAGAGAGGCATATAATATTGCTGCCCTCCTACCTGACCGCTTTCCATTAAACCGGCAATGTAGTTGCTAGCTTGAAAGCTGTCGTCAGCTTCGAGCATGTCATTGAGCGCCAACACCTGCCCCGCGTCAATCCACTGCTGAGGGTCAAGATCGTATAAAGAATCACTCGCTCGCAGCAATAAGACATCGGGAAAACCTTCGCTCTGAATGCTTTCCTTGAGTGCCTCCGGATCTTGAAAAGCAACTTTTTCAATGGTTATGTTAGAACCGGTTTTGCTGTACGACTCGCTGAAGGCACGCAGCGTGCGCTCCAATGGAAAGCCAGGATCATTGAGGTAATAGACGGTAATCACTTCTTCCTGAGCCGCATCGCCGCCGGTGCCGGTTTGAGCCGAAGGAGCAGCAGAACTGGATTCTCGCGGCGTGTAACGGCTTTGACAGCCTGCAACGCTTAGCGCGAGAGCGCTGAGAAGTAAGACAGATACCATTCGTTTGAACCATATTGTTTGCATAGGGTTCCCTCCTTGTTTAGTTTGTGAGAAAAGTATAACAAAACACAAGGAGAAGGGATTCTTTTTTGCACCAAATGCATAAAAGCAGACATGAAATGCACGGGCGAAGAACGCGCTTAGGCGAGAGGAAGCGTAACTTCCGCCGCGAAAACGCCCGGCTCATTCTGTAAATTGAGGTACCCCTGATATTTCTGGACAAGCAAGTTGACGCGCAGCAGCCCTAGCCCATGCTGGCCGCGTTTGCTGGTAATATAGTGGCGTTCGTTAAAGTTGAGAATTTCTTTAGCCGCGTTTTGCACGGAAATATAAAGCTGTTTTTGGCGCGTAACCATGTAGAGGCGTAAAAAACGTTTTTTCGGTTCAATTTGCTCGCAGGCTTCAATTGCGTTGTCTAGTAAGTTTCCTAATAATACGCAAAGATCGGTGTCGCGAATGGGCAGGCTTTCCGGTAAAACGGCCTGCGCGTGAATGGTAATGTGGGCCGAGGCGGCAATGCTAAGTTTACTGTTAACAATGGCGTCGGCCATAAGGTTGCCCGACTGCATATAAGACCCAATATGCGATAAATTCTCGTCAAGCGTAGCTAAATAGCGCTTGGCTTCTTCTACCTTTCCCAGTGCCAAATAGGCTAGAGCGCTCTGCGTATGATTATGGTAATCGTGACGAAAGCTGCGCATGTCCAAGTACATTTGTTTAATTTCTGAAGATTGCTGCAATAGCGCCCGCTGCTGCAAAGCCTCGGTGCCGCGCTGTAGGCCCTTTTCATAGGTGCGCGCTAATAGCTCCAGCGTAAAGTATACCCAGAGCACCAAAAGATTTTGAAATAGAGAAGAAGGGTATACAATCGGAAAGGGCGCGGCTAAAAGCAGTAAAAGGAAGAGTTTCAGGTACGTTAGGGGGCTGGTGGTTTCCCGGCGGTATAAGGCCAGGGAAAACATACAAATGGGAGCTAGAAAAGCCGGATACGCCTGAAAATACAGCACAGTAGCATAGGGAATAGCCCAATATAAAACGACGTGCGAAAAGCGTTCTTCCTGATAAAAAAAAGAGAAACCGGCCAAAAATAAGGCATTCAGAGCCCAACCCAGCACGGGGGCCAGAGAAAAATAGGGCGAGAGTAGGGAGGCCAGCAGCGCCGTTCCTAAAATTAAAAGAATAGCGATTCCATTTTTGATTTTTCCGGGCTGTAGCGGGCTAGATAAAAAAAGAATAGACAGCACAAAACAAGTAGAAAAAACCATAACGTTCTCCTAAAAATTAACCATGATAATAAGCAAGATAAGCCTGATTTAACAAAGAAAAACGTCCACGCGCAATGGGAAGCGCCTCGCCATTAGTCAAAATTACCTCTTTACGGTGTATGGCAGTAACGGCGGGCAGATATAGCAAATAGCAGCGGTGAATGCGAAAAAAGCGCCCCGGGTACAACAAGGCAAGATCGGCTTCAAAATGACTGAGCCCCTGGGGGCAAATTAGCTGCGTGCCGTCAGCTAATTTAAACAGCGTGTCATGCGCCGCGCTCTCTAAATAAAGAATCTGACTGAGCGACACCTTAACCGTTTCATCGCGTAAGCGTACTAAAATACTTTCCGCCGGTTTGCGAAGAGCCGCCTTGGTCAGCAAAGCAGAAAGCGCCTGGTCCGACACAGGCTTAAGCAGGTAAGCAATGGCGTCTACTTCGTATCCCTCCAGGGCGTAGCGCTCGCTGGCTGTAATTAAGGCAATGGTCAAATCGTCCTTTTGGCGGCGCAGGCGCCGGGCCAAATCCATGCCAGACAGGCGCGGCATTTGAATATCTAGCAGCAGAAGATCGTAGTTTTTATCTGTTTCGTAAGCAAATAAAAACGCGTCGGCACTTTTAAACGTTTGAATCTGCGCCGGCAGGTTAAGGTTTTTAGCTAGACGCGCTATCTGCTGCGTGAGCAGCAAACACTGCGCCTCTTGATCGTCACATATGGCAATGCGCATGGCTCTTATACTCCCTCGGAAAATTGCAGGGTACTTAACAAGCCCTCTAACATATCGTTATCGGCCCCCGTTGAAAAATCAGCGTAGCTGATCAAATAGACGCGGCTGCCGTGGGGAACCAAAGCCGCCTGGAGGACGCAGCTTAGGTCTTCTGTTTCTACCGTAAATGCCGTTGTGAGCGCCGTAACAGCGCCATACGTGCGAATGCGGCTGCTTTGCAGCTGGGAAGAGCTAACGGATAACTGAAGCAGAGGAGAAGAAAGATTATTTAGCGTTTCCATAATGCCTTCAAGCTCGGTGGGCTCTAGGGCGCGCCCCGTGTCCCAGTAGCCAAAGTCAATATAATTTACGGTTCCCTTCGCGGACGCGGGCGAAATAAGGCGGCCAAATAGAGCCAGCTGATTGCTTGTGCCCAGCACAGAAACCCGCGTGTCCATATCGGTTTGCAAAGCGTCCCAGCTTTCGCTCTGGTACCCTGCCTCAAAGCGAAAAGAAAGTGTATCTATAGAATAGGCAGCCCAGGTGCTAGGAATGTCGACACTTGCGTTGTCGTAGCCGCTGCCACAGGCCGTAAGAAGAAAAATAAGCAGTATCGTGACAGTAATGATTCGTTTCATAAAAAATCCTTTCTCTTCAACGAAGAATGCCTCTATATCTTAACACAAGAACCAGCTTGCCGCAACAGAATCATAATTTAAGACAGTGTCAAGATGTTGTGGAGTTTTTTCTTGACAAACTCCAAGTGTTAACTTCTTAGTTTTAGATGATATTCCTATTCATGCCCATCTGTCTGATGATCTTTTGCGTTCCGCTTGCCACATCG